>JAWXUE010000073.1:0-2078 GCA_044432925.1 bacterium | reverse complement strand
TGCATCTTTTAATATTTGTCTATCACCAAATCCGTGATTTACATTAACAGCACTTAATAAACTCATAAACGTCACCTCTACTAAATATTATATATTATTTATTTATAAATTAAAGACTAATTTATAAATGTAATCTCTTTTTTAACTCATTTTTTGTTTCTTTTTTAACTATACATACTAACATTGATATTAACCCTATTAATAAACTAACAAATGATAAAATACTATTTGTAACAATTGTTGTTGAAAAATATAAAATCATAGGAATAAAACATAACACTAGATGAAATACAATGTTACCAAAGTAATCTTGATATTTTTCTTTTCTTCCAAGAAAAAACAATGTTATTAACACTATTGAAGAAGATATTGGAAGTACATATTCTAAAGATATATTATTCTCTAAAATAAAAGTATCCATTAAAAATGCTAAACAAAGAAAAACAATATGTGTACTAAGTATTTTATTTGATAAATTGTTTTTGTTAAACATCAAATGTTTTTTTAATATTAAGATAATAATTATCATATATATTGAAAATAAACTATTAAAACTACTGTATAAAGATACATTCAATACGATTGTACAAAGACATAAAAACAATGCAGCAAAATTTATCAAACTCTCTTTTAAATCAAGATTGCTTCTTTTAGGGAAACCCTCATAACCTTGAACATTAGCCACTTTAGATTTATCCATACTTTCTTTATCACACAAAGGACATGTAATATCTTCACTATTTAAATAAACGTTGCAATTACGACAAAATTTCATTTACTGTCCTCCTAAATCATTTGTATTTATAATAACTTCATTTTCTTCAGATAATAATTTAAAAAAGTTTTTTATTAATTCTTTATCTTTTATTTTTTTAGATAATGTTAATACTAATTTATTATTATATGATACACCAGAAAAAGTTATCGGAAGTGACTCTGAAGGTGAAATACCAAACTCAAATCTATCAACAAACTGTTTCATAACTTCAGGAGTATTAACTACACCTATATTTGAAAATACAATTGATGTCGTACCTTTTCCAATAATTTTATAACCAAGATTCATTACAAAATTTTTAACACTTAATGGTATACTTCTTATAACTAAACTTTTCTCTACAGGAACATTACCTCTAATTACACTTCTTAAATATTTCTCATTAAGTTCAACTCTTAAAGTATTCTTTATACAATTTATTGTATTTTTAAGTGTAACTTCTTCATTTACATTTAGAGTACTTCTTATATATAACATAAAGTTTTTTAATGTTTTTGAATCAATTATCTTTCTTGTATTAACAGGAATAAATAAAACAAAAGGTAAATTTTTAGGATTATTGTTTTTGTATGTTAAATATATTGAATACAACATACACCCACCAATATACTCAGTAATAGTAGCATCATATAACTTAGCATTCTCTTTTACTTGATTAACGTTTAATAAACCATGAATAATACCAATATTATCAAACTTTGAGAAATCACCACTTATAACAAATGTTCTAGGAACTTTATTAGGTTTTTCATCTAAAGGATTAAAATTTTTAACAAAACTATCTTCCCCTTCTTCTTCATTAACAGGAATATCGTTAGTTAAAATTGTATTATTATTTTCAATATTAATATCTTTTAATTTTAAATAATTAAAACAAATAGCTTTTAAAAACTCCATCCCACCATTTGCGTCTGTTAAAGCATGCCAAATTTCTAAACAAACTCTTTTACCATTATAAAACACATTAAATAAATAACTATTATCATCATTTATATTTACTGATTGATAAACAAATGGAGATTCTTTTTTAATATAAAACTTACTATAATTTCTTTCTAAATAGTACCAAAAGATACCTCTTTTTAGTTGTACATTAAATGGATGAAATCTCTCTAAGGCAATATCAACAGCTTTTTGTAAAATTTCTTTATCAACTTCTTCATAAAAAATAGCTGATAATCGAAAAGTCGTTGGGGCTTTTCGTGAATATGTTGCTGGAAATAATTTCGCTGCATTATCTAATTTATACCAATTTTTTTCCATTTAATCCACCTCCATTCTTCAAATTATAACACTAAAA
>JAWXUE010000072.1:0-2078 GCA_044432925.1 bacterium | reverse complement strand
TGCATCTTTTAATATTTGTCTATCACCAAATCCGTGATTTACATTAACAGCACTTAATAAACTCATAAACGTCACCTCTACTAAATATTATATATTATTTATTTATAAATTAAAGACTAATCTATAAATGTAATCTCTTTTTTAACTCATTTTTTGTTTCTTTTTTAACTATACATACTAACATTGATATTAATCCTATTAATAAACTAACAAATGATAAAATACTATTTGTAATAATTGTTGTTGAAAAATATAAAATCATAGGAATAAAACATAACACTATATGAAATACAATGTTACCAAAGTAATCTTGATATTTTTCTTTTCTTCCAAGAAAAAACAATGCTATTAACAACACTGAAGAAGATATTGGAAGTACATATTCTAAAGATATATTATTCTCTAAAATAAAAGCATCCATTAAAAATGCTAAACACAGAAAAACAATATGTATACTAAATATTTTATTTGATAAATTGTTTTTGTTAAACATCAAATGTTTTTTTAATACTAAGATAATAATTATCATATATATCGAAAAGAAACTACTAAAACTACTGTATAAGGATATATTCAATATAATTGAACAAAGACATAAAAACAATGCAGCAAAATTTATCAAACTTTCTTTTAAATCAAGATTGCTTCTTTTAGGAAAACTCTCATAACCTTGAACATTAGCTACTTTAGATTTATCCATACTTTCTTTATCACATAAAGGACATGTAATATCTTCACTATTTAAATAAACGTTGCAATTACGACAAAATTTCATTTACTGTCCTCCTAAATCATTTGTATTTATAATAACTTCATTTTCTTCAGATAATAATTTAAAAAAGTTTTTTATTAATTCTTTATCTTTTATTTTTTTAGATAATGTTAATACTAATTTATTATTATATGAAACACCAGAAAAAGTTATCGGAAGTGACTCTGAAGGCGAAATACCAAACTCAAATCTATCAACAAATTGTTTCATAACTTCAGGAGTATTAACTACACCTATATTTGAAAATACAATTGATGTCGTACCTTTTCCAATAATTTTATAACCGAGATTCATTACAAAATTTTTCACACTTAATGGTATACTTCTTATAACTAAACTTTTCTCTACAGGAACATTACCTCTAATTACACTTCTTAAGTATTTCTCATTAAGTTCAACTCTTAAAGTATTCTTTATACAATTGATTGTATTTTTAAGTGTAACTTCTTCATTTATATTTAGAGTACTTCTTATATATAACATAAAGTTTTTTAATGTTTTTGAATCAATTATCTTTCTTGTGTTAACAGGAATAAATAAAACAAAAGGTAAATTTTTAGGATTATTATTTTTGTATGTTAAATATATTGAGTACAACATACATCCACCAATATACTCAGTAATAGTAGCATCATATAACTTAGCATTCTCTTTTACTTGATTAACATTTAATAATCCATGGATAATACCAATATTATCAAACTTTGAGAAATCACCACTTATAACAAATGTTCTAGGAACTTTATTAGGTTTTTCATCTAAAGGATTAAAATTTTTAACAAAACTATCCTCCCCTTCTTCTTCATTAACAGGAATATCGTTAGTTAAAATTGTATTATTATTTTCAATATTAACATCCTTCAATTTTAAATAATTAAAACAAATAGCTTTTAAAAACTCCATCCCACCATTTGCGTCTGTTAAGGCGTGCCAAATTTCTAAACAAACTCTTTTACCATTATAAAACACATTAAATAAATAACTATTGTCATCATTTATATTTACTGATTGATAACCAAATGGAGATTCTTTTTTAATATAAAACTTACTATAATTTCTTTCTAAATAGTACCAAAAGATTCCTCTTTTTAGTTGTACATTAAATGGATGAAATCTCTCTAATGCAATATCAACAGCTTTTTGTAAAATTTCTTTATCAACTTCTTCATAAAAAATAGCTGATAAACGAAAAGTCGTTGGGGCTTTTCGTGAATATGTTGCTGGAAATAATTTCGCTGCATTATCTAATTTATACCAATTTTTTTCCATTTAATCCACCTCCATTCTTCAAATTATAACACTAAAA
>JAWXUE010000071.1:0-2218 GCA_044432925.1 bacterium | reverse complement strand
ATAATTTGTGAAAAGGAGGTACATGAATATGGCTGATAAAATTAAATTTTCATTCTTACTTTTATTATTTGCATTTATTTTTTCATTCAGCATTGATGAAATATCTTTTTCAAACGATACAGCGATTGTAGCAACAACGATCTATGAAACTACTGATGAGTCACATTTTTCTTATTCTAATTATGATGATACTAATAGAACAGTATCAATAGCTTATGATAAAAATACACCTTTTACTAGTAATATTGTAGTACTTCCAAGTACTACAACAAAAGATGGAATAACTTATAATGTTACTTCGATAACTTCTGGAGGGTTTTATGCTTGTTTATTAATTGAAGAAGTTGTAATCTCAGAAAACATTGAATTAATTAATAGTAATGCATTTAGAGGATGTACTAATTTACAAAAAATAACTTTTAATACATCAGTTCTTAAAGAAATTGGAGATTCAGCTTTTGCAAGTTGTACAAGTTTATCAAGTTTATTCTTACCTGAAGGTGTCCAAACAATATCTTCATTTGCATTTGATGGATGTAGTTCATTAGAAATATTATATTTACCTACTACTTTAAATAACATTGCCCTTGGATCATTTACAGGTTGTTCTAATTTAAAAGCAATATACATTAATTCATTGATTTCATTTGCAAATGTAGATGTGTTTGACGCAACAACATGTCCTATTATTGTTTTAAAGGAAAATATTGAACATTATCAAGATAGTAGTAAATTTAATAAATCACAAAATGTTACATACGTAGTAGATATTGAAATTAATTATAATGGTGGTACTGATAGTAATGGTGAGACAAGTGGTATTGTACATAAACTATTTGGTTTTACATTTGATTACTTTGTTGATGAAAAAACTGGAGTTTGGAATAAATCAGAAGAATCAATTTATAGTAATTTACCTAGTGGATTAAAATTATTTAAAGAAAATCAAGAATTTAGATTAGCATCATACTCATATAATGGTGAAGAAATCTTTTCAGAATTAAAAGTTGATCAAGCTTTATTTGAAACTGGTATAGATGCTACTTACGAAGGATTATTTAAAACTACATTTGAAAATGGTGTTCATACTATTGAAGGTATTTCAAATAGTTTTATTACTGGAGAATTTTTAGAAATAACTATCCCTACTATTTATTGGGATGGAGAAAATAATGGAATTGTTAAAGGTATTTCAGATAATGCATTTAAAGATTTAAAATTTTTATCTTTTACTTTTCAAGAAGGAATTGATTCTATTGGAGCAAATGCATTTGAAAATGTTGATATTCGTAATGCTATTGTAATTCCACAAAGTGTATCATTTATTGGTGATAACGCATTTGATAATGCAACATGTACTCCTGGGTATATTTATTTAAATGAAGATTCATCTTATGGTATTGATGTATTTAATAATGTATCTGTTGTTATTGTTACACCTAATGAAGAAATATATGATGTAGTTAAATCTACTATTAACAATAGTAACTTAACATATTTAATAAATATTACATTTGATTATAACGAAGGTACATACGATAATGAAAGTTCATTAACATTAACTAGATTACCTGGAAAAGAATTATCATATGTTCAACAATTAGATTTATCGTGGGATTTTGATCATAATTTTAATTTGCCTAAACCTACTAAACAAGATTATTTACATACATCATTTGAATGCAATGGAAATGATGTAAATAGAGCTAGTACATTTACTAGTGATGCAACTGTTAATTCTACTTATATTTTACAATATGTAAGAACAAATAGTACTAGTAATATTACTGCAAGTATGTATTTTCCTGAAGGTATTTCAACAAATTCAACTTTATCAATAACTTCATCAAGTGATTATACATTAAGTGGTAGTACTACAAATTTAGATATTTATGGTATGTATTCAATTGAGTTATTAGTTGATGGTGTTTCATATGAATCATCAAGTTATAATATTAATATTTTATTACCTGAAGGTATGGGTGTAGTAGAAACATATGCAATATATATGATGCAAGATGGTAAATTAGTTGAAGTAATTGGTGAATATAACGATGGTTACATTACATTTAATTTATCTAGTTTAAATGATATTGCTTTAGCAAACGAAGAATTAATCTTAAGTGTTGCATTTAATGAAGGTATTTTAATGGCTATCTTAGTATTAGCTGTAATTAATATTATTGAATTTTGTTTAATTTTTAACTTAAATAGAGGT
>JAWXUE010000070.1:0-2261 GCA_044432925.1 bacterium | reverse complement strand
GGGATGGGGGCTTATGGGGCGACTCCTTTTAAGATGCAAGGTGGAGCTACTAGCTTCGCAAACTTAGCATCATCGTATATAAATAGTGTAGATGGGTATTTATATGCGGCTGGATCTAATCATCACGGGCAGTTTGGGATTGGTAGCGGTGGGACTGGTACATCTGGAGGGATGACTTCTTTTGTGAAAGTGGGGACTACAACTACTGGAGGAAGTCCTGGTGGGTTCAAGAATCCTATTGATTACTCTTTCGGAAGTGGAGGAATGAGTGGTGCTAGTGATTCTTATACATCAGGGATCGTAGTTGATTCTAGTGGTAAGGTTTGGACTGCGGGATATAATGGTAATTACGCTCTTGGATTGGGGAGTACAAGTACTTATCCAGCTTCTTCATCGTATTATTATTTTAGGACTGTAGCGACAAGCAACTCTGGGAATTATCTTCCAGCAAACTATCAAGCAGTAGCTGTTTCAAGTTCTGGTGAAAATGGATCACAAGCGAACTTGATTTTAACGAGTACTGGGGCACTATATGGGGCAGGTCAATCTTCTTTTTTAGGGGGGGCTGCGACAACGACAGGGTACTTCGTAAGACTTGATGGGGTTGTATCTAACCTTCCTGCGGCAACAACTTCGAATAAAATTGTTGATTTTTCATGTGGGTATCAATGCTCGTATGTTCTTTATTCAAATGGGGATCTTTATCGCTTAGGTTCTTCAGCAATTCTTGCAGCTAAAAATATTACAATGTTTGATGTAGAATCAGGAAATTCAAGTACGTATGTTCGAGCAGTTAACTCTTCAAATAAAATTCTATATCGTGCGGGTTCAAGCACTACTGTAGCAACTGCATCTTCACCATCTAATGGTTGGACGACAGTTACTCCTACTGGGACTGTAACTCAAATTAGAGGAGCTATAACTGGATGGGGTTATTTAAACTCAGCAGGTGCTCTTTATTTATCGAGTACCGATACTGGTACTCCTTCAACTTCATCTTCATACAATTCAGGTGTTACTTATTTTGATTTAGCAGGTAGTGGTCCATCATATGGTATCATTCAAAATGGTGTTACTAAATTTTGGGGTGGAAATTACCATGGAGGGTTAGGAAATGGTTCAACTGGAACTGTTTCTGTTTCATCTCCTTTTACTCCTTCAAATGTTGATACTTCTTATTATGTTCAAACCCCTACTGGTCCAGGCGATATCTCCAACTCCCCTCCAGCATTTTCTTAACTTTTAAAAAAAAATATTTTTTAGTAATTCTACCTAATTCTAGTAATAATATAATGTAACCACTTTTACTATAATATTATTGAATTAATTATTTCTATTATGTATAATAAAAATATACTTCTATATTATTAGTAAAATATTACTATATATTAGAAAAGGAGAATATATGAAGTATACTGAAGAGGAAATGAAAAGAATTAAAGACTTATCAATGAAAAATGATAAATTATTTAATATGGTTTTTAGAGGGAACAAAGAATTAGTAAAAAAATTTATTGAAGTATTAGAGGGTGTAGAATTACCAAATGATTATACTTCAATTACACAAGATGATCAGAGAGTAAATTTAAATAAGAAAATAGTTTTAGATCTTAAATTCGAAACACTTAACTTTTGTTCTATTGTAGAAATGCAACAAAGTAAATATGATTTTCCACCAGAAAGAGTAGATTCAATATTATCAATTGTATATGCAAATCTACTAAACTCTGGTGAACCTTTCAATAAATATCCTTATTTACATTTACATGTCTTATGTACATATGATTTGTTTGGAGATGATAAATACAAAGAAATAGTTAAGCAATTTGTTGAAAGTAAATTAGAGTATAAATACAATAGTAGGATAAAAGTAATATTCCACAATATTTCATCAAAAAAATTACCTAATAATTTATATGGAGATTGTTGTAGATTCATGTATGATAATACATTATCTGATCATCCATTTATTTTAGAATTAAATGATATTGTAAATAAAATAAAAACACAGGAGGAAACATTAATGGACTTAAATGTATTGTTATCACAAGAGTATTGGAGAGAAAGAGCAATAAGAATGGAAGCTAAGGAAGAAGGGATTCAACAAGGAATTGAAGAAGGGATTCAACAAGGAATTGAACAAGGGATTGAACAAGCTAATCATGACTTATTGTGTAACATGATTTTAAAATTAAAAAATAAGGGCTATACAAGAGATGAGACATGTGATTTTGTTAAAGATACTGTAGAGTTATCTAAAG
>JAWXUE010000069.1:0-2265 GCA_044432925.1 bacterium | reverse complement strand
TTTAAAATGGTTCTACATAATCAATTACTGCTTCTAATAATTCTTTATCTGAAGTAGCAATGTGTTTAAGTAAATCGTTCATTTGAATATCTGATGATAAGTAGAATGATTCTAGTTGTGGATTATTCATCAGATATACAAATATCACTTGGGGTAAGTTTTTTATAGTGGTGTTTTCATATTTATATCTTACTCTTAAATCTAAATATTCTAAATTACTCATTAGAATGGTAATTCACGTTCTTTTATAATACTGAATAATTCTATTCTTAGATCTTCTAAATCTTCATCTGAGAATGTATTTAGTTTTAATTCAGCTAGATATGTATTAAGTCTTCTAAATCTTTTTTTAGATAGTTCAGAGTGTTTGTACATTAATCTAATTACGCTTGTTGTAAATAGTTCTATATCTTTATTTGCAATTTGATACATTAGGATTAAATAAAGTACTGCTTTATCTTCTATAAATTTAGAATGTTTTTCTAATGAACTAATTTCTTCAGTTGGTTTAGGTAGTATTCCTTTTTTTACATTTTTAAGAAATTCATTCCATCTATCATCTGTTTCTATTTTTGATTGATATTTTTCACTATAGTTATTATCTTTTTTAATATCTAATATACGATATAGTTGTTCGAATGCTATTGTAGCTAGGGATTTCATTTTTTCTTGATTTTTTAGAGTTACTACTATATGTGTTGTTAATGCTTGAGCATTCTCTCCTCTAAATCGCATTTCGTATCTCATCCAATAATCTCCTTCAAAGAATTGTCTTTTTGATAAGAGTTGTTTCCTTTTGTCATAGATACAAAGTTCTTGTCCTGATTTTCTTGAACCAAAGTTTAATGAAATTCCATTTTCTTCATTTCCTATTTGCGTAGGTGCTGTTCTGCATACTGATGTGTAAAATCTATTTTTTACTTTTTTAAGTATATAGTTCATATCTACTGTATCTCCAACGAAATCATCTATTGCAATATCTATTCTTTTGAATGTTCCACTTAGTAATGAAATATGTATAAAGAAGTCCATCCATGTTTTTTCTGGATTTCTCCTTTCGAAATCTCTACAGCCTTCTCCTTTCATTTCAAGTTGGCATGTTCTATATCCTGATTCATTTTCTGAACCAGATAATCTTAGGATCATATGTTGTCCTAATAAATACTGATATCTGTATCTATTGTTTGTGTAGTCTTCTCTAAGCACTTCATAATCTTTTATATTTAGATATTTAGACATTTGAATTACTACTTGATCTTTTACTTCATCTTCCACATCATTAGCTTGTACAAATAATGGGAATGTAGCAGATATGTAATCTACTTTTATTTCAAAATGTTGCATATAATTGTCCTTTCTAAAACAACTAACATTTCACACAGAAAAGCACAATCACTCTCGAATCGGGGGGCTATTAGTATACGCCCCCGAATCGATGGTCGAGAGTGATTTTTTGTGCTTTTCTTTTTGTGTGAAAATTGGTTATTTATTTTGTTATTTTTTTGTATTGTGTTATAATTAATTTAATTAAGAAAAGGGGTTGTATTTATGAAGAAATTTTTATTAATGATAAGTTTATGTTTTATGTGTTTATTTTTAAATGGTTGTAATAATAATGTAGATATTAGTATTAGTTATAATACTGATAATATTTATATAGTTGCTGATTCTTATTCAAATAAAATAGAACATGATAAAATCAATTCGTTTGAATTAAAAGATAGTATTATCTATGATAATTTACTTCTTGATGGTATAAAATACGATAATTCAGAAATTGGTATTTTTGAAAATGATGAATTAGGTAAATATATTTCTTACTTAGAAAAAGACTCAACTAAATGTATAATTATATATGTGGAAGAAAATATCCCAGTAGTTATTGGATTAACTAATACTGATAAATTAGATGAACTTCATAATAAACTTGTTGAATTAGCTTAAACTTAAAACTCTTCATTTAAATGAAGGGTTTTTTTAATGATTAATCTTCTCATAGAATCTAGATTTACATTTCTCTAGTTCTTCTTTACTTGGTGCTAATTGAGTAAATTTATCTAAGTCTTTAAATTGTTTGTTTTTCTTTTGTTCATATATGAAACTTAAGAATGTTGAATCATATAGTGGATGATCGTTATGTTTTAAATCTCTGATGTTTATAGCTAGAGTTTTCTTTTTAGGTTTTCCAAAATCTCCTTCTTGAAATAAATGAACGTATAATTTAAAGTAATAGAATTGTTCGAAGAATTTATTTATAAATGTTAA
>JAWXUE010000068.1:0-2367 GCA_044432925.1 bacterium | reverse complement strand
TTGTATAATAAATTAAATTTAAAAATAAGGAGTGTAACAATGAAAAATAAAGAAAATAAGAAAAAGAAAGATAATGATTCTGATAAGCAAAGAAATATAATATTAGTTATAATAGCTACAATACTTTTATTGTTAATATTATTAATTGGTATAAAGTCATGCTCATCAAATGAATATAAAATTGATTTTATTGTAAATGATGAAGTTTATCATACAATAGAAACAAAAGGAAATGAAAAAATAGAATTTCCTGAAGATCCAGAAGAAGATGGATATGAATTTAATGGTTGGTATCTTGATGATACATTTGATACAAAATTCATTGATACATATTATAGTAATATAAAGTTAGAAAAAGATATTGAAGTATATGCTGAATTTAAAATAGCAACGTATACTATTACATATTATGATGAATTCAATCAATCAAATGATAATAAAACATCTGGAACTAGTAAAGATAAAATAGAATTAACTGATCTTAATGAATATCAAGATGATTATGGGTATGGATATCAATTTCTAGGATGGTATACAGATCAAGAATATACTAATAATATTGATACATTAACAAATATAACTAGTAATATTAATTTATATGCATCATATGAAAAATATTCAATTGGATTATTATATACAACAATTGATAATCAATATTATGTTTCTGGTTTAGGAACAGTAGGTCATTCTGAAATTTACATACCTTCAAAAATTGATGGTTTAGAAGTAGTAGGTATAGCTAAGACTGCATTTTTAAATAAAAGTTCTCTAGTAAATATAACAATCCCTGATAGTGTAACATTCATAGGAGAAGCAGCATTCGCTAACTGTACAGCCCTAACAAGTATAGTAATACCAAATAGTGTAACAAGTATAGGGGACGCTACATTCTATAATTGCACAGCCCTAACAAGGGTAACATTACCAAATGGTTTAACAAGTATAAGTGATTCGATGTTTGATAATTGCAGTGCCTTAACAAGTATAGAAATCCCAGAAAGTGTAACAAGTATAGATGATGGAGCCTTCAAGTGGTGCGCATCCCTAACAAGTATAATAATACCTTCTAGTGTAACAAGCATAGGAGAGGATGTATTCCATAATTGCACATCCCTAACAAGTATAGAAATACCTTCTAGTGTAACAAGTATAGGGGACGATACATTCCATAATTGCACATCCCTAACAAGTGTAATATTACCAGATACTATAACAAGCATAGGGGAATCTGCCTTCTATAACTGTTCAGCCCTAACAAGTATAGAAATTCCTTCTACTATAACAAGTATAGGTTATAATGCATTCTATGATTGCAATTCCCTAACAATCACTTTCGATTTAACTGAAGATGAAGTTTCTTCTAAAGTGTCATTGGGTTCTAGTTGGAATTCTGGAGTAGTAGATATAATATACAAATCATAAATTTATAAATTAAAGTATTAGAATTAAATTTCTAGTACTTTTTTATACATATATCTATGTATCTTTTTGAAAGTAACTCCGAATGATATTGATTAATTAAAAGATTGTATATACTTCATTTTCATTATATAATAAATGAAGTTAAACTAGAAACTTGTTTATATGGTTAATAGTTGTGAAAGCAGGTACTTACGATGAAAAAAGTGAAACATACTTATTTAGAAGAGTCAATTAATGTGTTTGATAAAAATCTAGATATTCATTATAAAAATCAAACGTTTGATTTATCTAAAATTTATTATTACGAATTTAATGGATGCTTATTTGAAAATTGTACTTTTATTAATGAAGGAGTTAATCTTCAATTTATTCATTGTAAATTTATTAATTGTGATCTATGTAATATCACAATTAATAAAACTAGATTTTATATTAATGAAATGTATGAATGTAAATTAATGGGAGCAACATTTAATGAATCTATATTTGATAATATAATCATAAATGAATCTAATTTTAAAATGTCTGGCTTTTTTTATCATAAATTTAAAGAAGTCGAAATAGATAAAAGCATTTTAGAAGAATCTTTTTTAGAATCATGCACTTTAATTAAATTTGAAATAAGTAATAGTAATTTATTTAAAATAGATGTTAATAAAACAAAATTTAATATTGATTTATCTTCTAATAATATAGAAAATATAAAAATAAGTATGGAAGATATCAAAGGAGCAACAATATCATTTGAGCAATCATATGATTTAATTAAATTACTTGGTGTGAAATTAAAATAAATGTGGAAATAAGATGGATTATAAAAAATATTTAGAAATACTTAATGCTTCTATACCAGATGAAACAAAAAAATCAATAAAGAATAAAGGTTGAATTACAAAAACATTTTTTGAAAATAAAAATGATGTATTAACTAATAATGAATTAAAA
>JAWXUE010000067.1:0-2495 GCA_044432925.1 bacterium | reverse complement strand
GTGCGCCCATAAGGGTGTGTAATAAATATAGCTTTGGCAAGCTATCAGGTTAGTATTCGATGACCTGTCAACAACCAATTTATCCAAAAGGGAAACCTGATGGGGAGTGTAGCATATTGGTAAAGTCATAAGTCAGCTAATTGTCGTGCTGCGACTGAATGGCGAGTTGAAAAGATAGATATAAGGATAAAATTTGGATTAATTGAACGATAGCTGGAGCGGTTAAATCGTAAACTAAGACGGAAGACAGATACAAACGTCTTACTACATTATCTACCCTACATAGCCTTTATAGAGGTAGCAAGAATAAAATGTAGCGCAACTTCAATAAGTAGTAAACAGCGAAAGTCGTATCCGAGAATCTATCACGCTAAAAAGTTATTACACATCTAAATGGGGATTACCTAAGTCAGAATGCCTTTTTATAAGGCTATAAGGTTATAGACTTTTGAATATCTGATATGGTAACGGAGCCACCGTAGTAGTCCGAGCAAGGGAAAGCCTTGTACATGGCGAAGGGTGGCAGTTAATTTAGTTTAATATTTATAAAGGAAAATGTGAGAGACATGAGAAATCCAGAAAGAATATTGAACAGTCTAACAAAACATAGTAAGGATTTGACCTATAAGTTTGAGAGGCTGTACAGAATTTTGTTTAATGAAGAACTATACCTAATAGCTTATAAAAAGCTACAAGGGAAGTCAGGAAATATGACACAAGGCGTTGATAGTGAAACAATCGACGGCATGAGTCTAAACCGCATTAAGCAACTGATAGAGACATTGAAAGATGAGAGTTATCAACCGAAACCATCGAAGAGGGTGTATATACCAAAGAAAAATGGTAGTCAACGCCCCCTTGGTATACCATCATTCAACGATAAACTATTACAAGAAGTACTACGAATGATTTTGGAAGCTATATACGAGGGCAGTTTTGAAAATACTTCACACGGGTTTAGACCCCAAAGAAGTTGTCATACTGCACTGAATAACATTCAAAAGACATACACAGGTACAAAGTGGTTCATCGAGGGTGATATTAAAGGTTTCTTTGACAACATCAATCACAATAAACTTATCATGATTCTGTCAGAAAGAATTGCTGATGAAAGATTTATCAGATTGATTCGTAAGTTTCTAAACGCTGGCTATATGGAGGACTGGAAATTCCAGACTACACATAGTGGCACACCGCAAGGTGGTATTATCAGTCCAATATTGGCTAACATATACTTAGACAAATTGGATAAATATATGATGGAACTTACCAAATCATTCAATAAAGGACATAAAAAATGTCAGAACACAGAGGCGAAAAGGCTTATTGATCAGAAGTATGCACTATCAAAGAAGTTAGAAAAAGAGAAAGATGAATCTGTTAGGAAACAAATCATCAAACAAATAAAGGATATAATTAAAGAGCGTCGTAACGTACCAGCTTGTAATGATATGGACGACAGCGTAAAGAAAATTAGTTATACCCGATATGCGGATGATTTTTTAATAGGGGTAATTGGGAGCAAAGCTGATTGCATTAAAATAAAGGAAGAGATAAAAGAGTTTCTAAACTCTATGCTTAACCTTGAGTTGTCGGAAGAAAAGACACTGATAACGAACGCAAAAAGTGCTGCAAAATTTTTAAGTTTTGAAATCTTTACAAGGAAAAGTAACGATACCAAAAGAAATAAGAATGGAAACCCAATCAGGTCTTTCAATGGGAAAATCGTACTGTACTTATCTACAGAGGTAATGAAGAACAAGCTACTGGAATATGATGCTGTTAAAATAACAACTCGTAATGGAAAGGAAGCTTGGGAATCTAAAGCTCGTACATATTTGTACAATAACGACGAACTCGAAATTCTAACAAAGTATAATGCTGAGATTATGGGGTTGTACAACTATTACTGCATAGCAAATAATAGCTGTGTACTAAACCAATTCTATTGTATAATGGAATACAGTATGTATAAAACATACGCAGGTAAACTAAGAAGTACGATAGGAAAAGTAATCACAAAATACACTAAGGATAAGGTCTTTAGGATTCCATATACTGATAAAAAGGGTAATATCAAATACCGAAACTTTTATCACGATGGATTCAAAAGGAAAGAGAGCGCAAACTTACTATTTAGCGACAACCTCCCAAACACTGTAAATATTACAGAAGGCAGAAATGGGCTTATCACCAAACTGAAAGCACAGAAATGTGAATTATGTGGTTCAAGTGATAAAATTGAAGTACACCATGTACGAAAATTGAAAGACCTGAAAGGCAAAAAGAAATGGGAGCAGAAAATGATAGCAAGAAACAGAAAAACAATGGTATTATGTTCAAATTGTCATCACAAACTTCACGCAGGAAAGTTAGACTGAATAAATTAATGGAGAGCCGTATACATCGAGAGGTGTACGTACGGTTCGGAGGCGAGTACTTGAAAACCTACCATAGTGAAATATGGCAAGGCGTTGGGTACTTAGCCTACTACA
>JAWXUE010000066.1:0-2591 GCA_044432925.1 bacterium | reverse complement strand
AAAATGAAATGGAGGAAATAAAATGAATTACACTGCACAAGATAAAATAAACATCATTAATGAATACTTTCAATCAAATTTATCAATTTATAGATTTAGTTTAATGAAAGGATTAGGAAAGACAACATTATCCAGGTGGATAGCAATTTATGAAAAAGAAAATCCTGAATTATTTCAAAATACGGAATATATACCAGTTCTATCTAAAATAAAAGAACCATTAGAAATCAGAGAAAATGATATAGTTGAAAAACCAAAAAATATTCAAGTAATCAACGAACATTTCAATGATACTAAAATAACAATGGAAAAAGATGGAATCAAACTAACATTTGATATCGAAAATCTTAGAAATGTACTTGAGGTATTTAAATGATAGAGTTATCTAAAATAAAAGAAGTTTATTTATTTACCGGTACTACAGATTTTAGATTAGGAATGGGCGCTCTAGCTTTGAAAGTAAAAATGCAATTTCAAGGAATTGATCTTAGTAATACATTATTTATTTTCTGTTCTAAAAAGAAAGATGCTATTAAAGTGTTGGAGTTTGAGGAAGGATCTACATGGATGTATTTTAAAAAATTAACATATGGTCAATTTATTTATCCTGATAAAGGTACTACGAGTGCAATATCAATTTCTAATCTTAAAACATTGCTAAATGGTTTAGATTTTATTTATAAAATTGAAGGTAAAAATAAACAAAAATATGATGAATATTAACGTGAAAAAACGGCTATTTTAAGCCGTTTTTTCTTTACTTTTTCACTTAAAAATGGTATACTAATAGTAAGAAATGGTGGTGTTTTCATGAATTATTTAAACTTATCAAATGAACAATTAATTAAATTATTAGAAGAGAAAAACAATGAATTAAATGTAGTGAAAGTTAGTTTAGAAAACACTACTAAAGAACTTATTGATACAAAGTTTGATTTAAAAACAGTAAATAAATTATACCAGTTAGAACAAATTAAACATAGAAAATTAAATGAAAAGTTTGAAGCGCTTCTTTTAAAATATGAAAATAAAAATGAACAATATAAAAAAGAAATATATGATAAATTTGTTTCAAAAAGTGAAAAAACAAAACATGAAATAAATGATGCAGAACATAATTCTAAAAAAGGTAGAAAAGTTGGTTGTACTAACTTCGCATCTAAACTCACTCCTACTAGAAGTATTATAATTGAACCTGATGAAAAAGTATGTGCATCATGCAATGAAGCACTGATTGAAATTGGTGAAGACAAAACAATTAAGATTGTTAAAATACCATCTACATATGAAGTTGTTGAATATATTTCAAAAAAATATGTATGCAAAGATAAATGTGAAAATAAAATATACCAAAAACTAAAGAATGATCCATTCGGTAAATCTGCAATAACATCTACTTTTGTGGCTGATGTTATTAACATGAGATACAATCTTTGTGTTCCTTTAGATCGTTTTTCTAAACATTTAAAAGGATTAGGACTAGATATATCTACGCAATGTTTAAGTAATTATGTAATGAAAAGTGCTGAATTGCTACTTCCTCTATATAATTTACTAAAAAAAGAACTTGTAAATAATACTGGAAATGTAATTCACGCTGATGAAACTACAATTAATGTATTAGAAGTTACTAATAAAGTAAAATGTTATATGTTTGCTTATGTAACATCGTATTTTGATCGTCCAGTATATCTATACGAATTTTCAGTTGATAGAACAACTGAAAAAACAAGTGTAATTTTAGATGGATTTAAAGGGACATTGGTAGTTGATGGATTCCCAGGATATACAAAATTTAAAAAGGAAGGTATAAAAATTCAAAGATGTATGGTTCATGCTAGAAGAGAATTCTATAATGTTATCAAATCTTTAACTAAAGAACAAAGAAATTATTCTAAGGCTAAAAAAGTTATTGATAGATTTGATGCAATATTTAAATTAGAAAGAAATATTAAAAGTATCGCTAAAACACTTGATGATATTACTGAAATGAGAAACTCTTCAAATTACAAACGAAAAATAAGTGAACTTGATGATGCAGTAAATACAATTACTGCAGTTAAAGGTTCTACTTTATCAAATGCCGTTACATATTATAAAAACTCTCGTGAAGACATGTTCACATATTTAAACGATCCATGTGTAGAACCTTCTAACAATACGGCAGAAAGAGCAATCAAACCATTTGTGATTTTAAGAAAAAATATGTTATTTTCTAAAACTGAAAATGGAGCACAAGCTACAGCATTACTTTTATCAATAACACAAACATTAAAAGCAAATGGTATACATCCAGAAAAATATTTAGAATATGCATTTGATAATTATGAAAAATTAATTTCTAATCCAAATGATTTTTTACCATGGTCTAATAAACTACCAGAAAATTTAAGAGTAAAATTCGAATAATAACACATGAGGTATCTTGGGTTTAGTAGCCCCGAGATACCCCTTTTAGTATTGAACTGTCAATGAGGTAATTTAGGATGCTATCCCCCAAGATACCTCATTTTTTCATTTGCTTGAGTAAAATAAAACAAAATCAGTATAAAATGTTAATTTTTTACCAAGGTGGGAATCTTTAAAGTACA
>JAWXUE010000065.1:0-2605 GCA_044432925.1 bacterium | reverse complement strand
TGTTAAGTTCTTATGGTTATGAAGAATTAGATAATGATAAATTTTATATAATAGATACCACTGATGCAACAAGACCAATGATGAATTCTGAAGATGTTAATTTAACTTTAAATAACGATCACTTAAACTATGGTGGAGAAATTCATTTTGAAAATTTAGTTCAACATATGTATTTAGTAGTGGTTGTACCAGAGAATTATCTTATTGATATGCAATTACAATCATTAGTTTATAATATTAATACTGAAATAGATATTGAACTCGTAGATTTTAATATGTTTGATGAATATCCCTATTATTTATTTATTAGATCTAAAGAAATAATTAAATATATATTATTACTTGATGAATCAACTTTATGTATAGGATTAATATTTGCTGCTATAATAGGTGTAATGTTCTCTTTTACAATTATAGCTATAAAGTTATTAACTAACTTAGAAAATGAAAAAAGAAAATATAACATGTTATCTAAAATAGGTGCATCATCACTTGATATGAAAAAATCTTTGCTAATTACTAATTTATTTTTTAGTACAATTCCTATAATAGTACTTATAATATTTTACTTTCCAATAACTAATATAGTAATTAATATAAGTAGTAGTTTATTATCTTCAGAAAACTTCAGTAATAGTGTAACTAATATTTCTTTAATAACTTTTCTAGGTATAATATTTATATATTTATTGTATTTTACATCTACACACTTATTAGCAAATAGAAAAATATTAAAATAATAAACAAATCTCATTTAGAAAATATTCTATTTGAGATTTTTATTTTATACCTATTGACTCTATATACTATGTGTCGTATAATATATCACGTGAGGTGGTAATGTGGATATACAATTAAAAAGAGGAATGTTAGATATATGTGTGCTTCGTTCTTTAATGAAAGAAGATTCATATGGATATAAAATAATAAAAGATGTTTCAGAGTATATAGAAATATCTGAATCTACATTATATCCAATATTAAAGAGATTAGAAGCTGCTAATGCAGTAACATTTTATTCTGTAGAACATAATGGTAGATTAAGAAAATACTATTCAATAACACAAATCGGAAAAGAAAAAATAAATGATTTTATTAAAGAATGGAATTTAGTAACAAAAGTATATGATTACATAAGTGGAGGTATAGACAATGAATAAAGAAGAATTTTTACAAATATTACAAAAAAGATTATCTTTCTTAAATCCTAAAGAAGTAAAAGTACATTTAGACTTTTATGAAGAAATGATAAATGATCGTATAGATGAAGGAATGAATGAATTTGAAGCAGTTAAAGATCTAGGATCTATATCTGATATAGTAACTCTTATAAATGAAGGTTATGGAAATAAAGTGGAAGTAGAAAACACTGTTATACAACAAACACAACCTATAACTCAAAAACCTAAAAATGATAACTATATAATATTTATAATAATAGCAATTTGTAGTTTCCCTATTTGGTTTCCTTTAATTGTTACAATATTTTGTTTGTTATTAGCATTAGTTATTATTTCTATTACTTTTATAATAACAGGAGTTGGTATGCTATTCTCTACATTTACTATATTAAGTAGCCCTATAGGTACTATCCTTCTTAATATAGGATTATCATTTTTATTAATATCTCTAGGATTATTACTTATTCCAGCATGTAATTATTCATTTAAATTTATTAAAGACTGTTGTATAAAATCAACAAACTATATAAAGGAGAAAATCTAATATGAAAAAAATATTAATAGCTAGTGGAATATTTTTCGCAATAAGTTTAGTTTTTATAACAAGTGCATTTGCTGTTAGTGGGTTTGATATGTTTGAACTAACTAATTTCAATAATTATACAAAGAATGAAGAATACTATGAAAATATAAATTCATTAGAAATAAATGAATCTATTATTACTAAAATAGATAAACATTCAGAGGATAAAATATTAGTAGTATATTATACAAATGATAATTCTAAATATACAATAACTAATGAAGAAAACAACTTAAATATATTAGCAGATATAAGTAGTAATAAATCATTTGGATTTTCTTTCGGATTTAATATAAATAAAGGTATTGAAATATATTTACCACAAAATAGTAATATAGATATAAATATTACATCAAAAGACTGTGTATTAGATATAGAGGATATTACAGTAAATAACATTTTAATTAATAGTGAAGATGGTGTTATAAACATAGAAGACGTAACATGTAATTCACTTAACTTAACATTAGAAAATGGAGTTACGAATTTAGAAGATGTAAAATCTCCTAATATAGAAATTACTATTGAAAATGGTGTTTTAAATGTAGAACTACCATATACCAAAAACCAATATACATTAGAAATTGATGTAAAAACATTTTGTAATGTATCATCTGGAGGGACAGGTGCTAACTTATTAAAAATTAAAGCAGATAATGGTATTGTCTCAATTAAATTTGATTAATAAAAAATGAATAAATATATTATAATTTACATATAAATATAATGATTATATCTTGATTAAAATAATATTTTATGATAATATAATTATATAGATCTCGTATCTGTATGACTGTGAAGTTAATTTCAAATCCGATTGTTATTAATGGAGTCCCTACTT
>JAWXUE010000064.1:0-2738 GCA_044432925.1 bacterium | reverse complement strand
CACTTAAAACAGAATTATTAAGATCAATTGTATAAATATCACCAAAAATTATATTATCATCTAATATAATTTCGTTATGAATTAATACTTTAGATTCATCAATTGTAAAAGCAATTTGTAAGTACTCAGATTCATATCCAAATGGTTCAATTTTAACATATGCAATATAATTACCATTTGTTGTTATTTGTGTTGTATTTTCTCCATTAAATTTATATTCAATTGTAATTTCATTTAATGTTAAATCACTGAATTTACCATCAATATATGATTGTGTGTCACTACCTGATACTTGTACAAAATCTCCACTTACAAAACTACCTTCTTGAATTCCTTTTAAAATTGCATTATTAAAATCATCGATATTATTATCATCTTTTATAATATATAAACTTTCTAATTTATCTTTTAAATTAGTATTTATTAAACTTGGATTATAAGTTGCACAAGAAATTTCATATGAAGTTTCTGTAGTTGTTTTAACTTCATTTTTACTATTTAGTAAAGTTGTTGTTACAATGTATGTACCAACTTGTTTTGGATAATTATCTAATATTAATTGTTCACTTCCATAATTAAATGTACTATCATATATCTTATCTTCAGATTCAATTGATATATTAACTGTATATCCACTTAATATTCCCGACTCTAAATTAAGATCATTATAAAACACATTAACAAATTCACCACTATTAAAAACATATGTATCTATTACATCAGATTTTGAGTTTACTAATGCTGGAGAGGAAAATATATACACTCCACCATCATCAGAAATAAATGTATTAGTACTTCCATCTTCATGTTCTTGTCCTGGTCTAATTGGTACAGTAGATTCACTGTAAGCTTCAATTTGTTCTGTTGTTAAAGCATCAGCACAAGTTGTTGGCCAAGAAGACAAGTCAGGTGTATAAGTAGCTAAAGTAACTGCAGGAATTAATCCAGACCCTAAGTTTTCTGCTAAAGGAGAAATTAGCTTAGCTTCATCACTATACGCATCGTGTACATCAGTAGTTGTACCAATACCTAATTGACCTAAATCATTTTGACCAAAAAATTTCAATGAAGAATCTTTAAATAAAACACCTGTTTGATATTCTCCTACATCAAAATAAGCAACATCTTCATGAATTAACTTAAATTCAGAACTTACAGAGTTTGTAGTACCATCTCCATATTGACCATCAGAATCACTTCCAGCGATATACATATTACCTAAATTTGTTAGAAAATATCCTGTATGTATACCACCTTTTAATAACACTGGGAATTCATCTTCTAATAAAGATAAATTTGCTTGAGTAAATTTATACATAGTTGTTCTAGTACCAAGTCCTAATTGTCCATAGCTATTTGCACCGGTACCCCAAACTGTACCATCATTTTTAAGTGCATAAGTTGTTTGATACATTAAATCAATTTGACATACGTCAGTTAATTTTGGAATAGTAAAAGATGTACTCCCCCCACCAACATCAGTAGATGTACCAGCACCATATAAATTACCTTTACTTGTTAAAAAAAATGTTGCTTGATAACCACCTTGAAAATCAATAATTTTATTATCATCTACAGGCAATAATGTATCTACTTGTGTCCATGCAGAGTTAGATCCACTAATACCTAAAGATGATGTACTACCAATTGCCCATACACTTTCATCTTCTAATAAAATAATAGTAGCATTACCTCTAGAAGCACATACTTTTACAACTTTTTTATTATTTGGTGTTTCTACTTGTGTAAATACACTTAATGCTGTTGAATTACCTGTAGCAAGCATTCCATCTGTTCCGCGACCAGACATCCACAATGAACCATCATTATCTACTATAGCAGAATGATAAATTTCAAAGTCCCAACTTACTGGATTAATAAATTTATCATTACTATCTCCATTTTTATATGCTGGAAAATACAACTTTGAATTTGTGTCAGTATTGTTACCTAAATTATAAGATCTATTATCCCCAGCAATATATAAATATCCAGCATTTGTGTCTAGATATGTTGTTACATGATGGTTCATTTCAAATGGTGTTGTTAAGTGATCACCATATGAATTATTGTATGATTCTATTTCGTAACTTCCATCATTAGAAAAACCAAAACTTGCTAATGTAAATAAAATTAATAAATATATTTTAGTCATCATTTTAACAACTCCTTTATATCATTATAACATTTAATATAATTTCACACAAACTTACCATTAATAAAATCTTTATAAAAACAAAAAAAGTAAATACATTATAAGTATTTACTTTCTTAAATTATCGCTTTGTTATGATATTTTCTTTGATTTTTTTAATATAATTTTCTAGTTTGATTTTTTGACTATTATCTTTTACATTAGTAAGTTCTTTTAATAATGCATTATATTTCTTTTCCCAGTAATTAGAATATGTAGCTGAAATATTATGACGTAATAACGGACCAAATGTTATATCTTCTTCTATATATTCAACTTGTCCTAATTCTGCAGTTAGATAATAGCAATATTTATCATTATCTAAAATCATATTTTCTAATACAATATCAAATCCATTATCAAATAAGAATTTTCTTAAAACTTCAAAATCACTGTTAGGTTGTAATACTATTTTATTAGCTTTTTTAATTTTATCTAATGATTGACTTAATATTTTAGTCATTAAGTAACCACCAATACCAGAAATAACTAAACAATCTAAAGTACCTTTAAATTCAATTAGTCCATCTGATAATAAATATGT
>JAWXUE010000063.1:0-2842 GCA_044432925.1 bacterium | reverse complement strand
GCAGAATACACTTATATGTTTTGTGATAATTTAATGTACGTGAAATTAGAAAGTTCAAGTAGTGAAATATGGGGTTCTTTCCTTGAAGAAAGTTATTATACATCAACTAAAATTTATGATTATGAAAATGCTGTTTTGTATACATCGTATGGCAATTCGGATAATTACCTTGAAGAATCAATCTATTACGAGTTGATCCAAGATTATACGACTGCGTATTATTATTACGTTGAACGTAAAATTGGATTTTTAGATGAATTTTTCTTTGGCGATGATCTTATCACATCTTATGAGTATAGTGATCAATTTGATTTCTCTTATAGTGCAGAAATAAATAAAACAAATGAAGTTGACTTAATGTATTTTAAGTCAAAATCTTCTCCTTATAATACTGGTGAATATTATAGTTATCGTAAAGTTGAAACAACTGCTTATTCGTATTCTTTTACTGATTCTGTAATAAAAATACCAAACTAATTTAATAAAATATGAAACTGTAAAATACAGTTTCTTTTTTATTGTAAAAGTAGAAAGAAAATAAATAACAAAATAACTTAAATTTATATATTTTATAGTATTGAAATACTATTAAAAATATTTGCTTTATGGTATAATAAATATTATTTATGTATGGAGGATTTTATGAATTTAGAAAAATATATTGCTGCAGTACCGAATTTTCCAATTGATGGAATTTTATTTAGAGATATTACACCGTTATTAGCAAATGGAGAAGCATTTGCACATGTAACTGATATCTTTAGTGATTTTGTTAAAAAACAAAACGCTAATATTATTGTTGGACCGGAATCAAGAGGATTTATCTTTGGATGTCCTGTTGCAACAAATTTAAAATTAGGATTTGTACCTATTAGAAAACCAGGTAAATTACCTAGAGAAACTGTATCTCAATCTTATGATTTAGAATATGGAAGTAACACATTAGTTATGCATAAAGATGCTGTTAAAAAAGGTGATAGAGTAGTTATCATTGATGATTTATTAGCAACTGGTGGTACATTAGATGCTACTGTTAAATTAATTGAATCATGTGGAGCTCAAGTTGTTGGGATAGCATGTTTAATTGAATTAATTGATTTAAAAGGAAAAGAATTACTAAAAGGTTTAGAAGTATTTTCAATTTTAAAATATTAATTTAAATATTTAATGAGAGAAGGTGAGAAAATGGATGATTTGTTTAATAAGTTAATAACTCAAGTTAAAACATATGTTAAAAATGAAACTGATATTGAATTTATTACTAAAGCTTATTATTATGCTAAAGAAAAGCATGAGGGAGTTTTTAGAAAAGATGGATTACCATATATTTCTCATCCTCTTGAAGTTACTATGATCTTATCTGATTTAACTGTTGGACCTAATACACTTGTTTCTGGTTTACTACATGATGTTGTTGAAGATACTGATACAACAACTGAAGAAATAAAAAAAGAATTTAACGAAGATGTTAGTATTTTAGTTGATGGTGTAACAAAAGTAAGTAGAATGAAATTTGCTTCATTAGAAAAACAACAAGTAGATAATCATCAAAAGATGTTACTTGCTATGGGTGAAGATATAAGAGTAATTATTGTTAAACTAGCTGATAGATTACATAACATGAGAACTATGGATGCTATGCCTCCTGAAAAAAGAGCGATTAAATCAAGAGAAACATTAGAAATATATGCTCCTTTAGCTCATAAACTAGGGATGTTTAGAATTAAAAACGAACTAGAAGACAAATCACTAAAATATATTGAACCAGATATTTACAATAAAATTCATAGTTTAACTAGTGGAGATGCTAATTTTAATAATTCAGTTGAGTCTATGATTGAAAATATTACTAATTATTTTAATTCTTCTAACATGAAAGATTTTAAGATAAAAGGAAGAGTAAAAAACTCTTATAGTATTTTTAAGAAAATGACATCCCAAAATAAAGAATTTGAAGATATTTATGATGTATTAGCAATAAGAGTAATTGTGAATGAAGTTGGAGATTGTTATCAAGCTTTAGGATTAGTTCATGCGCATTTTACTCCTGTTCCAAAAAGATTTAAAGATTATATTGCTGTACCTAAACAAAACATGTATCAATCACTACATACAACTGTAATAGGTGTTAATGGACAAACGTTTGAAATTCAAATTAGAACAGAAGATATGGATAGAGTAGCAGAGTACGGTATTGCTGCGCATTGGGGTTATAAAGAAAATGTTCAATATTCAAAAGAAAAAGAACAATTCGAAATTGCTAAGAAATTAAAATGGTATGCTGAATTATTACAATTAACAAATGAAAATAGTAATAGTGAAGAGTTTGTACAATCTGTAAAAGGTGATATCTTAGATGCAAATATTTATGTATATACGCCTAAAGGAGAAGTAATTGCTTTATCAAAAGGTGCTACACCACTTGATTTGGCTTATAAAATCCACACTGATTTAGGACATAAAACTACTGGAGCTATTGTTAATAATAAAATAGTATCATTAACTTATGAAATGCAAAATGGTGATTTAATATTATTAAAAACATCTAACAATTCAAAACCTAGTGAATCATGGTTGAAAATAGTAAAAACAAATTACGCTAAGAATAAAATTAGGAATTTCTTAAATAAACAAAATAAAGATAATTTAATTATTCAAGGTAAAGTTGAATTAGATAGAGAGTTAAATAGTAGTCAAAGAACAAGAGAAACTTTAACAGATGCTTTTGTTGAAAAACATTTTGGTAGAAATCATATAAAAAGTATTGAAGAATTATATTTTGAAATTGGTAAAGGTGTTTTATCTGTTAAGACAGTTGAAAATAAACTAGCAGGTAATACAG
>JAWXUE010000062.1:0-3212 GCA_044432925.1 bacterium | reverse complement strand
GATTGAAAACAAGCTAAATAATCGCCCTCGTAAAAGGCTCGGCTACCTCACACCAAATGAAAAATTTAAACAAATATTAACTATGAATTCAGTTGCATTTGCAGGTTGAATGCAGCATTCCATTCAGCGGAGCGAAGGAGAGTTTTACCTCTCTTTCCTCTCTGAAAAAATATTTTATCTCATTCTCTGCAACTTCCCAATTCCTCAGTTGCATTTACAAGTTGAATTCAGGTTATAACAATAGATAAAGTAGCGGTCTTTATTTGTTTAAATATTTTATGCACTTGTGTATGAAATTGTTATTATGTATATTTGAAAATACGACACAAAAAAAATCAAAATGAAAAATACACTTATATTAAAATCTATAAAAGAACTACTCGGTTATAAATTTTTTATACCTTCTTATCAGCGGGGCTATAGATGGACAGAAACCCAAGTAATACAGCTATTGGATGATATCTGGGAATTTTCTAAAAGAGAAAAAAGCAAAGGTGAGTTTTACTGTCTTCAACCTATTGTCGTCAAAAAAATTAACGACATAGAATGGGAGGTAATAGATGGACAACAACGTTTAACAACAATCTTCATAATATTAAAATACTTTGAGGATATATGCAAGATGCTTGATCCAAAGTTCAGATTATATACAATTGACTATGCCACTCGCAAAGGTAGTTCTACATTTCTTGAAAATATTGTATCGGGAGAATCACAGCATGAAGATAATATTGACTTTTTCTTTATGTACTCAACTTTTCATACCATAGATCAGTGGTTTCAAGACAGAGATGTAAATAAACTTGATTTTATAAATACTCTGCAAAAACAACAATTAGAGAACATATCAGACAATGAAAATAATGTCATTATTGATAATGCAAATAATGTAAGAGTCATATGGTATGAAGTAGACAACCAAGAAAATACCGACTCAATATATAACATCTTTACAAGACTCAACATTGGAAAAATTCCACTAACAAATGCAGAACTAATAAAGGCTCTGTTGCTACAAAAGCGAAATTTCCCAAAAGAGAGTGTAAGTCTTAAACAGATCCAAATTGCAACAGAGTGGGATACTATAGAGAAAACACTTCAAGATGACTCATTCTGGTATTTTATATATGATATTAAAAACCCGATTAACTATGAAAATAGGATCGAATATATATTTGACATGATGAAGGGTAGAACTAAGCATAAAGAAGCGCACTTTACCTTTAATGCATTTTATAATGACCTTATTGATCATCAAGTAACAGCTACTTCAATTTGGCTAAATGTTAAGCAATTCTTTTTAACACTTGAGGAGTGGTTTAAAGATTACACTTTATTTCATTACATCGGATTTCTTGTTGATTGTGGCATCTCTGTAATTGAAATAAAGAAGAATAGTGACATTATGCCAAAAGATGTATTTAAGCATGAATATCTTGTAAATCAGATAAGAGCACAAGTGAATTTTGATATTAATAATATTACATACGGCAATAAATCATGCGTAAGAAAGATTCTGTTACTATTTAACATCCAAACAGTCTTGGAGACACAGAAGTCTGATATGCGATTCCCTTTTAATAGATACAAGTCGGACAAATGGGATATAGAACATATATGCTCCCAAACGGACTACAATATTCATGCAGGTAAGAGGTCTGAATGGTATGAAGATATTATTGAATATTTCGTGGGAAGCAATGACTCAGACGCAATAATAAAATACGTCAAGAATAATAGTGGTCAAGCTAACATCATAAAAATAATAGAATCAATACAATCAAGTGTGAGTGTCAATGAAGAGGATATCAAATTCAACAATTGCTACAACATGGTTAGAAGTTTCTTCAAAGAGGATAATCAGAAAGAAGATAGAGATGATATTTCAAACCTAACACTTTTGGATGCAACAACCAATAGAAGTTATGGGAACTCATTTTTCCCCATCAAGCGTCGTCGCATAATTGACAATGACAGTAAAGGTATTTTTGTTCCAATAGCCACTAAAAATTTATTTCTCAAATATTACTCAAATCAGCTGGGGGATGTTATGTATTGGAGCAACCAAGACGCTAATGATTATATGGCTGCAATAAAGAAAGTTCTTAGTCCTTTTATACCTACAACAAATACGCAAAATAATGGATAACAATATATTTTCGGGAGAGAGGGTGTCGTTCTACTCTCTATTCAAAGACAAATCATACAAAATATCTGTACCAATATTACAAAGAGATTATGCACAAGGACGAACATCAACTGAAGATGTTCGCACATCATTCTTAATAGCGTTGTATGACTATTTAGACGACGCAATTCCTAATCGAGATTTAGATTTTGTATATGGTACATTATTGAGCGATTCTGAGGAGCGATTATTCATCCCACTTGATGGACAGCAACGCTTAACTACATTATTCTTGCTCCATTGGTACCTGTATCAGATTTCAACAAATGAGGAGAAAAGAGCCCTATATATCAATGCTATCTACAAAGATAGCAAATCTATGTTTACATACGAAACACGCACCAGTTCATCTGATTTTTGTGATATGCTAATGGGGTTAGACATAGATTTTGAGAACCTATTGGTCTCAGACAAATCAACAGACAACCATGATATGGCTAATTCGCTCTCTAAAACAATAAGAAACAATCCTCAATATTACCTTTCGTGGAAGTATGATCCAACAATAACATCAATGTTAACGATGTTGGACTCAATACATGCGATTTTTAAAGATAAAGGAGACTTCTTTGGCCTACTCATTGATACGAATAATCCAATAATAACATTCTTATTCTTAAACCTTCAAGATTTCAAATTGACAGACGAACTATATGTAAAGATGAACTCTAGGGGGAAACCTCTTACTGCATTTGAAAACTTCAAAGCAAAATTTGAGCAGCATATTGATCAATTGGATTGCAAAAAAGTGTATTCTTTGGAATTTGAAGGTTGTATAGAGAGTGTCTCTCTTAAAAAATAT
Organism: bacterium; assembly: GCA_044432925.1. Lineage (GTDB taxonomy): Bacteria > Bacillota_I > Bacilli_A > Acholeplasmatales > Anaeroplasmataceae > JAWXUE01. Next base: position 222 of record JAWXUE010000062.1, on the reverse strand, counting down.
TTCGCTCATAATATTGACACAAAATGGGCTAATACTTTATGGGCTTATAGAAAGCTATCTGATAAATCCGCAGACAAGAGAAATACTTATGATGATGAATTACTGACGTTTATACGGGTTATGCTAGCCTATCAATATGCGCTCGGTGTAAATAATTCTAGTCGTGATTATACATTAGAATATATGTTAGGCACAAGCGTAGCTAGACAAAATATCAAAGGG
>JAWXUE010000061.1:0-3268 GCA_044432925.1 bacterium | reverse complement strand
TAATAAATTATATCTATAAGACAGGAGGCAGTTTTATGAATAATATTGAAAAACAAGTAAATGAAGATTTAGACGACTTAATGGGTCATAATTTATTAAAAAAAATTAATAATGAAAATTTTGATGAAGACGGGCCAAAAAGTAACAAAAGAAATGTTTTAGTTAGAATTATAACTGTGCTAGTACCTGTGTTAATTTTAGCTTTATATTTTGGTGTAGGTCGTGATTTCTCTAATAATACTTATTCTACAACAGAAAAACAATATGCTGTATATCAATTAGCAAGTAATGCTGGGTTTGATGGTACATATGAAGAGTGGTTAGATAGTATTCAATCTGATAGCGTAGTATTAAGAGTTGTTGGAAATGAGGTGCAATGGAAAAACAGTAAGGATCCTATTGAAAAATGGGAAACACTTTACATATTATCAGATTACTCTGGTTCAGATGGATTAAGTGCATTTGAAATTTGGAAAGAAATAATGGGTGATGAAAATACAACTGAAAAAGATTTCTTCGAGTCATTAAGCGCTTATGGAATTTGGTTATTGCAAGAAGGGAATGAAGGGAAATCTGAAGAAGAGTTCCTTGAATCATTAAAAGGTAATAATGATGATATCTCTAGAGCAGTTTATGAATTATATAAATCTTTAGGTTATGAAGGTAGTTTTGATGAATGGGAAAAAACTTTTATTGATAATAACGGAGAGTTCACATTTACATTTGTAAAAGAAAAATTCAATGTTACAATAGGTGATTATATTTATGAAGTATCGGATGGTGAATTAATTGATTTTTCTTCAGTTGATAATCCTACTAAAGAACATTATGAATTCGATGGATGGTATTTTGAAGATTTAAAATGGAATTCTAAAGTTAATGTTGTTAAAGCAAACATTGAATTAACTCCTGTGTTTGTACCTATTGAATACAAAATGGTTTATTCTAGTCTTTCTTTAGTGACGCATACTAATCCTAATCCTGAAACTGTTAATGTTGAAGATGGATTAACTTTGCAAGCTCCTATTGTTGAGGGGTATACTTTTAATGGATGGGTAATTTCTACAAATTCTGGTAGTATTGGAATATCAAAGATAAATGCTGATAACATTGATTCGTATTTAAAAGATGGTAAAATCACAATAATGGCAAGTATTACTAAAAATAATTATAGTATCAACTATTCTTTAAATGGTGGAATTAATCATGCTGATAATCCAACATCATTTATGTATGGTTCAAGTGTAGTTCAATTAAATGATCCAACTAAAGAAGGATATGAATTTGCTGGATGGTTAAATCAAGATGGTGAAATTGTAAAAAGTATTAATGGAATTACAAGTAATGTTATATTAACAGCAATGTGGACTGAAAAAGAATTTACAATTACATATGAGTTAAATGGTGGAGTTAATAATGAGTCTAATCCAACTTCAATTATAAGTGGGCAATTAGTTTACCTATACGAACCAACTAAAGAAGGGTATGAATTTACTGGATGGTATACTTCATCAGAAGAAGTTTTATTTGATAAAGTTATATTATTAGTTAATGAAACAGATGATATAGAATTAACTGCTACATGGGAAACAATTGATTATAAAATTACATATAATTTAGATGGTGGAGTTAATAATGACTCTAATCCAACTACTATTACTTGTGAAGATGAAGTTACTTTAGCATACCCAACAAAAAATGGATATGAATTTGTTGACTGGACTATTAATGGTCCATCTGTTGAAAGTTTATCTAATATTAAAAGTGATATTACATTAACAGCTAAGTGGGAAGTTATTCAATATACAATATCTTATAATACAGATGGTGGAAGTAACCATACTTCTAACAAAAAAACAATTACTGTTGAAGAAGGATTTGATTTAGTAGACCCAACAAAAGCTGGATATACATTTGCTGGATGGTATACTGATAGTAATATAAAACTTACAAAGGTTGAAAATGTTTCTAGTAATATTACATTAACAGCTAAGTGGGAAGCTATACATTATGATATAACTTATGAATTAGAAGGTGGATTCAATTATTATTATAATCCAACAAAAATTACTATTGAAGAAGAAGTAATTTTAAATCCTGCAGTAAGAGAACATTATGAATTTAAAGGATGGTATACTACTCCTAACTTTAGCGGTGGTAGTATTACGTTATTAACTACTGAATATGTTGAAAATGAACAAATTACTTTATATGCTAAATGGGAAAGAAATGAATATCAAGTCGTATATCAGTTAAATTCTGGAATTAATAATGTTTCTAATCCAACTAGTATTACTTGTGAAGATAATGTTACTTTATCAAACCCAACTAAACTAGGTTATCAATTTGGTGGTTGGTATACTGATGCTAACCTTAGCGGCACAAGCGTTACATTATTAACTATCGATTCCATGATAAATGAACAAATTATTTTATATGCTAAATGGTCTTGGACAATATTTACAGAGAATAATATTGAATATTTTTACTATGGAACTTACCCTCAAAGTGAAGTTGATGGTATAACTGGTGGAACTTATGATGGTCAAATTGTTTATTTAGATGGATTAAAATATATGTATAAAAAAGAATCTAATAAATACTACAAATACGAAGAAATAAAATGGAAAATAGTAACGACTGGTACAACAACAACTGTAGTTTCTGATTTAATACTGGATGGAAGTAAATTCTCATCTATAAGTTCAGATTATCTTTCTTCTGATTTGTATAATTTCATAACAAATCAATTCTCTCGTTCGGCATTTGTTGGTGCTGGAAATGAAGTTTCTATTGATGAAGTATATATTTTAAATGCAGAAACTAACGAGTTTGGTAAATTATACGGTGGTGCAAAAGTTTCTGATTATGCTGCAAGTAATGGAGTTGCTCGTGATGACGATGGTTATGGTGTGTGGTGGACTGCAGTTTCGTTTGGAGCGAATTCGGCATATTGCTATGAAACAAAAGATGCTAATAGTACGTCGAAACACAAAAATACAACTAATGGTGTTAGACCATCAATGACAATTGTTATATAAAATGGAATTACTTATTTCAGTATTGGAATAAGTATTTTCTTTTAAAAACAATAAAATAAAAGGAGAATAGATTATGAATAAAGAATTTTTCAGTAAAAATAGAAATAATTTATATGATTTATTAGAAAATAAAAGTGTTTTAATTATGTGTGCTGGTAAAGCTCCTATTAAAAGTGCTGATGAAGATTATGTTTTTACACCAAATAGAAATTTTTATTATTTAACTG
>JAWXUE010000060.1:0-3330 GCA_044432925.1 bacterium | reverse complement strand
ATTTTATATTCATCTGTAATAGTAAACTTATTATCTATTTTATCTTTTATTTCTTCTAATGTCCCATCAAATTGATACCCTGATTCAGGAATGTTATATAATGAATAATCAAATGGATATTGTTGTTCTACAAGTTCATCTGTATATTTAATTATTGTTGTGGCACTACATACACTAATAAACGATATTAACATAAAGACAGATAATATTCCTATTAAAATAGAATTAATACTTATTTTATCTTGGATTTCTCTTAAAGTGAAAATACTAATTCCTTTACTAGATTTACTTTTAATTTTAATAATAGTATTTAATGATAAATTTAATAAACTAAAACATACAAATACAATTGATATAAAAAATAAAATAATATAAATAGATAGTTTAGTTAATAAATTATTATCATCTAAGAAAATCATTTCAAATGAATCTAATATATTTTTTGATGAAATAGATGTAAATAATAGAGTAGTTAATGAAACAATTAAAGCTACAATTAATATTTTATTATTAATACTTCTTTTTTTATTTTTATGATTAATTAAATTATAAATACTTACTTTCTTTATATATATCGCACTTAATAACATTGAGAATGAAAACATTATAATAGTATATAAATAAGTAGTTAAAAATGATTGTATAGGATAAGTAGAAAAATGAAATTCTATTCCTAAAATATTAGTTATACTTATTGCTGTTATATTAAATACAATTAAACCTAATATACATCCAACAAATGTAGCTATAAGTGTTACAATTAGATTTTCTATAACAAATATAGTTGTAATATTCTTTTTACTCATACCACATGTTAAATATAATCCAAATTCTTTTTTTCTATTAGATAATAAAAAACTATTTATATAACATATCAACGTCCCAACAAACAATACAATTAAACATGTAATCATAATATTATAAATATTACCATTATCAGAATTTTCAAATAATTCTTTGAATAAATTACTATTTAATAAATTAACTAATGTAAAAATAAGAGATACTACTATTGATAATGTAATAAAATAAACAACATAATCTCTAAATTGACTTTTTATATTTCTAAAGGCTAATTTACTAAACATGTTTATTTACCCCTAAGCTAGAGATGTTCTTTTGAATCTCTTCATACATATCATTGTTATTTCGATTACCTCTATATATTTCAGAGAATATCTTACCATCTTGTAAAAAAACTACTCTTGAAGCATAAGCACCAACTGATGCATCATGTGTTACAAGTAAGATAGTTGATTTTAAGTTTTCATTTATTTCTTTAAATACTTTCATAATATTGTATGAATTAACTGAATCTAGTGCACCTGTAGGTTCATCAGCTAAAATAAGAGATGGATTTGTTATTATCGCCCTAGCAATAGCTACACGTTGTTTTTCCCCACCAGATAATTGAGTAGGAAACTTATTAATTAAATACTGTATATTTAGAGTTTTAATAACTTCATCTACTTTAGTTTTTATTTCTTCTTTATCTAATTTTTTTAATTTTAAAGGAAGAGAAATATTTTCAAATATATTTAAATTATCTAGTAAATTATAATCTTGAAAAACAAAACCTAATTTATCTCTTCTAAAACTATATAAATCTTTTTCTTTAAGATTAGTAATGTTAATACCTTCTACTTCAAGTGAGCCAGATGTTGATGTATCAATCGTTGATACTAAATTTAACAATGTTGATTTCCCACTTCCTGATGCTCCCATTATCACAACAAATTCCCCGTTTAACACTTCTAAATTAATTCCATTTAACGCTTTAGTTATAACATTATTTGAACCATAATATTTTGTTATTTCTTTTAATTTTAATATTTTTTCCATAAAATACCTCCACGTAAAATTATAACTTAATATACAGTTATATTATCTAACTAAAACACTATTTATCCTTACAGTTTTGTAAGGTTTAAAAAGTTTAAAGTAAATTTAGTATATTCATTTACTTTTGATTCTATATTTAATTCTATATTTAATTTTTTACAATATTCACTAATAATAAATAATCCTATCCCAGATGATGTACTTTGTGTTTTACCATTATCTCCAGTAAAACCATATTCAGTAACTCTTCTTATATCATGACTTGGTATACCTATACCATCATCTTGATAGATTAAAGTATTATCTTTTAAAGTAATAGTTATATTAGGATTAACACAATATTTTATAGTGTTAGTTAATAATTGTTTAATAATAAACATAATCATTCTACTATCACTATTAACGGTTAATTCTCCATTAACATCTATATTAGTATTAGCTTGTTGTAAAAGAGTCATTTGTTCAACTATAACATTATTAACTAGTTCATTTAAGTTGATTGATTTAATTAAAACACTTTTTTCTAAAGTGCTAACTTTAGCATAATTAAGGATATCATCTAAATAATTTTCTATTCTTTTTATTTCAGTAGCTACTTTAGAATTATAATTATTACTATTCATTAAACTTAAAGAAGTTAAGGGAGTTTTAATTTCATGTATCCATGAATTAATATAATTTTTATCATTTATATTACTTTTTTCTAATTTATTAATTTCTTCTATACTACTTCTTGAAATAGATTTTAATAAATCATAATACATATACTCAATATAATTATTTGGCTTTTCTATTAATTCAGATATTAAATATAGTTCATTTGTATTATCAATTAATTTTTTAAAATTATTATATTGTTTATTGTAAATTAAATAATTAATTAAATGAAACATTAATATTACTGGTACAAATAATAACGAATAAATAACTACTATATTTATATTAAACGTTGTTATATATAAAGTGATTAAAAAAATAATATAAATTAGAGTAGTAAATAATATACTAATTATTTTTGATAATAAATAATTTATAAAACTCATATTTTGTACCCAACGTTTCTAACTGTTTTAATAAAATCAATTTGATCTATTTCTTTTAATTTATCTCTTAATCTTGAAATATTAACATATAAAGTATTTTCATCTATATAAATATTATTTTTCCATAAGAAATTAATTAAATCTTCTTTTTTAGCTACTTTGTTATTAAATAGATATGATAATATTTTAATTTCATTTTTAGTTAAATCAATTGATTTATCATTATTTTTTATAATCATATTAGTAGTATCTAATATTAAATTTTCATATGTTAATATGTTATTATTACTAGTAAGTTTTAATAACTTTTCAATTCTTAATAATAATATATTTGGATCATATGGTTTTTTAATAAAATCATCTCCACCTACTCCAAAAGCTAATATTTCATCTTCTATTGTATCTCTAGCAGTTAAAAATATAATAGGTACATTAGTAGTTTGTT
>JAWXUE010000059.1:0-3414 GCA_044432925.1 bacterium | reverse complement strand
GTCCCGGGGGCTATACTAATAGCCCCGTGGACAGTCCAAAACACTATTTTTATATAAATTTATTTCATGTACTAATTATTCCTTTCTTTTAGATTGAAGCTTCTATTAGTACACCAAATAAGTTTATATTTTGACAACTTAGGGTAAAGAAAAAATCCTCTAAATTAATAGAGGATATGTTTTTTGTAGTTAGTTTTATTACATCATATATTCAGCTTGATTTATAACTCTTTCAATAGCCTTTTCGTTATACTCAGGTGGATATCCTAATTCTAACAATAGCAACTTTATTTGAGCTCTCATTTCAGCTTTTGTTGAAGATTTTTTTGACCAATCTACTTTAGCATATTGTTCAATTAAGACTTTTAATTTACTAGCAATTAACCTTAAAGTCTCATCTTTCATATGCTCATTTATTTTCTCATCACAAGATAAAGCATCATAAAATGCTCTCTCTCTTCCGGTAATATTATTTTGTAGAGAGTTCTCTTCTTCTTCAAGCATCTCCTGGGAAAATTGAATTAATCCAACAATAGTTAAATCTATTTCTTCTTCAGTATTTAATGTTCTATTATTATATTTTTCTAATAACTTTCTTAATTTTTCGCTGTATTGTTGTGACTTAATCAAATTATAGCCTTTATATTCTTTAATAGCTTGATTTAACAATTTTTCAATCAATTTTATAAATACATGAGGCGGATTACTTTCTCTTAACTCTTTAATCTTTTCTTCTTTAAGTAAATCCCAAACACATACTCCATCATCTTCGTTTAATTGTGTCAATACTTTTATCTCATCTCCAACAATAGCCTCTGTTAATAACTCAGATATACGTTCATTAACTTTAGTCAGAGAAATAGGATTTGCAGAGTATTCTATTTTTTGAATAAAATGACGGACTGATAAGTAATAATGAATTTTTGATTTAATTTCATTAGTCAGTATACCTAAAGTTATAACAAATGCAGATTTGATTAGTTTAGTAATGTTAAGAAACTCTTTTCTCCTCTTAGAATTTTCTAGTATAAAATCGGCACCAACTTGTATAACTTGAAATTTTTCTAGTTCTACTGAAGAATTAAATTTAATTATATCAATTTTATAAAACCATTCGTCTAAAATTGAAAGTTTTTCATCTAGTAACGTTTTGGCAACATCTTTAATATCTTGTAAATTGATTTCCTTATCTCTTTTTGTATATGTATTCAGTGCTTCATCTAATGATTTAGATAATCCTATATAATCTACTATTAATCCAGAATCTTTACCTTTATACACTCTATTTACTCTTGCAATTGCTTGCATTAAATTATGGTCTTTCATAGGTTTATCAATATACATTACATCTAAATCCTCTACATCAAATCCAGTAAGCCACATGTCTACTACAATTACAATTTTTGTTTTTCCTTTTTTATTTTTGAAATCTGCTGCAACAAATTTTTGATAATCTTTATCTTTTATAGTATTTCTAAATTCTTCTGAGTCTTTATTACTTGAAGTTATTATAAGTTCCGTTATATTTTTATAATTTGATTCAATAGATATAATCTGATTATATAGATCATATGCAATCTTTCTGCTCATACATACTATCATTGCTTTATCATTTAAGGTACCTTTTCTATTGTTATAATGATTAATTATGTCATTAGCAAGTAAATTTAATCTATGTTCATCTCCAACTAAAATCTCCATTCTACTCATTTTAGATTTAGAATTAATTATCATATCATCGTTTACACCGGAATTACTCAATTCTTCGTAATACTCATCTATTTGTCTTAATTTTTCCTCATCTAACCACACCTTTGCTAATCTAGCTTCATAAAACAATTTAACAGTTGATCCATCTTCGATTGATTGAGTCATATCATATGTATCTATAATTTCTCCAAATATGGAAGTAGTGTCTTTGTCTTTAGTTTGAACAGGTGTTCCAGTAAAACCTATAATTGTGGCATTAGGAAATGCATCTCTAATATATTTTTCATAACCATATTTTGTTTTTATATCTATTGAATTATCATTATTTTTTTTAAAAGTTGTAGACTGCTCAACACCATAATGACTTCTATGAGCTTCATCACTTATAATTATCACATTATTTCTATTGTTTGGAACAATGTTTTCTTTATCTATTTTTTGTATAGTTGAAAAATAAATGCCACCTTCACGAACTTTTGATGTTCTTTCAACTAAATCTATCCTTGATGAAACTTTCACTGGTGTAGTTCTAAGATAGTTATTAGAATTACTAAATGTTGTATATAATTGATCATCTAAATCATTTCTATCAGTTAATATAATTATTGTTGGATTCTCAAGTGATTTATCTTTAATTAGTTTATAAGATAACATAACCATACTAAAGCTTTTCCCTGATCCTTGAGTATGCCAGACTATTCCTGCTTTTCCATCACCTTTAGGTTTTACATTATTAATTATGGATTTGTATGCTTTTTCAACACCAAAATATTGATGATATTGAGTTAAAATCTTTATAGGTTTCTCTTTGTCTTTTTGCATAAAAAATAAATTGTTTTTTAAGATATCAAGTAATCTATATTTTCCAAATAAACCATAAATTAGCACATCTAATTTGTGGGTACAATTGTTTGAGTAAACATCTGCTCCATCAATACTTTTCCACTCTGAAAAACGTTCAAATGAACTTGTAAGTGTCCCTACTCTATTATTAGCACCGTCACTTATAACATTAAATGCATTGTAATTAAACAATGTTGGAATATCATACCTATATCCATTTCTTTCAGTATTACCGCCTAATTGTTCATATGCTTGTTCAATAGTACTATCTTCTCTTACTGCAATACTTTTCAATTCAAATATAACAAGCGGAATTCCATTTACATAAATAATTATATCAGGGATTCGTGTTACGGAATTTTCATTAAATTTCACTTGATGTACAACCTTGAATATATTTTTATCAATATTGTCGAAATCAATTATTTTAACTAAAGGATTAACAGAACTATTATAATCTTCAATATTTACTCCATTTATCATATAGTTGTGGAATAACATATTTTTTTCTATTAAAGAGATTGCTTCTAAATTTTTTACTTTTAAAAACACTTCATCTAAAATTTTACTTTTCAAACCTTTGTTTATTACTGATAAAGAGTCTATAAAATCATTTTCTATTAAGTACTCATTTAACTTTCTATTTTTTATCCAGGTATGATTATCATTTACAAATTCATATCCTTGTTTTTTTAACATTTGAATTATTGTCATCTCTAAATCATGCTCTGTATATCCCACATCTTTCACCCATTCCCTTACATATCATTATTAAAATTTTATCATATTTTCGAAAAATATGCAATTTAACAGGACAATAATTGATATTATAGGAACAATTGATGAAAAAATAGAAAATAA
>JAWXUE010000058.1:0-3497 GCA_044432925.1 bacterium | reverse complement strand
ATTACAATATGTTTTAAAGAGAATTGGATGATTTAAATTATTTGTATTAATATATATACTTATTGCTTTTTTATAAAATTCCAAAGATTTTTGCTGTTCATTAATATCATCATAAACTCCTGCAAGATTATTATATGTACTTGCCAAAGATAAATGATTTTCACCTAATTTTTCTAATCTAATATTTATAGATTTATTAAAAAACTCAAGAGATTTTTCTATTTCTCCTTTTTTAGAATATACATTAGCTATATTATTATAAGTAGCTGCCATGTCTGGATGGTTTTCATCAGAATGTAAAGAGTTAATATCCAAAGTTTTTAAATAAAATTCAAGAGCCTTTTCTATTTCATTTTCTTCAATATAGGTAAGCGCAATATTATTATATAAACTTGCTAAATTCGGATGATTGATATCAAAAACTTTTAATGAAATATCGAGTGACGCCTGAAAATAATATAAAGCTTTCTTATTATCACCAATTTCATAATGCGCTAGACCAATATCATTATATGAAGCTGAAATATCTGGGTGATTTGATTCCAATTTTTTTAATCTAATTGAAATAGCAAGTTCATAAAAGTTCAATGCTTTATCATACATACCTTTATGATTGTATGCACCAGCTATATTATTGTATGAAATAGCTAAAGTTAAATCATCTTCATCTAATATAGTTTTTTGTATTTTTATTGCATTTTTAAACAATTCAATTGATTCATCGTATAATCCTAATAAATCTAAAACACTAGCTTTTGAATTATAAATTTCACCAAGTAACAAGTCATCATATTCCAAAATCTTCTTTCTTAAAAGCATACACTTATTAAAATATAATAATGCTTTATTGTACCATCCACTATGTGCATATAATGTTCCAACATTTAATTCCAAGTTGCTGTATTCAATCGTATTTCCCACTTCTTCGTTACATAATTTATTTAAAACTGAAATACAATGATGTTGTATTGGAAGTTTCATGTAATAAGAAGAATATGAATCAATATATACTTCCTTTGCTAAATTCTCTACAAATTTAATTATAATATTTATATCTATTTTTATATTTCTGTATCTTATAACTTCTGAAATAACTGCATGCATGGAGAAGCCCTCAATTTCATCTTCTTGAAGCCATCCATATTTTACTAGTTTATTCAATACATTGAAATTAGGGATTTCAAATAAAGCACTTAAAATTTTCCCATTAATAAAGTAATTCTCTTGTAACAAAGCAAATAAATACAAAATTACTATTTCTGATTCATTTAGTATGAATAAATCAAATATTTTTGAAAGATGTTCTATAATTGTAGTTTCATTAATACCGTAACTACATACTGTATCATCTAATTTTAAATTAAAACCATTAACTTTTAATAATGACAAAAATTCATTAGATGTTTTTCTCGATGCTTTTTGTGTTTTAGCAAGTAATTCTATGGCTAAAGTATGATAATTTACAATAGAAATTATTTCTCTTACGTCTTTTTCTTCTATATCATTTGAAGAATGCTTTCTATATAATTCAATACAATCATCAAAAGATAATGCTTGAATATTATATGTTGTGAAACAATCAATTAAAACTCTAGATGTAAAAATGATTTTACAACTAAAGGAGTTAACTTCATCTATAAATTTTTTAGAAACATTATCTACACCATCTAAAAAAAGTACAAATGATGATTGATTTAAATATTTGAATTTAATTCTTTCGAAATAATCCTCCTCTTTTTCATCAATCACTTCCTCAATTTCTAATTTTTTGAATATTGAACTCTTTAAATCATCGGCATATTCAACAAATGCAATATTTTTTATACAATTGGATGTGTTTTGATTTAAATAATGAAGAAAAACACTCTTACATATTTCAGATTTTCCTATTCCTCCCATACCAGTTAACATTATGATGTTGTTAGTAAAATTAAGATCATATACTATCTTACTAATTATCTCTTCTCTACCAACAAATTTATTTGAAACATTAATTCTTTTATATGATACTTGTTTAATATTTTCATTTTCAAAATTATAGTCATTTATTCTTTTTAAAATTTCAGTTGTATTTTTTTCAATTTTGTTGAGAGAATTTGTTTGATTTCTTGTTTCATTATATGTATTTTTAGAATATAAATTTGCTGCTATGTCGGGATAAATTTCCTCAGTTAATTTTATAATGACAGTAATTAAATCATTATAACATTTTCCAAATTCATGTTCATTAATATTATATTTATTAAAAACTGATGATATTTGTTTCTTGATAAAGTCTAGAGATATAAATCCATTTTCTTTAATTATATTTCTTGCTATATCTGTTATTTTTTCATCACTAAAAACTATTATTAAATCTTCAATGAAAAAATCTGAATCAGCTTTAGAATTAACTAATCCCCTTGTTCTTTTCGCGACAGCTCCTTCAAACGACTTAATTTTAAAATATGATGTAACTTTAGTAGTAATAAATGTTAACATTGCTGATTTTAGTGGTGTTGTTAAGTTATTTAATATTTCTTCCATAATTACCTCCATATTAGTATAATTACAATTATTATATCATTTAAAATTTGTATAAAAAAGATAAAACTTTCGACAAACGCTAAAAAAGTACAAGATTTTCATATCTCATACTTGTATTTAATCTTTATATCATAATTACCTCTACTAATTCTACTTATAACTACTCTATCTATACATAATCTTATTAAATCTATTTTATTAATATCTTTATACTTTATATTAGAAATAAATTTATTAAACTTAATTTCTAATAAAGATACTTTGGATATATTATCTTTAATTTCATTTAATATATTATTATATTCAGTTATTTTATTATTTAAATCATTACTCTTTAACTCAAATTCTTCTTTACTTATTTCTCCTATAAAGCTTAATTCTAATAATTTAGAATATTCTAAATCTAATTTCTTTAATTGTTTTATTATATCCTCTTTATTTAAATTACTACTATTAGTAATATTACTTTTTAATATATTTAAGAATCTATCTTTATCTTGAATTATTATTTCAAGTGTTTTTATAACATCTTGGTATAATAATTCAATAATACTATTTTCTTTTAGATAAATACCTTTACCTTCGTAAATATAAATATCTTCATCTTTAAGATATTTATATTTACATTTTTTATTATTAATATCATATAAAATGTCTAATTTATTTTCTCTATATAGTTTTACTCTTTTATTCTTATTATTAACTAAGTTATATATTTCTTCTGATACTATTTTAGGTTTAGAATCTCTTATAATTATTTCTTCTCCTGGTTTTGTTGATAAGTTAATTATATGACCACAATATTCATAATCTTTTATAATATCACTTATCATATATCTTTCCCACCTACAACTAATAGTTCCTCCAGGAGTATTTAAATTTAATATTTCACTTTGATATTGAGTTCTTGTTTTAATATTATCTTTATTTAATATTTCAGCTACTTTTGAAGGAGTATTATTAATTGATAA
>JAWXUE010000057.1:0-3516 GCA_044432925.1 bacterium | reverse complement strand
AGTTATACCTACCACCATTCAACTTCAAAAGGACTGGATGCAAAGGATGTCCATTCGCTCTTGATCTGCACGAACAATTGCAGACAATGAAGCAGTTACTACCTAATGAAGCTAAGCAATGCGAAATGATATGGAAACCTGTATACGAAGAATACAGAAGAAAAAATTACAGATTAAAAAGTCAACTAACAATATTTGATATATAGTTGTTACTATCAAAACAATATGCTATATACGTGAGAACTTTAAAAGAGGAATTATTATTAATATTTATTATAATTGTGCTATCCTATTTCTAAAAGTAGTAACACTAGTAACAAATACTTAACAATGATAGCGATCTTTATGACTTTGATAATCTAGAATTGTTATGTATTAAATGTCATAACTCAGAAAGAAGAAGTTCAGTTTGTCAAGATGGATATAAACTAGTTGAGGGAAGATTAGTTAAAATAAAAAAAATAACAGTGAGGAGAATTAATATGGGTAAAAATAAACTAGAACAATATAGAAATAAATTTAAAGAGTATAATGTTCGTATGAATTATTATGAATATAGAAAGACCAATAAAGGAGTTAGTCTTGAGAAATGGCAATTAGAATTTTTGGAAAGAGGTGTTGTTACTGATATTGTAACTATTACTAAAGGTATGATGTATTGGACAATTATACCTACAATGATACCACTAGCGAAATTAATTGTTGAGTTTGCAGAAGATTTTATGAATGGGGAGTTAGATTGAAAGTAGGTAAGAAAATTTATGTTGTAACACATGATCAAGTAACACCAGCTAAAATAGAATGGTTTTCAAAAGGTGTATGGAAATATGGAAGAAATAAACATTTTGTCTTTGAAGATATTGATAAAACTATTTTTACACAAAAACATTTAGCAAAAAATATGGCAGTTAATAATTTAAATAATGAACTATTAGAATTAAACAATCAAGTTGTTACTGTTAAAAATAAAATAAAAACAATAAGGAGTTTATAATATGAAAACACTAGAATGGAAGATTTACAATTTTATTAAAGATAGCTCACTGCAAAACAAGTGGGTATCTCAACAAGATATTTTAGATTATTTAAATATTAATATTAATAAAAGAACTATTAGAAGATATATAAGTAATATAAGAAGTTCTGATGTGATTCAAAAAATAATAATAACTGATTACAAAAAAGGTTATAAAATTTTAAGCAATGAAGAACAATTTAAAATATTAGAGAAACGCAAAATTGCAATATTAAAAATGTTAAAGCAAAATTATAAAGATGTAAAAAGATTTAACTCAAACAATCAAATGAGAATTACATTTGGGGAGCATGAAAGAAAATTTATAGAAAGTTTACTGGAGGTAAAGTAAAAAATGAAGAATATAATTTTAAATTTATTAATGGGAGTAGTTTTAATATTTTTTATTGGAAAATTCATTTCCCCATATTACACTTTTAGTATTAATTTATTTGGTGATAATTCAATTAGAATAACGTATAGAGCATCATTATATATAATAGTAATATTACATAACATAATATCTATTTATATAAATAAAGAGAAATTATTAAAATTTATAAACAATGTAAAACAAATTCAAAATAAAGAGGAGAACAAAACCAATGGTTAATAAAGTAGTATTGGTAGGAAGAATCACAAAAGATGTAGAATTAAAAACAACTCAAAGTGGGATCAATAATTGTAAGTTCACAATTGCAGTTAATCGCCAATTTAAAAATTCAAATGGAGTACGTGAAGCTGATTTCATTAGTTGTGTCGCTTGGAAAAATCAAGCCGAGTTTTTAAATAATTATGTTAGAAAAGGGAATCAAATAAGTGTTGTTGGGAAAATTCAAACAAGTAGTTATACTGATGATAACAATAATGTTCGTTATACTACTGATGTAGTAGTTGAATCAGTTAGCAATTTAGAGCCAAGAGCTGATAATCAAAACTCAAATTACCAAAATGGTAATACAAATAACAATGCACAATCAAACAATGTAGGAAATCAGCCACAAAGTTATGATATTGATGATGATGATTTACCATTTTAAACGCACTTTAGCATACAACCCATATGTTTATACCATTTTCACATAAACTATGGGTATATGGCTATTAAAATAACAAATACGAGATATTAAGGAGTGATAAAATTGATAGATAGCAAAACAACTAAAGAAATAAAAGTAAAAATGGTTATTGAAAGTACAAATGTTACTGAATTAGCAAAAGAGTTTCAAGTTTCAAGACAAACATTATCAGCTGTTTTAAATGGTAGTGTTAAAAACGAACGAATCAAGCAACTGCTTGTTGGTTTTTTAAATAGATAAATTAAGGAGAATGAGTTATGAGTATAGAAATTAAAAACAGTGATCATAAAAGTACTGTTGAAAAGTATACTATGGATGAGGTAATGCCATACGTTGAATTGGCAAAAGACTGGTTATTTGATGAGGATTCTGCAGTTACACCTCACGAAAAATTAGGAATAACTTATCATTTAGAAATGAAACACTAATTATTATTTATTGAAAGTCTAGATAAAAACTAGGCTTTTTTTATTTTAATTAAAAAAGATTAAAAATAATTAAAAATGTGTCGACATAATTAAAGTTATACTATATAATATAAGTATATTAAGAAAGGCACAGATCGTGTAAAGGTAAAAAAATATGTTAAAAGCAGTTAGAATTAATAATTTAAATGAGTTAAAAATGGTATTAGATATTATGGATAATCAAGAATTAAAAGATGTTATGGATCTAGATGATCTGAAAGGTGTGTTAGTTGGTTTTGATGGTACTTGGTGTTATGAGTGTTTATATAATGATGGTGAAGTTGAATTCACTGAAGAAGGTATGGTGGTTGATTATCAAGTGTATGTTAATAATTATACAACTTATTCAGTTGAGCATTTGCAAGAAGCAAAGCATTTAACTAGAGCAACAGAATGGACTTTAGATGATTTAAATTCAGTCTATGATTGGAACGGTACTTGTAGTGATATAATTAGCGATAATTTAAATACATTAGAAGAAGCTAGAAATGAATTAAAAAGTTACGAAAATAAATATGAACTTGAAGGAAATAGCAGAGTGCTGAAACAAACATATTTTATAAACAAAGATATTTTTGATATTGATGGTGAAATTATTAATAGTGAAATTATTGAATCTGGTGATTCACACATTCATACATTTTTAGAAGGAGATAAATAAAATGGAGAAATTTTTAGTCAAAGCAATTCATAAAACTGGTAAATATATTGAAGAGTTAGTTGAATCAAACAATCCTAATAAAGTTAAACTACAATATCAAGGGAGAGGTTACACTAATATATTAGTAGAAAAAAAATCTGGAATTAGTGGTAATTTAGTATTAACACCACATATTTTTGAAAGGAAGTACAATATGAAGAAAACAGCAATTGAGCTATTTGCTGGGGTTGGGGGCTTTAGAGTAGGGTTAAATGATGTAACTCTAAATAAATCAGGCAAAACAGTTGAAAAAGA
>JAWXUE010000056.1:0-3532 GCA_044432925.1 bacterium | reverse complement strand
AATTTTAATTTTCATAAAATTCTAATACTTTTTTATTTTAACATTGATTCTAAAAACCAAATTGTTTTATTGTAGTTTGCTAATTGATCTTCTAACATCGCTATAACAGCATAGTTATCTTCTTCAACTGCTATTAATCTTGTTGATTCTACATGCTTTTTAAATTCATTTAAATCAGCTAAACAAATAGTTAAAACTTCTTTTTCACTATAATCGATAGATTCAATTTCTTTTATTGTTGAAGTTTCAATGTATTTTCTAATACTTGCAAAAGGCACTCCATTTTGCATTTTTATTAATTCAGCTATTTCATCATATACATCAGAAAAACCATCATATAAAGTTTCTAAGTATTCATGTATAGTTTTGAATCTAGGTCCTGAAATATTCCAATGTAAGTTGTGTAATTTTGTATACATAACTGATACATTAGATAAATAAATATTTAATTCTTGTTCAATTTTTTTATCCATAAAAAATCCCTCCAATTATATTATGGACAATTAAATTTAAAATATTCTTATTATTTTTCTAAATAAAAAATGTCTTTATTAAAGGATTATTATATATTTTTATTTACTAAAAATAATTTTTTCACTATTGAACATTTTACCAATCACAAGTATACCACATACAATAACAACAAAGTTTGTTGATACAGTAAGAAGTAATTGTACTATTGTAAATGTACCACTAAATATTTCAGTGAAAGCAAGTGCAGAGTTTAGTATAGGAATTGCAAATAAAATTGTATCTGGCATTGTAAAGAACATTGTAAAGATTCCCATGAATGATGCAACTAATATTAATGGTGCTGTAAATTGTTGTGATTCTTTTATTGTTTTAGCAAATGCTGATACAATTGATATTAACACAGCAAACATAAGTACTGTTACTATTATTATGATAAGTAAACTTACTATTTCCATTCCACCTAGTGTAATATTAGATACTCCATCCATCATTTTTGTTAAACTAGGTAAAGATAGATATAATCCAATAAACGAAACTAACGCTGATACTAACGCTGGAATTGAAACTGATATTATTTTAGCAACAGCTAAATTAAATCTGCTTACAGGTGTAATTAATAACGTAGCAATCGTTCCACGCTCCTTCTCCCCAGCAATTGATTCAGTAGCAATACTCACTACTCCTGTTACTAAAAACATTAATAGTAACATTGGAATCATTGAAGCAAATGGATTTACTTCATCACCTTTTGCAGATAAGTTATATTGGTCGTTACTTGCATTTATATCAAATAAATTAGTAATCTCAGATTCAATCTCATTTAGCAAAGAAACATATGCATAATATAAAATATTTGAGTCTGTGCTATCAGCATTATAATATATTTTAACCTCTTCAGTTTTTGAATAATTATTCCCTTTTAATAATTCTTCGAAATTCTCAGGGAAAATAATAAGTAAATCGACATCTCCATTTGTGATACCTTGTTTTATTTCATCTATATTACTATTTTCATCTATATCAGTAATATTCACATTTACTTCCATAAAATCAAAATAAATTTCATAGCCATCTGGATGATTTTCAATATAGACTTCATATATTGCATTATCATCTAATGAATACAAATCATACATTACATTACCTAATACTGTATACATTATAAACATTGCAAGTCCAGGTATTAATAATGTAAGTAATAATCTTTTATCAGTGAAAAATCGTTTTAATTCTTTTTTTATAAGAGGTAGTAAACTTCTCATTATATTTCACCTACTTCCTTAGCATATATATCAAAGAATACATCTTCTAAGCATTTCTCTTTTGTTACATTTCCTAATGTATCAGATAAAATCATTTTACCATTTACAATGATCCCTACTCTATCACATAGCTTTTCTACTAATGTAAAGATATGTGTAGATAAAATTACAGATTTACCTTGTTGTTTTAATTCTAACAAGAAATCTGTTACTACTTTTGCAGTTAATACGTCTAATCCATTTGTTGGTTCATCAAATATGATAAATTTAGGATCATGTACAATTGATATTACTAAAGATATCTTTTGTTTCATACCAGTTGATAGATTAGCTATTTTAACTTCAGCAAATTCATCAATTCCAAATTTAGCAAATAATTCTTCTCTTCTTTTATCTCTAACTATTGGATCAACTTGATGTATATCACTAAAAAAGTTAAATAAATAATTAGGAGTAAAAAACTCTTCTAATTTTAATTCACTTGTTAAAAATCCGATATTTTTTCTTACTTCCTTAGGATTTTCTTTCACACTTATTCCATTAACATATGCATCTCCACTATCAGCATTTATTAAAGTTGATATTACCCTTAGAGTAGTTGTCTTACCTGCACCATTAGGTCCTAATAAACCATATATCTCACCTTCATAAGCATTTAACGATAGATTATCTACTGCTGTTTTTATTTTTTCTTTTGTCTTTTGTATTTTTTGTTGTTTAGCAGTAATTTTAAACGTTTTTGTTATATTTTCTACTTTTAATATTTCTTTCAAAATTAATCACACTCCTATCAATTAATTATATCACATAAATAAAATAAAAAAAGTTTCCAATTAAGGAAACTTTTAATTACTAATCTTTACTATTTAAATAACCTTTTGTTTGGATAATTAATCCAGAGATTACAAAAATTGCTAATGAAACAAGCATTACAATAAGTCCTGCAGCAGCACTTGAAAGAGCATTTGTTAAATCTTCAGTTAATTTAGAAATTAACTCATCAGATATTTCTCCACTTTCAGGTACAGAATCAAGGAAAGTATTAACTAAGCTAATTATTTTCCCACCAACCATTGCAACGAAAATTGTAACTGACATACCCATTGCTCCAGAGAATGTTGTAGTAAGTACAACGATACCATATCTGAATATTACACCTAAGATACCACCTAAGATACCACCAACTACTAATGCAACAATAGAAAGAGCACCTTCTAATTCAAAGTAATTACCTAATGCAAATCCAAGAAGAACACCTAATCCTGCTCCATATAAGAACATTCCAATTTTCAAGATAATTTCTCTTAGTAAGAATACTACAATAGCTACTGCTAAAGCAATAAGTCCCATAATCCATAATTCTAACGAAGTTAATAACATTAATGTTAGAAATGTACCACCTGCAAATGATAATACTGTAAATACGTGGATAAATTTATACCCTCTATAACAAAATAGAGCATTTATTAAAAATAGTACGGCCATAATTCCGTAAAAAATCATATATTCCATGTTAAAAACACCTCCATTTTCATATTATAACATAAATTTACAAATTTTCCATACATTTCATAAAAATTTATTTAGATTTCACAATTGATAAATTTCATGTTTCTTTTTAAAAATATTTTAAGTTTTACAAATAATTAAAACACTTTTTTATTTGGCTAGTTATTTTTCCCCACTTTGCCACTTCATATTTTAACTTAAATCCATTATAACACGAAAACTCATTGTAGTTATCGTGTTTTTTTCTATTTTACCTATTGACAAACCATTTATTTTGTTATATAATT
>JAWXUE010000055.1:0-3763 GCA_044432925.1 bacterium | reverse complement strand
ATAAATATGGATATTTGAGGTGATTTAGTGGGTTTGTTTGATGTGATTCCAGAGGATTTCTTCTCTGTGTTGGCTTCCCCCAATCGTCGTTTATATTTAGATGCCTTGGATGTTTTGTGGTCTCTTTATCAGGAGAGAATGAAAATTCCTCATAAATTGTATTTGGGGAATCTGTTGGAACGGTTGGAACCTCAAGTTGTTATGGATCAGTTTGATGATGAAGAGATGAGTCAAGAAGAACGAGCTAATATTCGTGGGAAAGCTTCATTTTTAGTGCGAAAATTAAAAAGTAAAGGCTGGTTTGAAGGGGAACATGGCTCTGATTATGAGTTATTTTATACCTTGCCAGAATATAGTTCGAAATTTCTTGATTTATTTCACGATTTGCAGAAAACAGATGTGGTTCATGGGTTTTCTTATGTTTATGGTACTTATTCCGTGCTGAAAACGGCTAATTTAGATGCTGAATCAGAACAAGCGTCTTTTGGTCGAGAAGATTCTTCTGGACGGATGCATGCTTTAGATATGGCTTATCAGAATACCATAGATTTGATTAAGTTATTAAAGAAAGTTTATCATAATATCAAAAGATACGTGAAATTTCAGTTTGATTTGAAGGATGGCAACGAGGTTCTTGCCATGTATTATGATGATTTTATGAAAAATGTTTCAGAGACCTATATTCGTCCTTTGAAAATACGAGAATCTGTTCCGAAATATCGTGAATTTATCAAAAATACCCTTTTGGATTGGGTAGAGGATGAGAAAAAGTTTATTAGTTTGGTGAATGCCTTTATGTTTGAGAACCAATCAAAAGACTTTCAGGTTTGTGCTTCTGAGGTGAAAACGAAAGTGTATTGGATCATTCAGCAGTATGACAACATAGAGAAAGAGCTTTTGGATGAAATTGATGTGCAATTGATTCGATATACTCGAATTGCTACCCAGAAATTGAAGAATTTGTTGAATCATGAGGAAAACACTCAAGGTGAATTGATTTATTTATTGAAAGCTTTGGCAAAAGATGGGGTAAGTAATGGGGGTGACGGGAAGGCTGATTCAGGATTTGGGGAAGATGCGTCTGAGGACAGTTCCGTGTTGGGGCAAATTCAAGGGGCTTTTCAATTGAATTCTCAAAAATTTTATGAAACTACCAGTCTTTACGAGAGAAAAAACCCAGTTTTGAGGAAAATGGATCAACCTTTTGTGGTGGAGGACTTCGAATTGACCCAAAATGTGAAGAATGAAATGGATGAGCTTCTCTTTCGTCCTTATGGAAAATGGGCTGTTCATGATTTCATGCAGGAACTTTTCGGAGCTTCTGATAAGATTTATTCAAAAGATTTCCCTTTTTGTGAAGAAAAAGGGTATATTATGAGTTTTTTGTCCGTTCTTTACCAAGAGGACCCTCAATGTTTTTATAAAGTTGATATTTTGGACGGGTTTTATGATAATGGGGCGTATTCTGTGCCTCAAATGGTGTTTTTTCGAAAGGAGTCGTTGTGATGGCTATGTCTGATCAAGTGGTTGATTTGCAGGAGGCATTGGGCTTGAATTCTAAGGATTTAGAACAATTTCGTCATGTTTGTTCGGAGCTTTTGGCTCATACGTTTATTTTACGTACTCATTTTGTAAAAGATGGTGAAAAACAATTTTTGAATCCTGATTATCTTTTTGTCCAAAAACATTTCGAGGTGTTGTATCAATATTTTGCTCTGATGAATTGGCAATTGAGGATGGATGACTATTTGGGGTACTGCTTTTTAGTCTGTGAAAGCAGTGAGAATCGTTTGAATTTGACAAAAGAGCAGACGGGGCTGTTTCTTTGTCTTCGGCTTCTTTATGATGAAAAGATGAATGACCTAGACTTTGAATCTGATGTGATTGTTTCAATTCAGGATATTTTAGATAAATTAATTGGTGAATTTGGTTTATTGAAGATATATAGCAAACAAAAAATGAAGGATGACTTGTCTGTTGCCCTGCGTTATCGGGTCATTCAGAAAATAAAGGGGGCGTTGAATTCGGCAGAGTCTCTTTTTGTGATTATGCCTTCTGTTTTAGCTGCTGTTCCTTCGGATAGAGTACATAGTTTGGTGAAAAATTTTGAAAAGGTTGATGTTGATGAAGTGTTTGAATCGAGTTCTCCTGATTAATTGGTTGCATTATGATAAAGAATTGGTGGATTTAAAGACCATTAATTTCTTCACTGGGAATAATGGGGCAGGAAAATCTGCTTTTTTAGATGCCCTTCAGGTGGTTCTGTTAGGGGAAATGTCTGCTCGTAACTTCAACAAGGCAGCCAATGACCGAAGTGAGCGAACCTTGGACAGCTATCTTCGTGCTGATCGGAATGATAACTCTCCTCGCAGTCGGAGGGGGAAAGATTTCTGTTCCTACGTCGTCTGTGAGTTCTACGATGAGACGAAGGATGATTATTTTGTAGTTGGGATTATCTTTGAATGTTATAAGAACGGTGAAAGAAAACATAGGTTTTTTGCTTATAATGGGGAAATTCCGAAAAATTGTTATATTGTAGAGCAAATTGCCTTAGACATTGACAGCTTGAAAAAATTTGTGAATGCCACTGGTGACCCTGATATTTGTTGGACAGAAACAGCTAGTAAATATCGGGAATACTTGATCGTTAGAACCAATGTATATGATTCAAAGTTCTTTTCTTTGTTGAAGAAAAGTATAGCTTTGAAAGAAGTACGAAAAATAGAAGATTTTATCACAGAAAACGTTTGTGATGTACCTGATCCGCCTGATATTCACCAAATGCAAGAGAATATTAGAAATTATAAATATCAAGAGAAGCTTGCAGAACGGGAAAGGGCAAAACTATTGGATTTAGAGGGGATTTGTGATATTTTTTCACAAATAACAGCTACGAAACAGGTTTTAGTCCAACAAGAGTTTCTGGTGCTGTGGGGGGAACAAGAGATTCTTCGTGAAGATTTGGATCAACTGCAACATAAGTCTCATGATTTGAAAGAAGAGTCTTTGTCATTGGAGGAAAAGATTACGGCGCTCCATCAGGAAAAAGAGGACAAAGGGAGTCTTTATCAGGAAAGTTTGTATAAGAGAGACAATGATGACGCAGTAAAAGAGAAAAAAAGACTAGATTCACTCCTAGATTCTTTGAAAAATCAAGAAAACTCTTTAGATCGAAAGCTCACAGGAAGCATGGTGGATTTAAAACAAGAAACTGAGACTGTTTCTGACCTTTGTGAGCGAATTCTTCAAAAAAGCAGTCTTTTTCCTGTCCTTCGTCCTTTGGCTGAGCAGGTGAAAGACGCTTATCAGGTTTTCTTAACCTGCAATTATGAAATTTTTGGAAATGACTTTGAGATTTTTCGATATATGGAGGAAATTTCTGGTAATTTTAGTCAAACGCTACAAGAAATCGCCCATAACACAAGACAGAAATTGGAAAACCTCCTTCGAGAATTGGAGGAGAAAGAACGGAACATCGAAAATCTTAAGAAAAACATCAAAAGCTACCCTTTTGGATTAACCCAACTGAGGGACAAATTGAAAGAGGCCCTTAACAGCTCTCAGAACGGCGCCTGTGACGTTGAAATACTAGCTGACACCTTGGATATAGCCACAGGGGAAGAAGGCTGGAGGGGCGTTGTAGAGGCTTATATGAACACCCAAAAATTCTATCTGCTGATTTCGCCCAGTCACTACAGCGAGGGACTTCGCTTGTTCCAACAATGGAAGAAGGACTTTGGAGACCGAAGTTTTGGGTTAGTAG
>JAWXUE010000054.1:0-4124 GCA_044432925.1 bacterium | reverse complement strand
TTAGAAATACTTAATGCTTCTATACCAGATGAAACAAAAAAATCAATAAAGAATAAAGGTTGAATTACAAAAACATTTTTTGAAAATAAAAATGATGTATTAACTAATAATGAATTAAAATGTGAATTGGTATGATTTTGGAACAACTACTGCGTATATTCCTGATGATATATTAAACAATAGTTTTTTTAAAAATTACTATTTAATCTCGTAAATTTAAGAGGTTTTATTTTAATAAAAAACGTTTTGTAGTTCAAAAAAATATATTTTCGATATGTTTATTAATTGTTTTCATACATTGTAGCTGACTTTTCCGCTGTGCATTCCTAATAATCAACTTTGATTTAACGGAAACTAAGGTTGATTCTAAAGTGTCATTGGGTACTGAATGGAATATTGAAGTAGTTGAAGTAATATACAAAAAAACAGTTGACTAAAGTATTAGAATTAAATTTCTAATACTTTTTTCTTTTACTAACTTTATTTGAATATACTAATTATCCACGTTTTATATAATGTTTTTGTATATGTTAACTTTGTATTATTATATTTGTGTATTATAATAAATGTAATAACAAGGAGAATAACAATGAATAATAATGTAGAAAATAAAAAAGAAAATAATGATTCAAACAAACAAAGAAATATTATATTAGTTATAATATCAGCAGTAATATTACTTATAATTTTACTAATTGGTATAAAATCATGCACGCCAAGTAATAAATATAATATTGATTTTATTGTAAATGATAAAGTCTATCATACTATACAAACATCAGGTAAAGAAACTTTGGAGTTTCCTAGTGATCCGTCAACTACGGGATATTATTTTAACGGTTGGTATTTTGAGGATACATTTGATACAAAATTCAACAGTACGTTTTATAGTAAGATCAAATTAGAAGAAGATATAGAAGTGTATGCAGAATTTGTAATACAAAGACATACCATTACTTATATTGATGAATTTAATCAAACTCATGAAAATCAAACTAGTATTACAATGAATGAAACAATTACATTATTATCATTAGATGATAAATCAGATAATTTTGGATATGGTTATAGATTCTTAGGATGGTTTTTAGATGAAGAATGTACACAACATATTGATACATTATCTAATATAACTAGTGATTTAAACTTATATTCATCATATGAAAAATATTCAATTGGATTGAGTTATACAGAAGTTAATGGTCAGTATCATGTTTCTGGTAAAGGTGCAGCATTCCATGGTGATATTATTATACCTTCAATGATTGATGGTATGGATGTTGTTGCAATTGCTGAAGATTGCTTTAAGGATAATTTATCTATAGAAAGTATTATAATACCGGATAGTGTATTAGAAATTTTTGAATCATCAATTGAAGGGTGTACTTATTTAACTAGTGTTAAATTACCAAAATACTTAACAATCATAGATATTAGAGTTTTTCTAAATTGTGTTAACATAAAAGAGATTGTAGTTCCTGAAAATGTAGTTTATATTGCTGGGTCTGCCTTTTCGGGGTGTACCTCATTAACGGATGTAACGCTACCAAACGGTTTAACAGGAATAGGTAGTTATGCATTTAGATCTTGTTCTGGTTTGATAAATATAACATTGCCAGATACATTAACAGAAATAGATATTTTTGCTTTTCAACATTGTTTAATTATACCAAATATAACAATACCAGCTTCTGTGACAAAAATTGGACAAGGAGCATTCGAAAGATGTTTAGTGTTAACAATTACTTTTGAATTAACGGAAGCGGAAGTTAATGAAAAAGTGACGTTTGGGAAGGATTGGGATTTTTTTGCTGGTGAAGTTGTATATAAGCAATAAAGATTACTATTGTTTTTTAAAAAATAATGTGTATAATAGAAAAGTATCAAAAAAATAAATAATATAATCGAAATACGACATAAAAACTTATAAGTTTTTTTATGTCGTATTTTTTTACGTAAAAAAACTGCTTTGACAACTAAATAGATTGTTACTTGAAAAGCAGGGATAGCTTTCAAAAGGGTATTGGTTCCTTACAAGTACAATTAAAACAATATAAAAATTAAGGAGAATTTAAGATGAATAAAATAAAAATGATTAATAGAGAATTAAATTTATATTGGAATATTGAATACAATAATGAATCATATACAACAACTTATGGAGTATTTAATCAATCTAAAAATATTGAAAATTATAGAAGTATTGATTTTAAAGATGAAATAATCAGGAAATGTAATAGAGGATATGAGATTATAGATCCAACAACAACATATTCGTTAAAGAATAATTATAACTACAGTACTTATGTACTTTGTAAATTTGATAATGAATTAGAGTGTAACAATTATGTTAATTACTTATTTGAATGTATTAATTTAATGGATGATTTTGATAATGAAATTGAAGATGTTATTGAATATAGTTTTGATAATGTAATGAATGTGAAGTATGAAAGTTTAATCTCTAAAATACCAAATTCAAAAAAATATAACACAATAATTTTACTAAAAGATATTAAATGTAATATTATAAATCAAAATGACAATATAATATGTGTAAAAAAAGAAGAGGTAAATTTAAAAGTATTATTAAATGAATTGTATAATAACGTTGTTGTTGATAAGAGGAAAATATTTAGTATATTAAGAAGAGCAGTTAATGAAAATTATATAATCCAAAATTCATTTATAGATAGATGTTATGAAAATGGAATAGAAGATATTTACTCATATATTGGATTTCTTTACCAATCAGTAGGAAATAGCAAGTGTATTGAATTTTATGAGAAATCAAAAGAAGTTAGTGATGAGGATGGAATCATTAGATTAGCTATTTGTTTTCTAGAGGGCACTATGGTTAAAATTGATTACAAAAGTGCATTTGAATTGTTAACAACCGTAAATGAAAAGAATGAACGAGTTTTGTTTTATTTAGCATATATGTATAAAAATGGATACGGTACTGATATAAATTATGAAAAATCATTATCACTATTTAATGAAATAATAAATGATGAAAATATAAGAAGTTTTAAAGTTGATTCAATGGTAGAAGTAGCTAAAATGCACACTGATGGTTTAGGGGTAGTGCAAGATGTTCAAAAAGGATTCTATTATTTAAGAACAGCTATTGAATTTATTGGTGATGGAGTCTATGAAACTTCAATTTGTAATCCTTATAAAGAATTAGTTGAATTGAAGAAGAAATATACTGAAGTATTAAGTTTAGATAAGTATTTCAATTTTAATATGATTGATCACAAAACAACTAAAGGTATCATTTTGAATGAAAATTGGTGTAGTATACTTGATGAGAAGAACCTAACAACTAAAAAGCAATTAGTAATTGATTTATTCCATAATGTAGGCTTGATTAAATTTGCAGAAGAATTAAGAGAAATGTTTGTAGATGTATTTTTAGTGAAGGAATATTCATATAAATTGATTTATATACTTGATACTCCAAATGGATATAAGATATTCGAATCAAATATCCATACAGAAAAAAGTATGAATTTTTTAAATAGTATTAAAGATAATTCTATTAGAAATTTATATGAAAATATTAATAATGGTTTTTGGTATAGTTACTCATTTGTACCTTATGATTATATTAAAGAAGTAGAAGATATTAATTATAACAATTTTTTAAGAGTAGATGAATTACATCAAAAATGTATTATTGATGAAAACAAAAATGAAATATTGGTAAATAAAAACTTTATAAAAAACATTAAATGTTTTTTATCTGATGAAGTAAATGTAGAAAACTCTTCGATGTTCATTAATGATGAATATCCAAATAAGTATTTCATATATAACGATATCAAAAGAGAATTTTCTCTTTGTTACAACATTATTTCTTTTTTAGATGGAAAAATAACTAGCCAAATAAAAAAGTGTTTTAATTATTTGTAAAACTTAAAATATTTTTAAAAAGAAACATGAAATTTATCAATTGTGAAATCTAAATAAATTTTTATGAAATGTATGGAAAATTTGTAAATTTATGTTATAACACGACTTTGCCAGTTGTAAAACAAAAAAATGGCTTATCTTTTGCGTAGATAAGCCATTTTTATTGTGTTTAAGCCAATATTTTATTGTAAAATTAGTACTACATT
>JAWXUE010000053.1:0-4218 GCA_044432925.1 bacterium | reverse complement strand
TATAAAAAAGAGAAGTGGTGGAACGTTTATGTGTGGTATTGTTGGATTTTTTGGAAGTAAAAATGCTAAAGAAGTAATCTTATCAGGATTATATAAATTAGAATATCGTGGTTATGATTCTGCTGGGATGGCACTTCTTAATAACGCTAATAAAATAGATGTTTTCAAAACAAAAGGTAGAGTAAATGAATTAGAAAATATAACAACTTTACAAAATTCTACATTTGGAATAGGACATACAAGATGGGCAACACATGGTGAACCTAATTATATCAATTCTCATCCTCATTATTCAGAATCAAAAAGATTTGTTATTGTTCATAATGGAGTTATCGAAAATTCAGTAGAATTAAAAGTTGAAGTTTTAAATCATTATAATTTTGCATCACAAACTGATACAGAAGTAATTGCTAATTTAATAGATCATTATAGTAAAAAAATGTCTGTTGAAAAAGCAATAAGAAAAACGATGTCAACATTAGAAGGTTCGTATGCATTAATAATTATTGATACAGAAGATTTAAATAAAATGTATGTAGCAAAAAATAAAACTCCTTTATTAATTGGAGTTGCAGAAGAGGGGGTAACAATCGCTTCAGATTTAATGGCTTTAGTAGGATTCGCAAAAAAATATATTAGTTTAGAAGATCAAACGTTTGGTGTAATATCAAATAATGATTTTGAATTATTTGATATTATTGGCGTTGACAAAGAAAAGGAATTAAAAGAAATTACTTTAAAAGATGAAGATGTATCTAAAGGAGACGCAGAACATTTTATGATTAAAGAGATTGAAGAACAACCCAATGTAATAAGAAATTTAATTACTAATTATTTTGATGGAGATAATATTAAAATTGATCCTAAATTAATTAAACAAATGAAAGAATCAGATAAAATAAATTTAGTAGCATGTGGTACTTCAATGTACTCATGTTATATGGCTAAATATTATTTTGAAAAATTAGCTGGAATTCCTTCGGAAGTATTTTGTGCTAGTGAATTAGTTTATTCTACACCTCTAATAACAAAAAAACCATTTTTTGTTTTTGTAAGTCAATCAGGAGAAACTGCTGATAGTATAGCAGTTATGAAAAGATGTAAAGATAGTAAATATCCTATGTTAGCAATTACTAATAGCATTGAGTCTAGCATGTATAATTTAGCTAATTACCACTTGCATATAAACGCTGGGAAAGAAATATCAGTTGCATCAACAAAAGCTTATATAGCTCAAATTGTTACAACAGCTATCCTTGCTAAAGAACTATCAGGGAAACAAACTAGTTTAAAAGAAAATTTAAATAAAATCGCGTTAGTAATGGAAAAACTGATTTCTAATAAAGCGATATATAAAGATTTAGCAAGTAAAATGTATAATCAAACATCAGCATTTTATCTTGGACGTGGAATTGATTATTGGACATCTCTAGAAGCTGCTTTAAAATTAAAAGAAATATCTTATATTCATACTGAGGCATATCCTTCAGGTGAATTAAAACATGGACCTATTGCTTTAATAACTAAAGATACACCAGTTATTGCTATTATTACTCAAGAGGGGACTAATATGATTACAAGAAGCAATTTAGCCGAAACAGAAGCAAGAGGAGCAAACACATTTGTTATATCAATGCAATCACTATCTAACACTAGTGATGATATAGTAATACCAAATGTAGCTCATTACTTAACACCATTAGTATCAGCTGTTGTAGTGCAATATATTTCATACTATTGTGCTATATTAAATGGTAATGATGTTGATAAACCACGTAACCTAGCTAAAAGCGTTACAGTAGAATAAACAAAAAAGGAGATAAATAATGAAAAATATATTATTACATAAAAGATCTTTAGTCATATTAGATTTTATAGCTATTTACTTAATTTATATATTAAGTAGTTATTTATCTAATAACTTCTCAAATGAAGATTTTAAATCACTTTTCTTCTACACAATCTTAGTTTATACAATTGTTAAAATAGTTATCTATTATGTGGCTGGTAATTATTCAGTAATATGGAAATATAGAATTAGAAGAAGTTTAGCTAAGATACTCTCAGTATCATTAATTGCAAATATCGGTTTAATGATATTTAATCCATTATTGCTTTTATTACCAAACATATATACTGTTTTATTTGCTACAATGCTTGTAGCAACACTAACTGAATTTTGTTATTTATTTATAAGTAGATATTTCTTAACATGGTATTTCGAAGAGCGTTTTGAAAAAGATGAAAAGAAAAAACCAATCAAAATTAAAAATACGTTAATAATAGGTGCTGGTTCAGCGGGAAGTATGATTCTCTCAGAAATCGGATTAGAGAAAGAATATGGATATAATGTAGTAGGATTTATGGATGATGATATTAATAAAATCGGTAAAATTATTAATGCAACTACAGTATATGGACCTATTTCTAATGTTAATCAAATAATTGATCAATTAAAAGTTGAAGAAGTAATACTAGCTATGCCTTCAATATCAAGTAAATCAACACAAGATATTTTAGATACTATTGATTTAAATAAAGTTAATGTTAGTATTGTACCTGATAAAACACAATTATTAGATGGAAGTTTACATAAAACTTTAAGAAAAGTTTCTATCGATGATTTATTAGGTAGAGATTCAATTGAATTAAATAAATCGAAATTAGAAAAGTTTATTAAAGGTAAAGTTGTATTAGTAACAGGTGGTGGAGGTTCAATTGGTTCAGAAATTTGTAGACAAGTTTTAGAACATAGTCCAAAGCAACTAATTATGTTTGATATATATGAAAACACAGTATATCAATTAAAAACTGAATTAGATATTAAATACAGAGATGAAGAAGTGAAACCTAATTACATTGCCTTAATAGGTAGTGTTAGAGATAAAAAAAGATTAAAAAAAGTTTTTGAAGAATATCAACCTAATATCGTTTTCCATGCAGCAGCACATAAACATGTACCGCTAATGGAAGATAGTCCTTATGAAGCTATCAAAAATAATATTGGTGGTACATATAATGTAGCTGAAGCATGTGATACATTTAAAGTAGATAAGATGGTATTAATTTCAACGGATAAAGCAGTGAATCCAACTAATGTTATGGGATCTACTAAACGTTTTTGTGAGATGGTTGTAGAGGCGTGGAATGAAAAATCAGAACACACTAAATATTCAATGGTTAGATTTGGTAATGTATTAGGTTCAAATGGATCTGTTATTCCTTTATTTGAAAGACAAATAGCAACAGGTGGTCCATTAACTGTTACTCATAAAGAAATCACAAGATTCTTTATGACTATACCAGAAGCTTGTGGATTAGTTATTGAATCAGGTATTTACGCTGAGGGTGGAGAGAAGTTTATTTTAGATATGGGACAACCTATTAAAATAGCTGAACTTGCTGAAAATATGATTAAACTTTCAGGTTTAACATTAGGTGTAGATATTGATATAGTATATACAGGATTAAGACCAGGAGAAAAGTTATATGAAGAATTGTTATTAGATACTTCAAAATCAACTAAAACTCCAAATGAAAAAATATTTATTGAAAAAACTAATAACCCATTCAATTTAGAAAAAATAAATGCGATTATAGAAGAGTTAACAACTACTTCATTCAACTCTAATAAAGACATATTAGCTATTTTAGATAGAGTTGAAAAAGAAAAAGTAGAACGTAAATAAACTTTAATAAAAACAACGTAAATTACATATAATGTAGTAACGTTGTTTTTTATTTATATAGAAATTTGTAGTAAAAAGTAGTATAATTAGATATAAAAGGGGGCTTTATGCATGAAGTACTTTGGAACAGATGGAATTAGGGGTAAAGTAGGAGAAGTTATCACTTTTGAATTAGCCTACAAGTTAGGTAAATCATTAAGTAAATTAAATTGTGATACACTTGTCATAGGAACAGATACAAGAGAGTCAAAAGATGAATTAACAAAAGGTATTACCTTAGGGGCGTTATCAGTTGGGATAAAAGTATTAAACGCAGGAGTAGTACCTACACCAGCGTTAATATATTATTCTCAAGTTAATAAAATATTAGGTGTAATGATTACAGCTAGTCATAATCCTTATTATGATAATGGATTAAAAGTTTTAAATAAAGGTGTTAAATTATCTGAGGCTGAAGAGATATTAATAGAAGAGTCAATTGATAAGTGTGAAGGTATTAAAACAGGAGACTTAGATTTACAAACTAACA
>JAWXUE010000052.1:0-4781 GCA_044432925.1 bacterium | reverse complement strand
TTTTATTTAAACATTCAATATATTCTTTATCATCTAATATTCTAATATTAGCTTTTTTATTATCATTTTCTATAATATTAGGAATATTATCCCTTACTAATTTATTATGTATAATCATTTACTTATCTCCTTTTATAATATTTAATAAAATGCTATTTAAATATTTATTTCATTTAACATCATCAAAATAGTATTATTTATTTCTGAATTCAGTTTACCTTCTTTATTTAATTTATCTACTAATCCTTTTATTAAATAATTATCATTAACATACATATCACCTTTGCGACCATCAAAACTTACTGAAGAGTACATTTGTTGTATTTCCTTTATCATTATCAATAAAAGAAATTGTAGCAAACAAATGTAGATCTGAATTGTTTTTATAATTCTTATTAATAATCAATAAATCATCTACTACTTTTAATTCACCAATTTTATCCATAAATGCACCACCTTCTCTCATGTTATTATACAACAATTTAATACATAATAAAATAAAAAAGTCCCGAAGGACTTTTAAAGACTAATTAATTTAATTCATCAATATAATTAAATAATTTTTTAAAATTAGACACAGTTAAATCATTTAATTTTAAATTATTAAAAATAATATTTTGTTTTAATACACTAGATTTAGCTGATGACTTATCTAAAGAAATGTCTGCTTTATCTTCAGAACAAAATAATGATTCAATTTCATTAAATTCACTAGAGATATCATCTAAAGAAAATACAGTTAATTTTGAATCTTTATTCACTTTTTTCATAGATTTACCAGCTTTATCACTGTCAACTAATAAAATAGGATTATGTTTTACAATCGATATTAGTTTTTTACTAATCTCTTCTTGGATTTCTGACGCATTACTTAAACTACCATCACCAAGCCCTCTAATTGGTAAAAACACTAAATTTTCAATATTTAATCTATGTTTCATAGCTACTAAGTAGTTATAATCTGTAATACCTTCTACAAATACTACTTTAGTATCATAATCAATTAAAATGTTTGCTTTTACAGTTAATGCTGATTTAATACTTGCTAACGAATCTGGATCATCATAATTAATAGTAGCAAAATCATTGTCAATATGTGCATGTCCATCTACTTGTGAAACAACTCTAAGTTCATCAAGATGATCTACATCTAGTAAAAACGGAGAATGTGTAGCTATAACAAATGTTAATCCATTCATAATAGCAAACTCTTTAAGAAATGATCTTAGCTCTTGTTGACCTGTTACATGTAAATTCGTTGCTGGTTCATCCATTAAAATTATATCTCCAGCTTTTAAATCATTAAATATATACAAAGAAAAGAACAAATTAAAAAACCACTTAAACCCTGTCGATTGCATGTCAATATTTAAAGGTTCGAAACATCTAGTTAAAGAAACACATATTTGCGTAGATTCCATTCTAATTGAAAATTGATACTCATCATCAACATTATATAATTTATTAAACTTGTTTGAAATAACATTTAATTTTTTATTTGCTTCAGTTTCAAACTTTGTGAAAACACCAATCGCTTTAGTCTGTGCATATGTTTTATACACATTTTCTATTGTAGTTTGATTAAAATCGATAGCCTTGAACAATGACATTATAAATTGATTTGATGTTATTCTATTTATATCAGAAGAAAATTGAGATGAAGTAATAACTCTATTTTCATAATTATATATAATAGGTGTTCTCTTAATTCCATATTTCATAAAATATGAATTGTTTTTACTTGATTCTTCATCATGAAACTTCTCTCTTAAGCTTTCATAACTTAAATGCTTCAAGTTGCACTCAGAACACAATCTATTCATTTGACTTGAATAGCCTCTTCTTGCCACAGCATCAAATTTATCATATAACGACTTTAAACTCGAATCATTACTAGTTATAAAATAATCTACATCATTGTTCGAAAAATTATCATACAACGTTGATGCTAGTTCTGAAATACTACTAAATGGATGATTTATGAATTTTTCTTTTATATTTTTAAGTTCGACAATACTTTCATCTCTCATTTTAGAAAAAAGTTTTTCATTTTTCGATGAATCTAAAGATAAATAATCTTCAGTTATTCCGTTAAGACCAATTTCTACAGATGAAATATTTTTTCCATCTATAGTTTTCATCTTAAGTTTAGGTTGTCTTTTACATTCTTCAAAGCTTAATGTTGTTATTGCATTTGAATTAATAGATTTACTACTAAAAACCCTTAACGTTTCTAAAAGGTTGGACTTCCCAGCATTATTACCACCAATTACAGTAACTAATCCACCTAATATATCTGTTCCAGCACCTCTATTTAATACTAGTCTTTGTGTTTCATTAACACCTAAATTTTTATATTGTGTAATTTCTAAATATCTTTCCATACTTTATTCCTCTATACTTCCTATTATTTTTTTTATTTTATTTGTTATTTCACATGCTTCAGAATATTTACTATGATCTTTATCGTTTAGTATAATAACTAAATCAGCAAAATAATTATATTTTTTCTTTGATACAAGTTCTTTTATCATTAAAACATTATTACTATCAGGATTCTCTATAATAAAAGACTTTATTTTTTTAATTAATACATCATCTTTTTTTTCTGCATATTCGCCAATCTCTACTAAATTTGTCAAAATATAATTAATAACATTGTTCTTCCCAGCAAGTTCATTACCAACAATGTAATCAAATAATTTCTTCACTTTTTTATTAATCGGTGAGTATTCTCCTTCATCGTATAGTTCAATATACTTATACATTGTAGGTCTAGAAACTTGTAAATAGTCTGCTAAATCTGTAATTCTTAATTCTACTTCTTTCAATCTATGTCTGATCATTTCATCACCTCACCATAATATTACTTTATTTTACATTTTTTGTAAAGCGTTTTTTTACACTTTTTGTAAAATAACACATAATAAAACAAAAAAAGTCCCGAAGGACTTTTAATATTTTTAGTTTACACCGTAAGTAACATCACAATTACTTGGATTCCAAGTAGTTGACCATCCTGAAGAAAGGTTAGATTCTGGCATAGCAACTGTAATACTTAATATATAACAATATCTAAATGCATTAGAACCGATTGTTACTGTATTTAAAGGGATATGAATATTAGTTAATAAATTACATCCTTCAAACGCACTTGAACCAATTGTTTGTAATGTAGAAGGTAGAGTGATTTCTACTAAAGAATTACAATTGTAAAAAGCACTAGATGAAATACTTGTAACACCTTCTGCTAAAGTTACTTTTTTTAATGAATAACAATATGCAAATGTAGATGAAGAAACTTCTGTTATTGCAGTAGTTAAATCAATTTCAGTTAATGAATAACATCCTGAGAATGCACTTGAACCAATAGATTTAACAGTACTTGGTAATTTAACATTACTTAAAAATCTACAATTAGCAAATACATGAGTACCAATAGTTTCTAATGATTTATTAAATGTAACATCTTCTAAATTATAACAATTATTAAAAGCATAATTTTCAAGTTTAACTACAGCTTCTCCGATTGTTACTTTATTTAAGTTATAACAATTTTGGAATGCATATGTATCAACTGTATTTACTTTATTTTGAATATTAATTTCTTCTAATGAAGTACAATTTTGAAATGTATAAGAATTAATATAAGTTAATTCTTTAGGTAAATTAATTTCTTCTAATGAATAACAATTATGAAATGCATATTGACCAATAGTTTGAGTTCCATCATTTAAAACTACATCTTCTAATGAATAGCAATTTTGGAATGCATATTGACCAATTGATGTTGTATTCATAGATAAGTCCATCATTCTTAAAGATGTACATGCATTAAATGCGTAATTAGCTATTGAAGTTAATGATTTAGGCATTTGAATTTTTTCTAATGAATAGCAATCTTGAAATGCATATGTATTAATAGTTGTTACACTATCAGGTAAGATAATAGCTTCTAAAGATGCTCTATATCTAAAAGCATTTGTTGAAATTGTAGTTACATCATAAGTAATTGAATTTTGCGTATAAGTAGATGGTACACTAACTTGCGTTATATACTCACCATCGTATTTGCTATTAGCATCTAAATTTAAACTTGCTAATGTAGCGTATTGACCAGATACTGTAAAGTTAAATAAACCTTCATCTGATTCAAAGTGTTTAATTGAATTATCAAATTCATCTTTATCACTACCACAAGCATTTAAACTAAATACTAAAGTTAAACCTAGTAAAACTGATAATATTTTTTTCATGGAATAAATCCTCCTTACGATTTATTATACCATTTTTTGACAATTAAGTAAAATATTCCAATATTTAAAAAGAGATAATGGCTTATTTAAGCCATTATCTAATTGTTTTTAAAATTATTTTTTTCTCTGTTTTAGTATTAGTAATGTTGAAATATTAATACAAAAACATAATAACTCATTTTATTTTATAAAAATTTGAAATATGATGTTGACATATATACTATATGATAGTATACTATAGGTAGAAAAATCAATGAACAAAGTCCATGAAGAATGGCAAAAATCCTTATTTACGCAAAGTAAGGTCGTTATTGCCGGCGGGTGAATAACACAAAAAAAGATAAAGGAGTAATTAACCTTTATTTTTTTTTTGCAATAAAACCCCTCTATAAATTATAGAGGGGTTTTATTTTTATTATCTAATTGTTTTTAAAATTATTTTTTTCTCTGTTTTAGTATTAGTAATGTTGTATGCTTCAAATACCATTTTACATGCATCATCAGCATTTTTATCATTAGCGTGTA
>JAWXUE010000051.1:0-5305 GCA_044432925.1 bacterium | reverse complement strand
CTACGTAATACTGAAACAGTAGAATTACTTAATTATGGATTTTCTACATTTAAAAAAGAAGTAATTATACCAGAAGGTGAAATATTATTAGAATTTAATTCATTATTATATAAACCATCAATATTTAAATTAATTAATTCTAATAATATTTCAGTATTAAAAAATAAAAATGATGAATTGTTGGATATGACTTATGAATTAATATATAGTAATGATCATAATGAAACTCCACAGATAATTGTTTACTATGATAATAAAAAATTAGGTATATTTGATATAGAATATAGTGAAGAAGTAGAAAAAAGAAATATATTTGATTTAATGGGTGTACTATTTAAAAAAATGATAAGCTAGATTAATTGAAATGTATAAAGTAGTTATAGAAAAATAAGAAAGCAAAACTGCTTTCTTATTTTGTTTTGTATTCAATTGACTCTTCTTGCAAACTAGTATTAGTTAGTTCCATATCGTATTCTCTTTTACTATAAATAACTCTTGCTATGTTAACTTCTTTATTAGATTCATCTATATAATAAAATATTAAATACTTTTTAATTACTAACATTCTAAATTGAACATTACCTTCATATCTATCATATTCTTTATACATATATGGAGTGAAACTTAGTAATGAAATAGAAGAACGAAATTTTTCATAAAAAAATACCATAAGCTTCTTTGTTCTTTAGTTTCTCATTATAATAGAATTCGATATCATTTAAATCTTTAAAAGCAGTAGTAAGTAAATTAATTACATATTTCATAAATATTCACTAAATTTTTTATCAAGTTCTTCTAAAGAATATTTTTTTGAATTAGATTTTAATTCACGCTCTACCTCTCTTAATTTAGTGCTAATTTCGATATCAAATTGCATATTTTTATATGTTTCCATACTCATAACAACCATATCACCATAACCATTTTTTGTTAAGAATATTGGTTCTCCTGTCTCATGGACAGTTTTAGATATTTCAGTAAATTTATTTCTTAAATCTGAAATTGGTCTAATATTATTCAACTTAATCACCTCTATCATTATAATATCATAATTATGATAATTCGTAAATGGTAAATTATAAGTAGTACAATAAAATGAATACAGCAATATAAGTAAAATTATCAGTGAGTGTTGAAGATAAATTATATAAAAAAAGATTTTAAAAGTATAGAAAATCAAATTAATATATTAACTGAGTATACTAACAAGAATCACTTTAATATAGTAAAAGTCTATATTGATGATGGAGTAAGTGGAGCATCAACAAGTAGAAATGGATTAAATGAACTATTAGAAGATGCGACAAGAATATCTTTAAAATGTTGTTAGTAAAGGATTTTTCAAGATTAGGAAGGAGACTTCATTTCGTAGGGAACTTAGGTGAGAATGTATTACCTAGTTTAAATGTAAGATTAATAAGTTTATCTGATAACTATGATTCGTTAACTTATAAAGATAACGAATCTATAGTATTAAAAAAACTTCTTAAATGATTATTACTATAAAGATATTAAAAGTAAATTTAGACGATCAGTTAGAGAAAGAGTTAATAAAATAGACTATGCTTATTATCCTAAATATGGATATCTAATAGATGGAAATAAGAATGTTATAATTGATCCTTATGCGCCAACTATAGTAGAGAAAATATTTAATTTATCAATTAATAATACATCTTAAAAAGTAGCTGAAATACTAAATAAAGATCATATTAAAACAAGAACACAATATCAAAGTGAAGTATTAAATTTAAATACTCCTGGAGGAACTATTAGTCGTAGGTGGGAAAGATATATGATATATGATAAGTGATATTATAAAAGATTATGAATATTGTGGTCATATAATTAATCTATCAACAAAACCAGGAGAAGAAATAATTATAAGAAATTCTAAACCGAAAATAGTATCAGAAGAATTATATAATTTAGTTAATAGTAAGAATAAAAGAGTAAAAGTATATAGAGAAAATAAATTAGATATTTTATATGATGTAAATAATAAAAAATGTAAATATAAATATCTTAAAGATAAAGATATCTATATTTACGAAGGTAAAGGTATTTATCTAAAAGAAAATATTATAACCCGATTATTATATCAAGACGTTGTAAAAACACTTGAAATAATAATTCAAGACAAAGGTAGATTCTTAGCTATATTAAAAAGTGATATTACTAATAGTAGTACTTTAAATAAAGAAGATATAATAAAACAATTAAAGAAATTAGATTTAGAATATTCAAAATTATTAGAGTTAAGCTTTATAGGAGAAATAAGTAAAGAAGAATTCGAGTTAAAGACTAACGAATTAAATAATAAAATAAGTGAATATAATAATATATTAAATGATATTAAAGATAATATATCTAAAGTATCTTTATTAGAAATTAAGTTTAATAAATTTATTTCTAATATAAAGTATAAAGATATTAATAAAATAGATTTAATAAGATTATGTATAGATAGAGTAGTTATAAGTAGAATTAGTAGAGGGAATTATGATATAAAGATAAAGTATAAGTACGAGATATGAAAATATTGTGCTTTTTTAGCATTTGTCGAACAATAATGCTTTTTGACTTTTATTTAAAATGGTATAATTAATTTGATAAAAGGAGGGATTCATTTGAGAATAGATTTACATATTCATACTAAAAAGATAAAAACAGGAGATCCAGAGACAAGGAATGTAAGCAAAGAAAAGTTTGTAGAAGTTTTGACAAATGCTAATGTCAAGATAGCAGCAATAACAAATCATAATCATTTTGATTATGAACAATATAATGATTTTATAAATGATGAATTTATGATATGGCCGGGTATTGAGTTAGATGTACAAGGAGAAAATTCAATAGGTCATTGTATTGTAATATGTAATCCTACGAGCGTGAAGAAATTTAATGATATTATTTTAGAATTAAAAATATCGAATGAGGATGAATATAAAATTACAATAGATCAATTAGTAACTTCATTTACTAAGATAGATACTTTCTTTGTTTGCCATTACTTAGGAAAAACACCTCATCTCTCAGAAGAAGATTTTGATAAATTGAAAAGTAAATTGAATGGTAAAATTCCTTTATTTTATGAAGCTAGTAACTTGATCAGTGCTGGTATTTTTATGAAACATAATATAAATGCTTTATGTGGATCCGATGTAAGAGATTGGAATAAATATCCGAAATCATCAATACCAGAGTTAAAGTTGGAAATTTCATCGTATGATCAATTTAAATTATTAACTAGAAAAGAAAATGCTGTAATTCAATCTATATTGGAACAAAAAGAAGAAGTGAACTGTAATATTAAACCTTTTGAAAATTCTTTAGATACTCTTGATTTGACTATATACAGAGATTTGAATATATTTTTTGGTGGAAAAGGTACCGGGAAGACAAAAATTTTAGAGAGTTTAGAAAACTTATTTCTTGAAAAAGGAAAAACAGTTAAAAGTTATTATTCAAACACAAAAACTGATAAGTATAAACAATTAATAGATTTCACTATTGAATCAAAGGATTTCAATAGATTTAATGATAGTGATATGGGAAATGAATTAAATAAAATTTTAAATTGGAAAGAGCATCCATGTACATCAATATTAAAATATAAAAATTGGAAATCAAGCGAAAAAGTAAAAAGTAAATACGCATTCACAAATTCTATAATGTCTTCATCAAATAATAATTCTTATTTAGAAAAAATAAAAAAAGAATATAATGAACTATTGTTAATTAAAGAAAAATTTAAAAATATTACTATTTCTAATTTTTTAAATAACACTCAGGAAAATCAACTAAATGAAATTCTAGTTGAGTTGTATAAAAATGCAAAGAAAAAAGTTATTGAAGAATATTCTAAATTTAAAAGCATCTCTCTTCTCGATAACTCTGTCGATGTATTTAAAGAGTTGTATACAAAAAAGAAAGGTACCCATTTAAAACCCCAGTCTACAGGTCTAATTAATTTTTATACAAGTTTACTAGATTTAAATAATAATTGTATTAAAATAAAACAAGCTCTAAGGAAAAAATCAAAGTTTGAAAATAAGCATATAGGTGTAATTAAAAATAATAATAAATTAAATAATGTGTACTTAAGATTAAAGTATGACATCGATCCATTTGAAATGACACCAGATCATAAAGTGCTAATGGGACAAAACAAACTTACAATGCTAAGAAATTTTTTAAATAAAATTGAGATTGTAATTAATAATTCATTTAACAAGAATGTTACTGCTAGCTTAATTGACTTCTCAAATCACTGTAATATGAATAATATATCAAATATATCTAATTTTATTGGGGCAGAAAGATCAATAATAAAAACACTAGACATTATTGATAGTGATTCATCAAAAGATTATGATTCACATAGCCCATCAAATGGAGAGCAGTCATTACTCATAATTAGTTCAGTTTTACATAATGAAGCAGATGTATATATACTAGATGAACCTGAAATGAGTATTGGTCATGATTATATTAACGAAGTAATAATAAAAAAATTAAGAGAATTAAGTATTAAAAATAAAATAATAATTATATCCACACATGATGCTAATATAGCAGTTAGAACATTACCATATCTAACTGTATATAGAGAAGATAACTATCCAAAAAATAAGACATTTATTGGTAATCCGTTTACATCTAATCTTGTTAATATTGTTGATCAAAATAATGTATTAGATTGGAAAGATACTTGTCTTAAGTGTTTAGAAGGTGGAAAAGAAGCGTTTATAGAAAGAGGAGATATATATGGATGGTATGATTGAATATAATGTAGATTTATTTAAGGATGATAAAGATATTAAAATGATTTTTAAAATTAAGGATAAATCTTTTTTTATTGATATGATTAATGAGAATCAAGAAGAGATGAAAAAATTATTTTATGCTATTGTGGAAAATAGTTTCTCAGAAAGTTTTTCATTTAAATTAAATACAAATAAAGTTGATTTTTCTAATGATTTGTTTTGGGAGATTGCGGATGAATACTTAACTCATTTGAATTCAGAAATAGTAAGTATAATATCTGATAAACCAAAGATATAATAACTTGCGCATAAACAACACAAAACAGGGTATATCTCTACAGGTGGTTATTGTTTATCAGCTACAATGGTAAAAGACGATATGAGGCTAATAAGCGTTGTTATGGGTTACCCAACAAGTCTACTACGTAATACTGAAACAGTAGAATTACTTAATTATGGATTTTCTACATTTAAAAAAGAAGTAATTATACCAGAAGGTGAAATATTATTAGAATTTAATTCATTATTATATAAAC
>JAWXUE010000050.1:0-5808 GCA_044432925.1 bacterium | reverse complement strand
TCCATTCATCTTTGAATTCAGGAAATCTCAAATTTGGTACATTAAGGGTTTTATTGTTCTTTTCCACTATTCATCATCCCCTAATAATCCTAATTCTTTTAAGTATTTATTGATTTCAACATCTAGTTCATCTCTTTGAGTTTCTAATTCCTTAATATTCTTTAATACTTCTTTTATATCAATTTCTTCTTCCTCTTCAAATGTATCTACATATCTAGGAATATTTAAATTATAATCATTCTCTTCTATTTCATCTATTGTAGCATTATGTGAATATTTATCTATTTCTTTTCTTTCATTATATGTATCAAATATTTTATCAATATGTTCTTTTGTTAAAATATTTTGATTTTTATCTTTTACAAATTCTTTTGATGCATCAATAAATAGAATATCTTTTGTTTTTCTAATCTCAGCGCCCTTAAATACTAAAATACATGTTGGGATAGATGTTCCATAAAATAAATTTGATGGTAATCCTATAACAGCATCCAACATATTATTTTTTATTAAGTTTTTTCTTATTTTACCTTCGCTTGCACCTCTAAATAATACACCATGTGGCAATACAATAGCCATAGTACCTTTACTATCTAAATGATATAATCCATGTAATATAAATGCGTAATCAGCTTTTGATGCTGGAGCAACTCCATACTCTTTAAATCTAATATCTTTCTCTCTATCAACATCCTTAGTATCCCATGATTGAGAATAAGGAGGATTTGCAACAATAGCATCAAATTTTAATGGGATATTAATTCCATTTTCTTTACTAAAAGGCCAATCTGAGTCTAATGTATCTGCACATCTTAATTTCATATTTCTATAATGCACGTTGTGCATCATTAAATTCATCCTAGCAATGTTAAATGTTGTTTTATTTAATTCTTGACCATAGAAATTTACACTTCGCTCTTTATTAACAAAAGGTAATTCTTGTCTAACAGTTAAAAGTAATGAGCCTGATCCACATGTTGGGTCGTAAACTCTAAATTGTTTTGAATTATTTTTAGCATTAGCAGTAACCATTTTAGATAATATTACACTTACTGAATGTGGTGTGTAAAATTCTCCACCCTTTTTCCCAGCATTAGCAGCAAATTTACCAATCATGTATTCATATACATCACCTAAAATATCTTTACCTGTTTCATCAACATACTTTAATTCGTCAATTTTTTTTACAACTTTAATAAGTGCATTAGCTTTCTCTGCAGTTGTTTCACCTAATCTTGAATCTCCTAATCTCACATCATCAAATACATTTTTAAAGTTTTTCTCTTCAATATTTTCATTATGATTATTTTCATACTTTATTAAATTTAAATTAAATGACTCAATCATTTGTTGAAAATCACTAGCTATAAATTTAGCTTCATCAATGTCACTAATAATTTTATCCCACATATATTTAGGTTCTATTACATAACCTAAACCAATTGAAATATCTTGTAACAAAGAGATTATTTCCTCTTCGTCTGTTGTTGTATAAAAATCTTCAAGGAAGTTTTCCTTTATATATTTTTCTTGATTATTTGATAAATATTTGTAAAACATGAATGGTAAAATATAATTTTTATATTCACTCGCATCCATTGTTC
Organism: bacterium; assembly: GCA_044432925.1. Taxonomy (GTDB): domain Bacteria; phylum Bacillota_I; class Bacilli_A; order Acholeplasmatales; family Anaeroplasmataceae; genus JAWXUE01. Next base: position 4,204 of record JAWXUE010000050.1, on the reverse strand, counting down.
CACGTAAATTATTAGCCATATCCCACAGCTTATTCCCAAGTTCATTTGTATTGCTCATTTTGTTCCCCTTTTTTATTTTTCATATTTCTTCACTTCATCAGCAAGAACTTTAAGTTCTTCTCTTACTCTCAATCTATACTTAGACCATGATAAATTTTTTATTTCATCTCCAGAAATTCCACTATAATCTTCTCGTGCTAAATTTATCATTTCAGTAATTAAACCTTGATTATCTAAATCATCCATACCATACTTATGTTCTTGTAAAATAACCTCTAGTTTCTTTGGAGTAATCGCATTATCCAATCCAAACTTTCTAATAAAATCAGTTGTTAATCTTAGATTTGATTGTATTAATGATTTCTTTATACCTTCTTCAATCGTATTAAAGTCATTACTAACTGGATAACTATCAAATTCATATTCATTAGAAATAATCTTATCTACAAATTCATTGATTCTTTTTCTTTCATTGTCATTTTTAATTTTATCAACTTCAAGTTTAATTTCAACATAAGTTTTATCAATCTTACTTACTTCATCCTCATGTACTTCGTTAGCTATTCTAGCTAATAAATCAATTAAATAATCATAGTTAATTCTAACATCATGTACATGTACAATATTAAAATCTACCTCTGAAATATCAATATCTTCTTTTTTTGCTCTATATTCTTTTAATTGATTAAAGATAGTGGATGTAAGTTTTATTTCTTCTTCTTTTGTAATTCCAATAATATTAAGGAATTCGTCACCATTAGAATAAGCAGAAATTTCATTCCCTAAGTCATCTACAGTAAATTGTTTCATTTTGTTAATTAAAGAATTATATTCTTTTATTAATTCAAATGATTCTTCTTGTTCTTTTTCACTAAGTGATATCCCTTGAAATCCATTAGTTAAATTGTAAAGTTTATCGACTACATCAGATATTTTCCCTTTGAAATATCCAAATTTTTTTGATAATATTCCATCCTCTTCATTAACTTGTTGTAATTCTTTTAGACTAAGTTGTTCTGCTTTATCTCTATTTGAATATGTAGCAAGAGCTTTATTCATTTCTAATTCATTTCTTTTAGGAAATCTATAATTTATTACATTTCCCCATGGTTTATTATCAAAATTTTCAACTCTATTCGTTCTTGAATAAGCTTGAATTAAGTTAGCACCTGTTAATACTCTATCAACATATAAACAATTTAATTCTGGAGCATCAAAACCTGTCAATAATTGATCTACTACTATTACTAAATCAAGATAGTTACCATCATCTGCTGTTTTATTCAATCTTCTTGTTATATCATCTTTATATTCTTTAACCATTTTCATATCATGTTTTGTTTTAAAAATATTATCGTAATTTGTTATTGCTAAATTTAATCTCTCATTTTTTTCATATTGTAATTCTCCATTTGATGTATCTTGTGATACACTAATAGCAATGTTAAGCCTTTCTTCTATTGGTCTTTGATTCATTATTTCAATAAACTTAAAATAATAATCAAATGCTCTTGGAATACTTGCCCCAACACCTGATACATGTACGGTAAATATTGCATTATATTTTTTATTACATGATCTAATTTTCCAATTATCTAAAATATCTTTAACAACTATTTCTAAATGTTCTTCCGATTTATCATAAGCAGCTGCAATTAAATTTTCATCAAATTTTGTTTCGCTAGATAATGTAGGCTCTGCTACTGTTTCTTTAAATTCAACATTAAATCCAAGTACATTTCTATCAGCAATTGCTTCTTTTATTGTATATGCATGTAATCTCTCACCAAATATTTCACTTGTTTCAGGAAATCTAGGTGTACCTGTATATCCAATCCAGGCTGATTTAATAAATGTATTTTTTATTACATTAATCATTCCGAAATTATCCGCATCATTTCCCGTTGATCGATGTGCTTCATCAACAATAAATAAGTAGTTGTCATTGTCATTTATTTTACCTTGTTTAGCATATCTAGCCATCTTTTGAATACTTGTAACAACAATATTTTTATCACTTTTTTTATTTAATTTTTTATGTAAATCAAAAACACTTGATGTATCAGCTACTACTCCACTTCCAAATGATGAATTTGGGTCATATGCTCTATATGCATGAGTTGTTTGATTTGTTAGGGCGATTCTATCAACTAGAAATATTACTTTAGATACATTTGGTAATTTGCTTGCTAACCATGCCGTTTTAAAACTTGTAATAGTTTTACCACTTCCTGTTGTATGCCATATATATCCTAATCTTTTACTTCTTTCATTAAATGAATATCTTTGTACTTTATCTATTATGTTTCTTGTTGCATATACTTGATAATATCTCATTACTTTTAATGTTTCTTTATTTTTTGTTCCGTCTAGTATCATAAATCTTGTAGCCATATCATGAGCCATTGGTATTGATAGAAATTCATCTCCAAATATTTTCCATGATGTTACTGGATTGGGTTCATTTTCTTTATGCCATCTGAATGCAAATGTTTTATTAAATTTATCCAATGTTGTATTTGCCATATATTTAATTTCATGAGGTGACATAGCAATTAATATTTGTAATGTTGAAAATATATCAGTATATTGTTTTTCACCAATATATTGCTTCATTTGGTTTAATGCATCATCTATATTTTGCATTGCTCTTTTTAATTCTATTTGTAGTATTGGTAATCCATTTATTAATAATGTTATATCAAATCTTCTATTATTTTTCCCATTAATTACATTTGCTCTTTCTATTTGATTTACTATTTGATATATTGTTGATCCACCACCAACTTTTGCTTGATCAAATATATTTAAAAAGATATGTTTACCATTATCTAAATCAATTTCTATTTCAGAAACTCCATTAACACCATATAGAAATTGTCCAGCTTTGTATGGTGAATTTAAATTGGATATTATTTTTTTTACTTGATTAAATTCATTCTCACTTAATGGCTTGTCTAATTTAGCGAAATTATTTTGTTCTATTATTGATTTAAAATTATTCCAAAGTCCTTCTGTTGTTTTTATTTTATGTAAATACTCCCATTGTTTCGTACCACCTATTTTAGTTAAATAATTTATTACTTCTTTTTCAAATTCTAATTCAGATTTAGACTTCATATTCATACTCCTTTGAATTAATATTAATTTGAGAAAGATGCTTCATTATATAAAAACTAAAATAAATTTCGACAAATTTTTTATAAATATTAATTTAATTATAGCATTTTGAATTATTTTAACTAAGAAAAATCAACCGACAAAATTCGACAAAATATGACAATGGACGTATTTTAAAGTTAAAAAAGTTCAAAGTAAGAATTAACTTACTTTGAACTTTTTTAATTAAATTATCCATTAAAATCTTCATCTATAGGAATATTATTGTCAATCATATAATCATGACGTTCTTCACCTAAAGTCTTAGTACAACCACATCTACAAGCTTGATCATAAAAACTAAATGACTTCATACTTGTTACTTCTCTACCCCAATTCATATAAGTCATTTCTTCTCCATTAAAATTAACAGATTTATCTGTTAAAAGAGTTGCAGTTAATTTAGGAGATTTTTTAAAATATAGTTCTTCACCTATTTTAACTATACCCCAATCAATTAAATGATTTAAATAAGGCTTTCTAATTGATTTTCTTTTAACTCTCTCTTCAGTTGCTGTTTCTTCTTCAGTAATTTCAGAAACTGTTGGGTCGATAAGTTTTAAATTATCTGTTGTTCCATGTATTTCAGCCATAGCTTTCAACATTTCATAAGCATCTTGAGCAGTAATAGCGTAAAATTCTCTAACTCTTTTTTTACCATCTATATTATCAATAGTTCTTAATGAAGGATTCATTAAATCTATCATAGTATGTACTTTTAAATCAGATAATTTTGTATTAACTTCATAAGTAGCATATACTCTAAAGGCAAATGGAATACATTCGCTTCTATTTAAACTTTTTAATCTATTATCAATATTTTCAGCATATCCAATTTTTACATACTCTGGAAATGATGGATTTGTTAAAACATATATTACACCTTTATTTTCATTCATATTAAAACCTCACTTACTTTTATAACTATAATACCATATTTATACAATATTTTCATTATAAAACAAATAAAGTTCTAAGTTATATCAAATAACTTAGAACTTTATATTATTTTCTAGAATAAAATGTATTTTTACCACTTCCATGT
>JAWXUE010000049.1:0-6307 GCA_044432925.1 bacterium | reverse complement strand
GTAAAAGCCAATATGGTTTTTATTATTATTGTCCTAAATGTAAAAATACATTTGAAACTCAAGGGCAAAACAAAAATAATAATGTTTGGTTTTCTAGAGCAAGAAATACAAATGTTAAAAAGTAAAAATGATATATATCTAAGACCGCTTATAAAGTGGTTTTATTTTTTTATTTGACAATATTTAATCACATTGATATAATTAATACAGATAGTACAGTTAATACAGTTAGGAGTGGTAACTTTGGATATTAAATTAAGTAGTAAAGAAGCTATATTTGTACAAGTAGTAGAAGCAGTAAAAAATAATATAGCAAATGGTATATTAAAACCAAATGATAAATTACCTTCAGTTAGAATACTTGCTAATGAAATGTCTGTTAATCCTAATACAGTATCAAGAGCGTACTTAATATTAGAATCTGAAGGTATTATATATTCATTAAATAAAAAAGGATATTATGTATCTGATATTAAAGTAGATATAACAAGTAGTATTGAAATATCATTTAAAAATAATATTAAAGAAATGATAAAAAATAATTATACACAAGAACAATTAATACAATTAATTAAAGGAGAGTATGGTCATGATAAAGATAAATAATTTAATACATAAGTATAATAAAGAAGAAGTACTAAATATTGATAACTTAGAAATACCTAATAATACTATTACAGCTTTATGTGGTATTAATGGTTGTGGTAAATCTACTTTGTTAAGAATATTAGCTGGTATATTTGAATCTAATGTTTTATATAACGATGAATTAATATATGAAAATCCTAATGCTAAAAAAGATATATTATTTATTAGTGATGATCCATTATCTAAAATTACTATTAATGAAATAAAGAAGTTTTATTATTTAATGTATAACATGGATATAACTAAATTTGAGACTTATTTAGAATTATTTGAAATTAATAAATGTGGTAGTTTAGCCACTTTTTCAAAAGGGATGAGAAGAAGAGTTTATCTTTGTGTTGCGTTATCAGTAAGCCCTAAAGTACTACTTTTAGATGAGGCTTTTGATGGACTAGATTTAATAGCTAAACAAATATTTAAAAAAGAAATAATAAAACAAATTGATGATAAAGATATGATTGTTATTATATCTTCACATGCATTAAAAGATATAGAAGACCTTTCCGATAATATTCTATTTATTAAAAATGGTAAGATAACTACTGAAAATAAATTAACAAAATTATCTGTTTGTTTTAATGAAGAATATAATATTAATGACTTTAAACATAAAGATATAGTTGGTATTGAAGGTAATAAGAAGATATTTAAAATTATAATATCTAATAAAGAAGTAATTGATTATTTTAAAGAGTTTAATCCGATTGTTTTAGAAATTGATGAATTAACTTATGAAGAACAATTTATTTATCAAAATAAGGAGGATACAAAATGAATTTAAATTATATCAAATATTTATGGAGTAAAACAAATAAGTTTGTTATAGCTGGTTTAGTTATATTATCAAGTATATTTTTAATTCAGATAATGATACAAGCACCTTCAACTGGAAATGGCACTGTATCTTCTTATTTACCTTATGACTTGCAATTATTCATATTAATGATTATGGTTGTAAGCAGTAGTGCTATACTACCTATAATAGTTAGAAAACAAATGTTATCTAAACAAAACTGTGATACATTGTTATCATTACCTTTAAAAAGAACTATTTTATTTACATTAACTTCTCTATATACTTATTTAATAATATTATCTATATTTACAATAATGTTTGTATTAGGATTAATAACATATTTTTGTATGGGGATGAATATCATAGTTGGTTATTTACTACTATATTATTTAACAGTGGTAATAACATCTTTATCAATTTTTATAATTATGAGTGCTATTATGAGTTTTGCTAATAACATATTAGATTGTATTTTATTATTCGTATTAACAGTTATTATCTCTTTGACATTCCCATCAATGCTAGATTATGTATTAAGATTATTTAATGTAACTTATGGTTATCATTCAAATGGAATAGTATTTTCATTAGATTACATTTCTCATTTTTTTGCTACTAAAGCATTAGTTATTACACCAGGTTTTTCATTAGGTAGACCTGACTATACTATTTTTAGATATGAACTAACTCATGAATATATAGATGTTTTAATTTGCTTTGTATTATCAATTCTATCATTATTTGTATTCTATAAAAATATCAAATCATTTAAAAGTTATAATGTTGGAGAAAGAAGTAATGAATTAATCTTTAAAATCTTTATACCACTAGTATTTTTCCTGTTCTTAATATTCTTTGGAATTGGATATGAGTTTATGACAATATTTATATTATCAATATGTTACTTTGTTGGGTGGTTTATTATTTATAGAAAAATAAAATTTACTAAATATCAAATAATAACATATGTAATAACATTACTATTAGTAATAGTTTTATCAAACATTTAACTTAGGAGATTATCAATGAAAAAATTACTAATAACAACAGTATTATGTTTTACAATCTTATTAACTGGATGTGAATCAAATAATTATACAGCTAAAGATATGGTTGATAATTTAACAGAAGACAGTTATGAATTAAAATTTGAATCTTTAGATGGTTTGATAGTTAAGAAATTAACTAATAGTAAAAATCAAGATGCATCATTATACTGTAAAGGGACTATAGAAAGTGGTACTATTAATATTTACTACAAAGTTTTTGCAATGGATAAAACTTTAATATTCACTATAACATCAGAAGATGATTTTAATGAAATAAATGGTTATGCTACAAATGGAGCAACAGTTACTCTATATATAGAGGCAGATGAAGCATATAATGGTAATATTGAAATAGGTATTAGAACATATTAAAAAATAAAACTATAATAAATGTATTAATTTATACAAATATTATAGTTTTATTTTATTTTAAATTTGTTTTCCATGACTTTCCAAATAACTCATGACCGTTGTCATCTAATTTTAAAATAGTAGCTTCATTTATAGATTTAATAGTTTCATCACTATATTGTCCTATTTTATCCAACGTAATAAAAATTTGATTGTTATAGTTTGTATATAAGTTAATAACCTTATCTAGCACCTTATCAGATAATTGTTTGAATAAAACTGAATCATGAACTAATACAGGTAGTGGAGTTAATTCTAAACAAGCTAAATCAAAAACAATCATACCTTTGTAATTAGTTCCAGTACCTGAATCGTTAGGTGTATAAAATTCATACCTATTTACTGCTGGTACTTCAATAATAGGAGAAGTAGTATTATCATCATATATCAATGTATTAATTTCTTTCATTTTAGCATTTAAACTATCTACTAGTAAGTTGATTTTTTCTATTACTTTATCTTCCTTATCAACCTTACTTTCATTTTCTATTGTCTTCAAATCTCCCCAAGAAGTAAAATAATTATTAATAGTCTCTATTTTTTGTATTTCCTTATCAATAGAGGAGTATTTTTCAAGAATCATTTTTGATAAATTAGGTATAGTTGTTATTTCAGACCTTTTATTTTCTAATTTTTCAATTTCACTAGTTAAGACATTAATGTAATTCCCTAAAGTTTTTATTCGTTTTTCATGTTGTTTTTTTAATAAACCGGAAACTTCCTTATGAAATTTTTCAATCTCAGCAATTTTATCTAAATTTATATCAGGAAAGAATTCAAGTAGATATTCTAAATCATTTTTAATAGATTCTTTACTAGAATTCATGTTATCTTTAAGGGCATTTAATTCCTCAAAATGTTTGTGTCTATCTCTTCTAAATCTCTTCAAAGAAGAATCAATCTCGGAAACAGCTTCAGCTTTCAAGGAATCTAATTCTAAAAGATCTTTATTAGACTTGTAAGCTAACTTTTCTTTTTCCTCTTTCTTTAACTCTAATAGTTTAATATTTTCGTTATATTCTTTTTCCTTAATAAGAGGTATATATTCTTTTTTACTAGCACTAACAAATACATCAAGATTATCTTTATCCTCTTCATATTTTTTACTAAGTTCTTCAATATCGTTATACATATCATATATTTTAAGTATTTTTTCTAAATTTCTTTTCTGTGGAACAGCTGCTACATCTTGAAGTGGATCTCGTTCATTTAAATTTTCTCTACCATAAACTCTAAAAAACATACTTATTAAGGCTCTAAAAGAATAATGGGGATCATTGATATTATATAGTCTTTTTAATTCTTTTCTATAATCATCTTTAGATAATGAATCCAGTTTATTATATTTTTCATCGCATTTATCTATGATATTAGAAGATGAAGTATCTCTTTTATAATAATATTTAATATTATTAAATTCAAACATAAAACATATTGTATGTTCTCCAACATTAGTTATTACATCTTTACTTTTTTTAATATAATCGCTTCCACCAAATACATAATCTAATATCATCAAAAAAGTAGATTTACCAATAGAATTTTCTGCATTATCATTTCCTACAACAACATTTAATCCATCTTTAAATACAATTTTATCTCGTGTAACGTCATTTATCTTAAACTTATCACAAAAAATCTCTTTTAACATAACTTATAACTCCTTTATTAAGTTCTATTTTCTTTAAATATTTTAGTATAGTTAAAGCATCTATAAAATCACTAGAAGATATCTTTTTAGATACTTTAGAATATAAATCAATAACAGTCAAATCTTGATCTTCAAGATTTTCTAATATAATAGGTAATATAGCTAATACACTCTCATTAAATGATATAACTTTATTTGGTAATCTCATCAAATACCTCACAATTCTGCACAAAAAATGCTACTACAATTTCTCCAGCTGATCTATAACTATCATCTAATATTAATTTAGATAACAACCAAGTAACTATATCGTTATAAATTTCCTCTTGATTACTAAGATGTTTTGATAATTCAAGATAATAATCTCTAATTTGATTAGTGATTAATTTGAATTTACTGGTTGTAGAATCCAATCCCTTTAATCTCTCTTTGATGTAATAATAATATAGTATTACATAATTATTAATCTTTCCTTCTAGTATCATATTATCATCTATTTTTTTAGCAATATCAATTGGATCCATTCTAGACTCTAAATCTTTATCTTTGACTGCATTGGAATGTAATGTTTCCAGAATAGTACTAATTTTTTCTTCAATATCATAAGTGCCATATAAGGAAGAAGTTAAATTATTTTTTATGATCTTTTTTTTAGCATCAACTATTTTTTTGAAAAAATCAACATTAGGTTCTGAAATATGAAAATCAGAACAAGATTTGCATAAAGCAATTTTATTAGATTTATCACTATAATTAGATGGTTCATTTTTAATTTTAGTTAATTCAGTATGTAAAGGGTCTTTTAATCCTTCCGGGAATATATTTACAATACTAAACTTGCTAATAGTTTTCTTTTTATTTTTCTTATATTCTAGCAATTCATTAAAACAAATGGGACACTTAGAACTAGATTGTTCTATAAGATACATAGCATCGCAATCTAAATCTTCATCTATATATTGATTTTGGATTGTTAATAAGTAAGAAAAGATTTTAGCTAAACCTTCAGGATAATTTTTTTGAGAATTGAAAGTTAACAATGTATTCTTTTTAGTTTCTTTAATATTATCACAATCATTTATCATAAATTTAATTTCATCTTTCAAATCTTCTATATGATAAGGTTCAAGTTCTGTAAATACAGATGTTTCAAAATGTTCTATCCATTTTATTTTAGGTAGTAACTTTGATTCATCTTGAATATCTCTATATATGTTACGTGTTCCTGTAAATATATAACTCCAGTATTTAGGATTTGCTTTTTTTCTTATATCATCTGTAATAACTGGATCCAACAACAACTCAGCAAGTGCTTCTTTTCCAATTGCTTCAGTAAAATGTTTAATCAAACTATTACAAAATGTACTATATGTAAATACACTCATATTCATTCTCCTTGTGTAAAAGTGGGAAATTCGTGGGAAATACTTTCTTCGTTCTATTTGCTAAAATCTTAGTGTAGAACTTAGGAAGTATTTTTTATTAATAATACTATGTTTAACATAATCACAATTATTAACAAATACACATTAATTATAACATTTTTTGCAATAAAAAGAAGAGTTTTAGTCGTTTAATGGCTAATCTAAGCGTAAATTTAGCAAAACATAAAAACTAGTTTACAAAGTTCTGCAAGATATGACAACATTCGACAAAGGAGGAAACAAATTATGAAACAGGAAGTAAGATTTACTAGTGGTAAGATGATTGGAAAATTAGCAGCTGTATTAGACACAAATGCTAATACAATTG
>JAWXUE010000048.1:0-6473 GCA_044432925.1 bacterium | reverse complement strand
GAAAGTTCAAATTTTCAAATCATATAACAAAGCAAGAACATAAAGACTATTCAAACTATTAATTTTGTCACTAATGTTTGAATGATTTTTAAGACATTTTCATTTTACATTGACATATTATATAATTAATACTTTTCTATATTTCAATTTTATTTTCGTTATTTCTATTACCATCAATTAATCTAAAATATGTATATTGTTGATCAAAAAGTAATATACTTTATTAAAAGTAAATAGGAGATTATAAATGGATAGATTAAAAGCAATAGAAGAAGTAAGATTATCAAAAACCGAAGAAGCAATTGTAGAATTTCTATATACTAATGAATTAACTACTTTAAAAGATATTGCAGATAATATTAATGTTATATATGCAACAATATGTAAAGAGTTAAAGAAACTAAGCAGTAAAGGTGTAATTACTATAGATAGTTCAGTTGTTAAACTCACTGATTTCGGCTTAAGTATGAAAAGTTATCAAACCTTCAAAATAACAATTTTAACTGAATTTTGTAAAGTGAATAAATTAGATACATCTACATTAAACTCACTTGTAAATAATAAATACTATAATAACATGAAGATGTTATTAGGGATTAAGAATCTACTTATTAAGAGAACTTAATCTCTTTTTTGTTTTATTATGTAGTATGTGAAGTTTGTTAATACAAGTAAACTCACTGTTGCAATAATAACGGGTAAAGCGTAATTAATTATATTTGGTGCTGATTCTAATTTATCAAGTGAAACTTCGTTTGTATTATTATATTTAATTATTAATTTTGTTTCAATAATTTCATCTAAATTATATAATTCGAAAAAAACATAATATTCTGAAATTCCATCTAAAATTCTAGAGTCTATTTTGTATGTTAAATATTTGTAATCTACGGATGATACATTTTTCAAAATCGAAAGTAATTCATCGTCACTTAGTTCTGTATATTCATTGAAGATGACAGTTCTACGATCATATGTGTAAAAAGCTAAATCACTATTGTAGACATGTATGTATTGTGTGATATTTAACTCATTGCCAAACTGATCTTCTCCGTATAAAATGATTTCGTATGTTGAACTAATGTTATAGTTGTCATAGTAATTTTCACTTATTATTTCCAATTCGATATCATTTCCTAAATGGTCTTGTGCATCTACACTAGCTAATATTTCTTTTTCATTTAGTAATAAATTAGTAGTGCTATATAAATCATTGATAGTAATCGAAGGGCTGAAGTTATCTATTACTGTAAGGATTAATGTTGTTGTTGCGACATTTCCCGATATATCATTTACTTGTAAAACAATTTCTTTCTCCCCAGCAGAAGTATTGTATGAATAGTTTTCTGATAATATTGCAATGTTGTGTGACACATCTTTATCCACGTTATCATACGCAACAACTCTTTTAACAATATCTGAAATAGATTCTTTATCACTTGTGTATGTAGTAAGTGATGTCGTTAGAAAGTATGGTGCGGTATAGTCGTATGGATATTCTGTATAGTAGCAAAATAAATCACCATCATTAGTTGTAGTAAATGACGAGAAATAATCTCGTATTTCATTATATCTAGTGACATTGTAATAATCATTTTCTTCTAAATATAAAAGTTGATAATTAATATCTTCAGAGTAAATTGGTATGTGTAAATTATTGCTTTCAATTTTTTGAAATCCTACTTTAACATACATAGGTATATTTTCATATTCTTCTGTGAATATATAGTAACCTTTTTTGAAGTTAAAGCTTACCTCTGAACTGTTCCCATGATCCATTGTATCGTATATACTAGTATACCTTTCCCATGAATCATCCCCGTAATAAACTGTAGATGTTGCTTGTATCTTATTTGTTGTAAATAATAGTGTTGCTAATAGTAATAGTGTTAATGTAATTTTTTTCATAAAATTTCCTTTCTTTTGTCTACATTACTATTATTACTAAATCTAATATTATTTTCTAATTTATTTTTCAATTTTTAAAAAGTAGAAAAAAACTATTATTAGTATATTGATAAAATGTAATAATTTGTTTCTTTTGTTAAAAAAATCGATATAAAATAAAAAAACAACTCAAAAGAGTTGTATAGTTTAAATGGCAGGGCTAGGAGGATTCGAACCTACGAGTGACAGAGTCAAAGTCGAAATATGGCTCAAAATCTTTTAAAAAAGTACAATCTATTAACTTAGATTATACTCATTATATCATGTCGGTTTCCTAGAAATTAGGACTTTAAAATAGAAGTGGTAGTTATCAATTACCTTTCTATTTTTTTTTAGTTTATACGTACCCTCTTCATTTATTAATTCCATATGGTACAAATAATATTCAGCTATAAACATTTCAATATCTAATATATATAAATATAATGTAGATCTTGATATTCTTAATTCATTTGTTAATTGTGTTATTGTTAAAACTTTACCTTCATACAGTAAATAAAATATATACAGAACTGCACAACTCTTCTTGTGTCTATGTGATTTACTCATCTAATCCCTTTTGATAACTACCATAGTTATTATATCTTATATACAAAAATAAAACTCCAAGTTCTATTTCTAGAACCTGGAATTAAATTAACAAAAAACTATGAGTACAAAAAGAAGCCCAAAAAATAGAAAAGGTAAAAAGATATAAAATAACCCATCAGATAATTTATTTGTCTTTTCAGGTTCTTTTAATATGCCTAAATCATATAATTCTTTTCTTGAATGCATTTGATTTCACCTCTTTTCGAAAAATTTTCTCAATAATTACAAGTATTCCACAAGCAATCACAAAACATACAGGAAATATAATTAAAGAGACTATATTATTACTAAGTGATTCTAAAAACACTTTTATAATTTCTTTAACACCAGTAGGATCAAGACAATTTATAAAAATATGAGTATCATAAAGCCCTTTAAAAGAAATACACAATAATAGTACCCAAATCAATAAGATTATTTTTTTCTTGAACCTCTAGGTGAATCATTAATTAGTATATTACTATTATATTCCATTTCACTATTTATATCAATCAACAAATTTAATTTATTGTTCGTTTCTTTTGTATTTTGCTGGACTGAATTTACGGCTGTTGTATTATTATTTATAGCATCTAGCAACTGATCCAATCCCTTATTTGTTTCAGTAAAACTTTTTTGTTTCTCTTTAGGTTTTCTTCCCATATTTTACTTCTCCTTTAATATTATATTATTTACATATGCTCTACCTTCAGTAGAAGAACCACGATTTAAGTAAAACTTATCATTTGTATCTGCAGATGCTATATTCTTTAATTTTCTATTAAATCTTTACATTCAGTTTCTGTTCTAGTTATTCTTTTTTTAATTCAATTGTTTTATCTTCCACATATAAGTAATAGAAGAAGTATAAAATTAAACTTGAATGTTTATATGTATGCTTTTTCATTTTTATTATAAAGTCTAAAACATCCCCCACATTAATTATATATTAGATTAGATAAAAGAAAAACCCCGAGTCCTAAGAACATCGGAGTATGATCATTGATTAAATATTAAACACAGCAGCTGATAACCAAGATAGAATCCAACAACTAATATTACAGGTAAACTCAAAACTTGTAAAAATCTTATAAAATTATTTTCAGACACTATTTCACCTTCTTTTTATTTTTTTTAAATACTACTACTAAACCTACAGATAATGGAACAATAATACCAACCAATATATTTGAATTAATCACACCTAAGACATTTTCAAAATTACATTCTAAATCTGTAGCAACAAACATAACACCACAATATAAAATTGTAAACGTAACAACAGCAAGAACAACAAATAAAGCATTAAACCAATTAAAAGAATTATTTGTATTTTCAACAGCATTAAAACTATGTTTATCAATAGAACGAATTTTATTTACAATTTCATTATACTGTTTTTTTTCTAAACTTACAACAGGAGCAATCATATATCTTTTTCTATGTATTTCAATTTTACTTTTCCTTTTCAACGAAACAATCAATAAGATTATTAACACAATAGCAATAAAAGCTACTATACAAATTAATATTGTATTTTCTAAATTCATTTTTATACACTTTTTTTATTTTATTCAAAATTATATAAATCATTTAATAAATTAGCTAGAACAGCTACAATCAAGTACTATTCACAATTATTTAATTTAACTATAACTTATTTCTTAGAACAAGAGGTATATATAACTGATTAAATTACAAATGATTTTATTATGAAATACATTATTTATTTAATTACCAAAGTTAAATCAAGATGTTATATCAATAAATATATCTATGTTCATAATATATTTATATAATGTGTTCTTTGGTATTTCTAATTCGTAATGCAATCCTTTAATTGTTAATATTCTACCTTCTAATAGAAGGTGAAATATATATAATACTACTGTTGATTTTTTATAACTATGTGATTTACTCATTTAATCCCTTTTGATAACTACCATAGTTATTATATCTTATATATAAAAATAAAACTCCAAGTTCTATTTCTAGAACCTGGAGTAATTTTATCTTGTAACGATAAAAACAATAATTGAACCTATTATTATAAAACCTAATGTAAATATTGGTAAAAAATCAACTTTATTTTTCATAACAATCACCTTCCATTTTCATTTTATAACATTGATGGTAAAAATGCAATAAATAAACTAAAAGCTAAAGAAGATAAATAAGTAAACCGTTCTACTTCCATTTTTCATTATCTGTTTTTGATTAAATGCCATATTTTACATCTACTTTAAAACTACATTATTTACATATACTCTACCTTCAGTAGAAAGACCACGATTTAAGTAGAACTTATCATTTGTATCTACAGATGCTATAGTCTTTAATTTATCTATTAAAGCTTTACATTCATTTTATGTTCTAGTTATTTTTTAATTCAACAATGTAATAATTTGTTTCTTTTGTTAAAAAAATCGATATAAAATAAAAAAACAACTCAAAAGAGTTGTATATTTTAAATGGCAGGGCTAGGAGGATTCGAACCTACGAGTGACAGAGTCAAAGTCGAAATATGGCTCAAAATCTTTTAAAAAAGTACAATCTATTAACTTAGATTATACTCATTATATCATGTCGGTTTCCTAGAAATTAGGACTTTAAAATAGAAGTGGTAGTTATCAATTACCTTTCTATTTTTTTTTAGTTTATACGTACCCTCTTCATTTATTAATTCCATATGGTACAAATAATATTCAGCTATAAACATTTCAATATCTAATATATATAAATATAATGTAGATCTTGATATTCTTAATTCATTTGTTAATTGTGTTATTGTTAAAACTTTACCTTCATACAGTAAATAAAATATATATAAAACTGCACAACTCTTTTTGTGTCTATGTGATTTACTCATTTAATCCCTTTTGATAACTACCATAGTTATTATATCTTATATATAAAAATAAAACTCCAAGTTCTATTTCTAGAACCTGGAGTAATTTTATATAAAAATGTTACACAATGTATTAGTGACAAAAATAACAAGTGCTATTAAACATATAGCTAAGATAAAACGAACAACTTTATTTTCTTTTTTATTATTAGACATATTCAAAATATCACCTCATTTCTATATTACACTACAAAACCGTAGATTACAAGTAGCGGACCAAATCCACACGAAAAAATGAAACTAAAAAATTTGTCAAATATATTACCACCAGATAAATTCAAACTATTATCATTAATATCGATAATTATTTTAGATACTTTAGATTTAATTGAATTAGATTTATTAACATTATAATAACTATTATTATATTTTGCGTTTGCTATTTCTGCACTTTTTATATTTCTAACATACATTTTTTGATTTTTATTTACAAAGGCTTTTTCTTGATTTTTGATATAGGTAAAATAATTAGAAAATTTTTCCTTATCTGTTTTTTGATTAAATGCCATATTTTACATCTACTTTAATATTACATTATTTACGTATACTCTACCTTCAGTAGAAGAACCACGATTTAAGTAAAACTTATCATTTGTATCTACAGATGCTATAGTCTTTAATTTATCTATTAAAGTTTTCCATTCATTTTTTGTTCTAGTTATTTTTTTTAATTCAACAATGTAATAATTTGTTTCTTTTGTTAAAAAAATCGATATAAAATAAAAAAACAACTCAAAAGAGTTGTATATTTTAAATGGCAGGGCTAGGAGGATTCGAACCTACGAGTGACAGAGTCAAAGTCTGTTGCCTTACCGCTTGGCTATAGCCCTATATTTAATAGCAAATTTATTATAATATATTTATTGTAATAATGCAATAGTAAATTTATAAATATATTATAATAAAAATGTAAGTTTTATTATTTCCCATTGTCAATGTAAAATGAAAATGTCTTAAAAATCATTCAAACATTAGTGACAAAATTAATAGTTTGAATAGTCTTTATGTTCTTGCTTTGTTATATGATTTGAAAATTTGAACTTTCTCC
>JAWXUE010000047.1:0-6853 GCA_044432925.1 bacterium | reverse complement strand
CGTGTTCATGGTAGGTTTAAAGATAATGTTGCATTATATCACAGTGGGTTATCAAGTGGTGAGAAATATGATCAATATAGAAGAGTAATTAATAAAGAAGTAAAGATAGTAGTAGGAGCAAGAAGTGCCGTATTTACGCCATTTACTAATTTAGGTATAATCATTATTGATGAAGAACATGAGTCTAGTTATAAGCAAGATATAGACCCTAGATATGATGCTAGGATAATAGCTAGAATACGTGCTAAAAAACATAATTGCCCTGTGTTACTAGGAAGTGCTACTCCTGAATTATCTTCTTTTTATAAAGCAGAAGAAGGTACTTATAAATTACTTGAATTAAAACAAAGAGCTAATAAACAAAAACTTCCTAATTTAAAAGTAGTTAATATGTTAGATGAACTTAAAAAAGGAAATAGAAATTTATTATCTTCATTATTACAAAGTAAAATACAAGAAAGAATTCAAAGAGATGAACAAACTATTATTCTTTTAAATAGAAGAGGTTATTCAAGTTTTATTACTTGTAGAGATTGTGATGAATCTGTTGGGTGTCATCATTGTGATGTTAACCTTACTTATCATAAATCAAATGATACATTAAGATGTCATCATTGTGGATTTAGTCAAAAAAATATTAAAGCTTGTCCTAGTTGTAATTCAGTTAATATAAGATACGTTGGGGTAGGGACACAACAAGTAGTAGAGTCACTACAAGAAATTTTTCCTAATGAAAACATATTAAGAATGGACGTTGATACTACTACTAAAAAAAATTCTCATGAAGAAATACTTAATACATTTAAAAATAGAGAAAGTAGAATTTTAGTAGGTACTCAAATGATTGCTAAAGGATTAGACTTTCCTTATGTAACATTAGTAGGAATATTATCAGCAGATATATCTTTGAAGTCTAGTTCTTATGATGCAAACGAGAAATGTTTTCAATTAATTACTCAAGTAGCAGGAAGAGCAGGAAGACATCACTTAGATGGAGAAGTAGTTGTTCAAGCATATGAAACAGAGTCTTACGCAATAGAATTAGCAAAGACTCAAGACTATCATGCTTTTTATAAAAAAGATTTAACAATAAGAAGATTATCTAATAATCCACCTTTTAGTGATATGATAACTATTATCATATCTTCTAAAAATCAAAGAAAATCTCATCAATATGCAGATATGGTAAAAAACTATTTGTTATCTAATACAAGTGTAAAAGTATTAGGTCCTGCTGAGGATGAAATATTATATTTAAATGATCAATTTAGATATAAATTAGTTATAAAATATTCTAAAGATAAAATGTTAGCAAGTGCATTAGAAAATATCTATATAAAAACACAAACTAATAATGAAGTAACAATCTCAATAAATAGGAGTTAATAATATGAAAATAATTTTTATGGGTACACCTGAGTTTAGTGCACCAATTTTACAAAGTTTAATTGATAAATATGAGGTAGTGTTAGTAATTACACAACCTGATAAAGTAGTAGGTAGAAAAAAAGAAATAGTTTTTTCACCTGTTAAAGAAACTGCTTTAAAAAATAATATTGAAGTTTTTCAACCAGTTAATATAAAAGAAGATGTTGATTATGTAAATAGTTTTAATGCTGATTTACTTGTAACAGCAGCCTACGGACAAATCATCCCTACAGCAATACTACATCATCCTAACCATAAATCAATAAATGTACATGCATCCCTTCTTCCTAAATTAAGAGGAGGAGCACCTATTCATAAATCAATCATAGAAGGTCATGAAAAAACAGGTGTTACAATTATGTATATGGAGAAGAAAATGGATTCAGGAGATATTTTGGCTCAAGCTGAGTTACCTATTTTAGATACAGATAATACAACTATTTTATTTGAAAAATTATCTGTTATAGGAAATGATTTATTATTAGAAACTATTCCTAAGTTAATTGATAATAAGATTACTCCTATTAAACAAAATGATGAAGAAGTTACTTTTGCTTATAACATTAAACATGAAGAACAATTTATTAATTGGAATAAAACAAGTAGAGAAATATTTAACTTAGTTAGAGGTTTAACATTAAATCCAGGAGCATTAACTAATTATAATAATAACTTAATTAAAATAAAAGAAGTAAAAATAGCAGAAGATAATTCTAATGCAAATCCTGGTACAATTATTGATTTAAATAAAAAAATATTAATTAAAACAACTGATGGTGCAATTGAAATAAAAGAGTTACAACTAAGTGGTAAAAAGATGATGGATAGTAAATCATTTTTAAACGGATCTAAATTATTAGAACTAAATACATCTTTTAGTAATGAAATACTATAAAAAAAATAAAAAATATTGTATAATATAATTAAAACGGAGGTATTTAAAATGAAATTAATTTATTCTAGAGAAGAAATGCAAGAGTTAAATATACAAACATTAAAAAATAGAGGTATTGAAGTTGAGGAAATAGCTTTAATAGCATACAACCAACAATCTAAATATACAAAAAACATTAGACATGAAGATTGTGTTGAAAGTGTATTAAAAATATTATCATACAGAGACATTTTCCATCATATTCAATTAGGTGCTGAAATTGATCGATTAGCAGAAGAAAAATTATTCAAAGGACCAATTCAAGATATCTTATATCATGACTTAGGTTTATTTGGAATTGATGAAGTAGTAGGATTAGATATTGCTGGGATGTATGGGGCAATTGGTAAAACAAACTTTGGTGATGTTGATGTTAACAAACCTGGTATTGTTGATGCTTTAAACGAAATTGGTAAACAAGAAGGAAAATGTCATACTTTTATGGATGATATCGTTGGAGCAATCGCTGCAGCAGCATCTACAAGAGTAGCTCAAATAGTAAACGAAGATTTAGCGAATAAATAATGAAAAGTTTTTTACTAAAACTTAGGAGTTTTTTTGATAAACATTTTAGTTTTGAAGAAGATATAGACTTATCTAATGAAGTAGAAGTTTTATTTAGACGAAATGTTGTAATTAAAAATATTATCCTTGTTTCAAACTTAGTATATTCATCTTTATTATTTGCTGTAACATTTGGTAGTACAGACCCAGGAAGTTGGATGTTTACTGCTATACCTTTACCAATAACTTATTTAATAAATAAAACTATTAAAAAATTAGTATATACTGATACTAAAAGTTTAATATCACAACAAGTAGCAATGTACTTATCTGCAGGATATATGTATTTATCAGCGATTTTAATGTATATGAAACTTGAAACAGGTAATGACTTTTTATCACAGTCAGGATATATGTTAATATATTATTCATTAATCGTTGTAAGTTTATATCAAGATAGAGTAATGCTTAAAAGAGTTTTCTCTTGGATGTTAGTTATCGTAACAGCATTACACTTTTTAGTAACTTATCAAATATATCAAAAAGATTATGCAGCGTCTATATTTACTTTTATAGCAGAATTCCCTAAGACTAATGAGTTTAAGGATATATTATTTAGAACAGTTATAATGGGCTGTTTTATGCTTGTAGTTTATGCTATTTGTGTAATCGGTGAGAAAATGGGTTCTTCAAGAAAAGAAGAGTTAACTAAACGTCAAGATATTCAAAATGACTTTACAGGAATAGTTACTAATCTTTTTGATGTTTTAATTAATTCAAGAGTTACAAGTGAAGATGATTTTGAAAGTAAACTTTTATCTGATATAACATGGAAACTAGCTTCATCTTGTGGTTTTCAACCTGATAAATGTACTGAGCTAGCAAAGTATTCATTATTCTTAGAAGAACATCAAAATGATTTTAAAATAGAAGTAAGTGATTCAGAAGATTCATTTGAAATATTACGTAATCAATCTGAACTAGGTACACAATTAGTTAAAAGAATAGAGTTATCTCAAAAAACAGTTAATATAATACGAACACATATTGAAGGTGATGGTTCTTTAGCTTTTATTAACAAAATGAATAAAATTCAAAAAAATACTGATTCAGATATTATTTTATTATCTGATTTATATATTACATTAAGAAGTCCTAAATCGTATAAAAGACCATATCCTCATAAAGCAGCAATAGACTTTATTAATACTCATTTTAATGTGTATTTTGATGCTACTTTATTAGAGAGATTTATGAGATTTCAAAGTGACTTTGAAAAAATATTCGACGGTGAGTAAAGAGAAAGTAAAAACTTTCTCTTTTTTCTTTAGTAAAAAATAATACCTTAGTAATAATGAATGTATAAAAGGAGATAAGTTATGAAAAAATTATTAGGTATTATTTTATTAATTAATTGTTTATTATTAGCAGGATGTGAAGAAATTGAGTTTGTACCTCCTATTAAAGATGAACTTACAGTAGAAGATTTTATAGAAGTAATGAATGATGAAAAAGCAAGTTTTAGTTATGAAACAACAATTAGAATTGATGATTTAAATTTCACTGTTAATGGCAATGTAGCAAATGGTTTAATTGAAACAAAAACAGTTTATGAAGATTATGATGATATAATAATAAATTATTCATCATTTTGTAATAACGAAGTATTTATTATGAATGAACCAAATACAACATCTAACCCTTTGAAAGCTGTATTTGATTCTTATGATTTTAGTTATATATTTTTATATGGTTATTTAGATTTTATAAATATAGAAAACTATAATATAATGAATTCTTATTCATATTTCTATAATGAGCAATATGATGAGTACGCTTTAGGTATGTTTATATTTAATTTAAAAGATGATATTTTTACACTATCTTTAGAAGATGAAAATATTTCTTTAGAAATCAAATATGATTTATCATTTAACGATGATGTTATATTTCCTATAGATATTTATTGTGATAATAATGTATTATATGTTTTAAAAGATAATGAATATACACTTGAATATTCTAGTCATGTTATACAAAATTATGAAATTCTATCAAGTATTAATAATATCCCTGTAACTAAATTAAGTTATAGAAGTTTTATTAATAGAAATAAATTAGAAACTCTATATATTCCTAGTAGCATTAATAGTATTGATTCTAATGCATTTAAAAGTAATGAAACTACAATTATTTATTGTAGTATTTCTAAAAATGAAGCAGATATCAAGTTTACAGAAAATTGGAATAATAGTTTAAATGTTATATACGATTATATTTTATAATAATCGTATATTTTTATTATCATTTTAGTTGTTATATTTCCTCTAATATTGTATAATTGTTTTGTTATCTTATTAAGAGTCTCTGAGGTGAGTCAACCTATGACGAGGCAGCAACCTATTTATTTAGGTGCTTTTGACCAGAGGGTCCGCCCTAACAATGAGAGAGTGATATAATCATTTCTCTTTATAAAAAAAATCAAAGGAGAAATAAAAATGGAAAAAAAAGTTTTTAAAACTGCTGGTGTATGTGCCAGAGAAATAACATTTGATTATGAAAATGGTTGTATTTATAATGTTGCATTCGCAGGTGGATGTAATGGAAATTTAAAAGCAATCGCTACATTAATTGATGGAAAAGAATTAACAGATGTACAAAATTTATTAAAAGGAAATACTTGTAATGCTAGACCAACTAGTTGTGGTGATCAATTAGCTAAAGCAATTGGTGAGGTATTATAATGGAAAAAAGATATTTTACATCAGAATCAGTAACAGAAGGACATCCAGATAAAGTATCAGATCAAATTAGTGATGCTGTATTAGATGCAATTTTTGCTCAAGATAAAAAAGCTCGTGTAGCTTGTGAAACAACTTGTACTACAGGATTAGTACTTGTATGCGGTGAGATAACAACAACTGCTAATATTGATATAGAACAAATCGTAAGAAATACTGTTAAAGAAATTGGTTACGATAAAGAAGAATTAGGTTTTTGTGATAAGACTTTAAAAGTTATTTGTGCTATTGATCCTCAATCTCCAGATATTGCAATGGGTGTTGATGAAGGTAGTGAAAAAGCTCAAGGTGCAGGAGACCAAGGAATTATGTTTGGTTTTGCTTCTGATGAAACAGAAGAGTTAATGCCTCTACCTATCGTATTAGCTCATAAATTAGTTAAAAGATTATCAGATGTTAGAAAAGATAATACATTAAAATATTTAAGACCAGATGGTAAATCTCAAGTTACAGTTTTATATGATGAAAATAATAAAGTTGTAGCAGTTGATACTGTTTTAATTTCTACACAACATAGTGAAGAAGTAAGTTTAGACCAAATCAAAGTAGACTTAAAGAAACATGTAATTGATTATATTGTACCTACTAATTTAGTTAATGCAGATACTAAATTCTTAATCAACCCAACAGGTAACTTTGTAATCGGTGGACCTCAAGGTGATGCTGGATTAACAGGAAGAAAAATTATTGTAGATACTTACGGTGGTTATTCAAGACACGGAGGAGGAGCTTTCTCTGGTAAAGATCCATCTAAAGTAGATAGAAGTGCTGCTTATATGGCAAGATATATTGCTAAAAATGTAGTAGCTGCTAAATTAGCTTCTAAATGTGAAGTTCAATTATCTTATGCAATTGGTGTAGCAGAGCCTACTAGTATTTTAGTAGAAACTTTCGGTACAGCAACTATTAAAGAATCAGATATTACTAAAGCAATAAGAAGTACTTTTGACTTAACTCCAAAAGGAATTATTAGTTCTTTAGATTTATTAAATCCAATCTATAAACAAACTGCTGCTTATGGACATATGGGTAGAACTGATTTAAATTTATCATGGGAAAAAACTGATAAAGCACAAGAGTTATTAAAAACACTAAATAAATAATACATTTAAAGGACTAGAAATAGTCCTTTTTTATTTTTAATAAATGGCTTTGTTTGGGGATTTATTTGCTGGAGGGGTGTTTT
>JAWXUE010000046.1:0-6977 GCA_044432925.1 bacterium | reverse complement strand
TATCTAAATTTATGATTGATTATTGTTGGTCAAAATTCGAATAATTATTAAATTAATTTCTAAAAACCTCAAATTATGAAATGACCATGTAATGTTATGTATATAATAAATATGTAATAAAGAAGTGATATAAAATTGTTTTTATTATAAACAAACAGGAGGAAGAAAAAATGTTAAAAAATAAAATTGCTGATATTATTAAGGTTAGACAAGTTCAAATAGATGAGGATCCAAGAACTTTTGATGTTTTAGATAGTGAATATTTAATAAAAATATTAACAGAAAATTATAATAAAACATTAGATTTTTTGAAAAGTGCAACTTATGAAGAAATTGGATGTGTTTCATTTGTGTTAGAGGCGTTAATTATTCATTACCCTACCATTGAACTGTTTAATTGTTTTAAATCAAGAGTAGAAGAATTTAAAGAACATGATTTAGAAGAAAATTGGGATAAACCAAGCATTATTGCAAACTCATTTAAGGATGAAGTTTATTATGCTGAGCAATACTTAAAAAGAAAAGGTGTTATTTAAAAAAGATTGTTATAATTAATTTTTAAAAACCTCAAATTATGAAATGACCATGTAATTTTATGTATATAATAAGTATGTAATAAAGGAAGTCATAAATAAAAAAACAAACTTTATAGTTTGCCTTCATCTTGTAATTTATAATACTTATTTAACAATTCACCAAATCTTTGATAGTGAACTATTTCTCTTTCTCTTAAAAATGATAATACTTTTAAAACTCCTGGATCATCAGTTAATGTCATTAAATGTTCATATGTTACTCTAGCTTTAGATTCTGCTGCTAAATCTTCATTTAAATCAGCTATATAATCTCCTGTTACAGCAAATATACTTGCACTAAATGGTGTTCCTGCTGCGTCAGTTGGGAAGAAGTTCATACCATGCTCAGAATAATTTCCTTCTAAGCCTGCTGCTTTAATTTCTTCGATAGTAGCACCTTCCATCATTTTGTAACACATAGCACAAATCATTTCAACGTGTCCTAATTCCTCAGTCCCTATATCTGTTAATAATGCTTTACCTTCAGCTGTAGGCATAGTATAACGTTGATTTAAATATCTAAGTGCAGCACCTAATTCACCAAAAGGACCTCCATATTGAGTAATTAATACTTTAATAAAATGAAGGTTTTTTTTATTTACTTCAATTGGCATTATTAATCTTTTTTCATAATTCCACATTACATACCTGCCTCCCATGGCCAACTATTTAAATACTCATAAGAGTCTTGTGGTGTAAACTGAGTTAATGCTGGGAAGTGTTCATTATAATAATTATATACTTTAAGTAATTCAGTTCTAATTTGATTACATAACTCTAAACAATTTTTATCTGTAGGATGAGTATCTAAGTATAATACTAAATCATTTACAGCAAAACTATAAACATCAATAATATATAATACCTTTTTTCTTTCATCTAATATATTTTCTCCCATACTAGGAGTAAATTTGTAAGTATCTATAAGAGAAGGGAAGATAGTTCCTAATAAAAAACCTTTTTCTAAATCAAAGATTTTCTCAAAGGGTTGGTCTTTAACATGAGCTTTTGCTAAATCCATTCTTTCACCTCATTGTATTATATGAATTGATTATTTAATTGTTACAAATATATAAGTTAATGAATTGATAATTATTTAGTAATCTTATCTGGGTCAATATATAATGATATTTCTCCACATTTAGGACAAACTGCAACTTTTATGAATCCAGCAACTTCAGGAAAAAATATTTTAGTTGATTTAGTTAAAGTTATTTTATCATTTGAACCTGCTCTTAAATCACAATTTTCAATCATTTCTTCATTACATCTTATACATTGTCTCATATATATTCTCCTTTATTATAATAAATATAAAAGAAGACTTACTAAACGTAAGTCTTCAATAATTATTTTAAACATTCTTTACAAATTCCGAAAATTCTTTCATGACTTGTTACTTTAAATCCAGTATCATTAATAATATCATTTTCAGCATTACCGAAGTAACATTTCTTAACAACTTGTTCTGAATCACAAACTTTACAAACTAAATAATGATCATGAGGATGATTTAATTCATAATATACAACTTGATCATTTCCTACATATGAATTAATTAAACTATCATTTTTCAATTTAGTTAAAATTCTATAAACTGTAGTTAAATTCATAGTAGTACCTTCATGAATTTCTTTTGCATTAAGTTTATTATTTTTTAATTTATTTAATATTATATCTTTATTATTCATATTATCACCTGTTATATTATACAATTTTTATAAAATTATGTCTATTAAAACATCATACTTATAAGAGTAATTATAATCCCTGTTACAACTGAAAGAACAAACAATGTTCCTAATAAAAGTAAGTTTTCTTTCATTTTTTTATTAAATTTAAATAAAATAATTGAAGCCATACCAGCGTTACACATTAATCCAGCAAATAAACTACCAAAACTAACTGTACCTGAAATATATAAATTAGTTAATAAAATAGAAGAAGCACAATTAGGAATTAACCCAATTAAACATGCTATTATTGGTTGAAATATACTTCCATTTAATAATAATGATTCAAATACATCTTCTCCAATTACATAAACTAATACATTTACTATTATTGAAAATATTAATACAAATAAAAATACTCTTACAGTTTGTTTTAAAGCTGTTAAGAAAATATTATTTGCTTTTACACAACAACTACATGGTGCTATTATTTCCTCATCAATATTTGTTTTATAAATTCTATTTCTAAATATAAAATCAACTATAAAACCTAATATAACTGCTAAAGCAAACTTTAATGATAATAATAATGCTAATGTTTTAAATTCCTTGTGGGCAATTAAAACAAACATAGCTTCATCAGAAGTAGCAATTAATACAGCAAACAATGTACCTATTGTAAGAACTTTCTTAGAAAAAAGAAGAGCCATTGTTGATGAAAAACCACATTGTGGTATTAATCCTGTTGTTGCTCCTATTAATGGACCGAATTTATTTTGACTTTTTATAAGTTTATTTAATTTATCTTGATGTTTACTTTGTAGAAATTCAACAAGTAAATAACTTAAATAAAAAAATGGTATTAATATCAATGACCCTAGAAATGTACCTAATATTAAAGCAGGTATATCTTCAGCAGCACATGATGGACAGCACCAATATATTGTATTCATATAATTACCTCCTAATGCAACTCATTTGCATTATATAATAAACTAATATAAAAAACAAGTAATATGATAATAACAATGAAAAAATATTATTTTATTAAAATGTTTGACATTACTTAAAAGAAGTGTTATTATGACAATGCAAATCATTTGCATAAAAGAAAAGAAGGAGATTTTTATGAAAAAATTATTATGTTTAGGATTATCAATTGTTGCATGTTTTAGTTTAACTGCATGTAATGAAGAAAATGAATCAAATTTAAGTGATATTGAACAAATCGTAGAATATTTAAATGCTGATTCAGCAAATTATTTAATACAAACTATTTCTGATGGATGCTGTCAATATACAGGTGCTGTAGATGGAAGTATTATTAAAAGAGAAAAAACTCATTATGAATACAAAGAAGATGGTTCAACTGATCATACAACTCATACAACTTATTTTTATGATGTGAATAATACACAAAGTTATACTCTATACACTTCAAATACAACTAATTCAAATGATGCTAATTATAAAACTACATCAACTTGGACTTCAAGTGAAAAAACAGGAGCTGTTGCCCCATATTTATTAACATTTGATTTATGTGCTTGTTGTTCAGAAGAGTTAAAAACTAATGTATTTACTTTTACAGCTACTACAAATGAAGATTCTGAAGTTAACAAAGTATATTCAACTATTGAAATTGATTTAACAAAAGGTTTAGAAAATGCTGTTGTTACAGTTATTATGTTAGATGATACAAAATATGAAATTAAAAATTTTAATACAGTTGATTTAGAAATTCCTTGTATTGAAGATTGCACAGAATAAATTAAAACGCTTAATGCGTTTTTTTTATTTTTAAAGTATATGGTATAATAAATAAAAAAAGGAGATTGATAATATGAAATGGAATTTAGATGATTTATATACAGAGTTTAATGATAAATTTGCTGCTGATATTTTAAAAGTAAAAAATTTAGTTGATGAATTTAATAATTTAGAATTAAAAGGTAATGTTTTAGTTGAATATATTAATATTCAAGAAGAATTAACTAAAACAGTTAAAACCCTAGCAGGTTATTGTAGTTTAAGAACATCAACAAATGTTGCTGATACAGAAGCAATAATGAAAATGTCTATGATTAGAAATATGTTAAATGAAATGACTTTAAAAGAAGTTAAATTTTCTAGATATTTATTAACAATAAAAGATTTAGAAAAAGTAATAGAAAATAATAATTTAAATAAATATAAATATATCATTTTAAGAATGAAAGAAAGTGCTTCTAGATTATTAAGTGAACAAGAAGAAGTTTTATATTCAAAAATGAAAATGGTAGCATCTGACTCTTGGAATACAGTACAAAAATTATTAACTTCTAATTTAACAACACAATTAGATGGTCAAGAAGTAACTTTATCTTTTATTAGAAACTTAGCTTATGAAAATAAACAAGAACTTAGAAAAGAAGCGTATTTTAAAGAATTAGAAGCTTATAAAAAAGTAGAAGATACCTTAGCAATTGCACTAAGTAATATCAAAAGAGAAGTATCTTTTTTATCTGAGTTAAGAGGATACAATAGTGTTTTAGAAAAAACATTAGATTCTTCTAAGATGAAAAAAGAAACATTAGATGCTATGTTAGAAGCAATGAAAGAATCCCTACCAAGTTTTAGAGATTATTTCAAAGCGAAAGCAGTATATTTAGATCATAAAAAAGGATTACCATTTTATGATTTATTTGCTCCTATAGGTTCATTAGATAAAAATTATACATATGAAGAAGCAAAAGAAGTTATTATAACAAACTTTAATAGTTTTAGTTCAAAATTAGGTAGTTTTGCTAAAAAAGCTTTTGATAATAACTGGATAGATGTAGAACCATATAAAGGAAAAGTTGGTGGGGCATTTTGTAGTAATCAAACTCAATTAAAACAAAGTAGAATATTACTAAATTATACAGGGAGTTTATCAGATGTTTCAACATTAGCTCATGAATTAGGTCATGGTTATCATGGTGATGTTATTTGTAATGCTGACGTGTTAAATACTTCATATCCAATGCCTTTAGCAGAAACAGCATCTATTTTATGTGAAACAATAGTTATGAATAATTTAATGAATACATTAACTGATGAAAATGAATTATTTTCAGTGTTAGAAATTTCACTACAAGGTGATAGTCAAGTAATAGTAGATATTATGAGTAGATATATTTTTGAAACTAATTTAATTGAAAACACTAAAGATAAAACTCTAAATGCTAAACAATTAAATGAAATGATGATTGAGGCTCAAAAAGAAACTTATGGTGATGGTTTAGATGAAGAATTTATGCATCCTTATATGTGGGCTTGTAAAGGTCATTATTATAGTGCTGGGTTAAACTTTTATAATTTCCCATATGCATTTGGATTATTATATGCTAAAGGGTTATATGCTATGTATTTAGAAGATAAAGAATCTTTTGTGTCTAAGTATGATGATATGTTAATGTTAACAGGAAGTGCATCAGTAGAAGATGTAGCAAAAAGTATGGGTATTGATGTAACTAAAAAAGAGTTTTGGATTAACTCATTAGAAATAATAAAAAAAGATATTAATAAATTTATTTCTTTATCTAAGAAATTAAAATAATGTTGTAATAAAGGGATATAATAAAAAAACTGTAAAGAAATTAATCTTTACAGTTTTATTTATTATTCAGCAACTATTGCACTTACAGGACATGCTGCTTCACAAGCACCACAATCAATACAAGTGTCTGCATCAATTACATAAATTTCTCCATCAGTGATGCAATCAACAGGACATTCAGCTGCACAAGCACCGCATGCGATACAAGTATCTGTTATTCTTCTAGGCATAATAATTCCTCCTTTAATAGTATGTATTTTTATTTTACCATTACAAAAAAACTATGTAAACCTAAAGCGTAGGCTTACTCATATTTTTTTAACAAGATGTAATCATCCATAAAAAATCCAGAACCGATATCATTTTTCTTTTCATCAATTATTTCAAACCCAACATGTAAATATATTTGTAATGTTTTATTAGTTTTACACGTATTTAATTTTATATCCTTTTTATATTTATCAAAGTAATTAAAAATAAATTTAAAAATACTTTTCCCCCTATAATCTTTATAAGAGTATAGTTTTGATAAATAAATATGATCATCTTTTATAAAATAAGCAAAGTATCCTGCTAGTTTATCATTATTATAAAGATAATAGTAAATACAATTGTTCATCATACTTTCTTTTATTTTATTTTCATTCATAAATTTATCTAACATATAAACTCTTTGTTCATAAGATAACATCTCTTCATAACATTCATGCCATATCTCATTACACATTTCACTTAATTTAGAACTATCATTAATTGTACATAATTCAGCACTTATCATAGTTTTCACATCCTTTAATTAATTATAAAAGTAAAAAGAACTATAGTCAATATTGAATTAATATAATAAATAAGGTATAATATAACAAATGATTGGAGGAATTATAATGCAAATATGGTTAGCAGTAGTATGTATAGTAGGTGCTTTATTAGTTGGTTTAGTTGTTGGATTTTTTGCAGCAAGAACATTCTTTAAAAGACATTTAAAGAAAAACCCACCTATTAATGAAAATATGATTAGAGTTATGATGCAACAAATGGGAAGAACACCTTCTGAAAAACAAGTTAGACAAGTAATGTCTTCAATGAAATTATAAATGAAATAGCGATTAACGTCGCTATTTTTATTTTTTATAATAACTTTAAAATCAT
>JAWXUE010000045.1:0-7355 GCA_044432925.1 bacterium | reverse complement strand
CACGTCGAGAGTGTAGTCCGTTTGTGTAGAAAATAAAATTGAAGAAACATATCATGCGTCAAATTGATTATTTATTGAGGAATAGGAATCTATTCCTCTTTATATTATGTTGGAAAATGTTATAATATAAGTTGTTAAAGAAAATAAAGGAGGTAGTAAATCATGATTACGAAAATAAAATATAAAAATCATCCAGTCTTAGCTAATTTAGAAATAGACTTTACTAAGCAAGGTAAACCATGTTCTAAAATAATATTAGTAGGAGAAAATGGATCCGGAAAATCATCTTTAATTAATTCAATTTCAGATTTTTTATGTAATGCTAGTCTTAATAATATAGAAAAAATAGAATATAAAAAAGAAGATAAAACTCATTATATTACTAGAGGTACCAATGACGATCATAATGGTCATTCTTTACCTGATTAT
The DNA here is from genome assembly GCA_044432925.1 of bacterium. Lineage (GTDB taxonomy): Bacteria > Bacillota_I > Bacilli_A > Acholeplasmatales > Anaeroplasmataceae > JAWXUE01. Next base: position 6,926 of record JAWXUE010000045.1, on the reverse strand, counting down.
GTATTAAATAAGTGTAGTAACGAAAGATTACCTGTTTTTATTGATGAAATCTATGAGGATGAGGATGGAAAACATCATGATTATGATGATATAAATTGTAATAATGTTGCAATAAAAATTAGTAGTGAAACAGTTACGAGCGAAGATTTAATTCAAATTAAAAATATGTTACTGAGTTTATCAAATAGTGATGACGAAGATTTTTTATATAAAGTTAAAAATAAACATGAATTTAGTGAAAACTTCTTTGAAAATGATTCTAGATTTGCAATTTTTAAAAAAAATTTCAATATTTTTTTTGAAGAAAAAAGCATTGAATGCTTAGGTATATATACTATAAAAAATAATATCAATCATTATTTAACAAATTCGAAAAAGGATTTATGGTTTAAGAAGTTTAACAATGAATTTGACATTAATATGTTAAGTGATGGGGAAAAAAGAGTTGTTTTCAATGCTGCAAAAATTCTTTCTCTACCTAGAGAATGTAATAAAACTATTTTCGTAGATGAACCTGAATGTAATTTACATCCTAAATGGCAAAATAAATCATATGATTTTTATACATCATTAGTATCTAATGAAAACAGCAATCAATTTTTCTTTACTACTCATTCGCGTTATTTTTTGTCATGTGCTATAAATGAATATGATAATAATGACGTTAAAGTTGTTTGTCTTGTAGAAAATAACGGTAGTATTGAGGCTAAATATCATGAAAATTTTATACTATCTCCAATCTCACTTTCTGAAATTTCATTTAAAATATTTGGTGTGGAAGGTGAATCATATTTCAAAGAATTATTCGAATTGTTGGAGAGTTTCTTAAATCAAGTAGAAAGAAGTGCAGCTAAAATAGAAGAAAGAGATAAAACTATGGTTACTATGAGTTATATTGATGAGTATTTATTTAATAATTATAAAGAAAAATGTGCTAATGGATACAAAAGTAGGAATAAAGAAAAAACATTGGTTGTATATATTAGGAATATATTACATCATGGAAGAAGTCAAAATACTTACACAAATGAAGATTTATTGCAATGTATAGATTTACTAGAGGTAATTTGTAATTCTATTAAGGTGAAATAATTTGATAAATTTTAAAATATAAAAATGTTATAATAGTAGTAACAAATTCTTAAAGGAGGTCATATTAATGAAGCTAATAAATGATATAAAATTTAATTTAACAGATGAAATGATAGATATCATCTTAAAAGATAGAACTACAAATAAAAAGTTAATATGGGCTACTAAGAATTATGAAACAAAAGGATTCTATGAAAACTCTCATATAACAGAAGTTTTATTCTCAACTAAGTATAAAAAGATTATTATTCCAAGAAATGAAAAGAGTAAAGCACAACAACAAAAAAGAAGTAAAGATATGGCTGAGGTATTTACTCCATCATGGATATGTAACAAGCAAAATAATTTAATTGATGATGCTTGGTTTAATGAAAAAGACGTATTTAATAAAGAGGAAAATGAGAAATGGATTCCATCTAAGAAAATAGAATTTAAAGATAAAACTTTTATTGATTATATCAATGATGTTAGATTAGAAATTACTTGTGGAGAAGCTCCATACTTAGTAAGTAGATATGATACAGTATCAGGAGATATGATTGAAATAAAAGATAGAATAGGTTTATTAGATAGAAAACTAAGAGTAGTAAATGAAAATACTTCTAATGAAGAAGAATGGCTTAAATACGCTATTTTATCTTATAAGAGTATTTATGGATTTGATTATCAAGGTGACAATGTAATCTTATCTAGAGAAAATTTATTATATACATTCATTGAATATTTTAATGATAGATTTAATAAATTACCTACTAATGAATCTATACTAGAAATACTTAATATTATTAGTTGGAACATATGGCAAATGGATGGTATTAAATTAGTAATACCATTAAGCTGCAAAGAAGAACAAACCCAACAAATGTCTCTATTTGGCGATGATGAAATGGTTATGTGCAAAGGATGCTCTACGGGTAATCATAAAGAACATAATGGTGTAAGGCCATTCATTATGGATTGGGAAAAGAATAAAAGAATAAAATATACAAAGTTAGTCTGGGGGTAGTAATATGAATAACAATGGAAATTTTAAATTTAATAATACCTTTGATTATAAATTAATATATATATTTAGAATCAATGATAAAGAACATAGTGGATATTTAAAAATTGGTGATGCTACTATTACTACAAATAAATCTCCAGAAGAATTATTTAATAACTGTAAAGAATTAAATTACAGTGCTAAAAAGAGAATAGATTCATATACTTCAACTGCTGGTATTGTATATGAATTACTTCACACTGAAATAGCTGTTAGAATTGATAAAAATAAAGGTAATCTAATTAAAGGGTTTAGAGATCATAACGTTCATACTGTTTTATTACGTTCAGGGATTGAAAAGAAACAATTTGATACAAATAGAAAACAAAATGAATGGTTTAAAACTGATTTAGAAACAGCTAAAAAAGCAATTAATGCAGTTAAGGACTGCAAAGCTAGTTTAACTTCTAATGAAGTAACAACTTATATGTCACCTATTATCTTTAGACCAGAACAAAAAGAAGCTATTGAAAAAGCATTAAAAGTATTTAAAACTTCTAATGAAATGTTATGGAATGCTAAAATGCGTTTTGGTAAAACTTTAAGTACACTAGAAGTAGTTAAGAAATCAGAATATAAAAAAACTATTATTATTACACATAGACCAGTAGTAAGTGATAGTTGGTTTGATGATTTTAATAAAATATTTTATGATAAAAAGAATTATAAGTATAGTTCTAAAGATAAAGGTGAATCTCTTAACAACTTATTAAAAAGTGATAATTCATTTGTCTATTTTGCATCTATTCAAGATTTAAGAGGTTCTAAAGAGATTGGTGGAAATCATGATAAGAATCAAAATGTATTTGCAACTCATTGGGATTTGATAGTTATTGATGAGGCTCATGAAGGAACCCAAACAAACCTAGGTAAACAAGTAGTTAATGGTTTAATTAATAATAAAGAAAATCATACAACTAAAATACTTAAATTATCTGGAACACCATTTAATATCTTATCTGATTTTAAAGAATCAGATATATATACATGGGATTATATAGCAGAACAAGAAGCTAAGACTAATTGGTGTTTAAATAACTTTGGAGATTCAAATCCATATGAAGAATTACCAAAAATGAATATATTTACTTATCATCTAGAAAAAGAGATATCTGGATTTATTGAAACAGAAGATAAAGCATTTAACTTTAAAGAGTTCTTTAGAACATTCACAGGTATTAAAGAAAAAGATTTTGCAAATATTCCAAATGGACAAACTATTGGAGATTTTGTTCATAAAGATAAAATTAATGCTTTATTAAATTTATTATGTAAAGAAAGTAATAACTCTAACTATCCATTCTCAACTGAAGAGTATAGAAACCTATTTAAACATACTTTATGGATGTTACCAGGTGTAAGAGAAGCAAAAGCACTAAGTTCACTATTAAAAGAACATCATGTATTTTGTAATTTTACTATAGTAAACGTTGCTGGAGATGGCGATGAAGAAGATACGTCAGAAGATTCTTTAGTTAAAGTAAGAAACGCTATATCTAAAGATCCTGATAATACATATACTATTACTTTATCATGTGGTAGATTAACTACAGGAGTATCTATACCAGAATGGACTGCAGTATTAATGTTTGCTGGGTCATATTCAACAGCAGCATCTCAATATTTACAAACAATATTTAGAGTTCAAACTCCAGCTAACATTAATGGTAGATTTAAAGAGAATGCTTATGTATTTGATTTTGCACCAGATAGAACTTTAAAGATGGTTGCTGAATCAGTCCAGCTATCATCGAAAACTTCTGGAGCTGCTATGATTGATTCACAAGCACAATTAAATAAGTTTTTAAACTTCTGTCCTGTTATAGCAATAGAACAGTCTAATATGAAAGAATTCAAAGTTAATGAACTATTACAACAACTAAAAAAAGCATATGCTGAAAGAGTTGCAAAAAATGGGTTTGATGATATTAGATTATATAATGATGAGTTATTAAAACTTGATAATGTAGCCTTAGAAGAATTTGAAAAACTTAAACGAATTGTTGGAGAGAACAAACAAAAATCAGGTGGTAAAGATGCTGTAATCAATGATGAAGGTTTTACTAATGAAGAGTATGAACAAACAAAAAAACTTGAGAAGAAGCCAAAATCTCAATTAACTGAAGAAGATAAAAAAAGATTAGAAGAGTTAAAAGAAAAGAAGAAAAATAAAAATACCGCTATTTCAATTTTAAGAGCTATCTCAATAAGAATACCATTGTTAGTATATGGTATGGATAAAGATATAGACGTAGATTTTAATGTTGAAGATTTTGCTAAAAAAGATTTATTTGATGACGCATCATGGGATGAATTTATGCCTAAAGGTGTAACAAGAGATGTATTTATAAAATTTTCAAAGTACTACGATAAAGATATCTTTGTAGCTGCAAGTAGAAGAATAAGGGCAGTTTCTAAAAATGCAGATAATCTAGATCCTATTGAAAGAATTAAAGAATTAACTAAATTATTTTCTACTTTTAAGAATCCGGATAAGGAAACGGTTTTAACTCCGTGGCGAGTTGTTAACATGCATATGGGTAATTCTATAGGTGGATATAATTTCTTTGATGAAACATTTAATATTGAATTAGATGAACCAAGATATATTGAAAAAGATAATACTAATGATATATTTAATACTACACCAACTAAACTGTTAGAAATAAACTCTAAGTCAGGAATGTACCCATTATATTTAACATTCACTTTGTATCAAAAGTTAGTTGAAAAAGAAGATAAACAATTATCTATAGATGAAAAGAATATAATTTGGGATAAAGTTTTAACTGAAAATATATATGTTATTTGTAAAACACAAATGGCAAGACAAATTACTAAAAGAACACTATGTGGATTTAGAAATGTAAAATTAAATACACATGCATTTAATGATTTAGTAATGCAATTAAAAGAAAAAGAAGAAAAATTTATTTCACAAGTAAAAAGTGAAAACTTTTGGTCTAAGAAAGGAAGTGGAGAAGTGAAGTTTAATGCAATTGTGGGTAATCCACCATATCAAGGTACAAACCATCAGCAAATTTATCCTAATTTTTATGCTTCTTCAATCCAATTAGGAGAGCATGTTAGTTTAATTTTCCCTGTAGGATGGCAAAAACCCAAAAATGCAAATAATTTAAGTAAATTAAATAATGAAATTATAAAAGCTGATAAACAAATAATATTTATCGATAATAGACAAAATGTATTCCCGGAAGTATCTGGTGCAGAATGGGTTAATATTATTATGTGGAAAAAAGGATATGATAATAAATTAGATGGAATGCAAAAAATCTTAACAAATGGTGAGAATGAAACTATTCAAAAATTACTATGGGTGGAAGATTTAGAACAAAAACCATCTCAAATTCTTGAATTAAATAAAATAATTCAAAAAATTGAAGGGTTTAAATCTATTCAAACAGTTACTTCATCAAGAAAGCCTTATGGTTTAGAAACGAATTTATTTACTAATGAAAAAGATATTAATTTTACAAAGTTAAGTAATGAAAAATTGAATGACACTGATATTAAAATATATGGTAACAAGTTTACATTTAGATATGTTCAAGATGATTTTAGTTCTCCTAAAGTTTCTAAATCATTTAATAAGTATAAAATATTTATTACGTATGCATGGGGTAATATGGATGAAAAGTCAGGTTTAGGTGGAGCATTCTCAAACATAATTATTGGTAAGCCGACTAATATATGTACAGAAACTTATTTGGAATCTGGTTCATTTGATTCATATGAAGAATCTACTAAACACGCTAAATACATGATGACACAATTCTTTAGAGCTTTACTATATGTTAATAAAACATCTCAACATAGTACTGGTAAATTTGGTGCTATACCTTTACAAGACTATAAAGAAAAATGGTGGTCTGAATCTATTGCTGTGATAAATGAAAAATTATTTGAAAAATATAATATACCAAAAGAAATATATGAGTTTGTAAAAAATAACATTCAACTTAAAGATGAATCAAACATTATTACTTTTGAAGATTAAGTATAAAAACCACTAATTAATTTTAGTGGTTTTTATTTTACCTAAAATACAAGTAGAGTAATAATGTGTAGGATTATTTTAAAATAGTTTTGAATTTTATTCTATCCTAGCTTTATCATATAAAAGTTATAAAATGACACCTTTTGATAGTATAAAATTCAAAATGTAATAGAATACGTAAAAAGTCCCCTAAACATCCTCATACATAAGATACTATCTTATTGTAATTAAATGAGTTTACGAATTTTATTACATTATTAAAATAAAAAACAAGTTAAATTTTATGCTTTTAAAGTCACACGCGTGACGGGCGTATACTAATAGCCCGTCGCGTGGGGACTAATGCATAAAAACTTGATGTTTTAGAAAGGAGAGAAAACTCATCTTGTTTATAAAAAAAGAAGAACAAAAATGTTCTTCATAAATTACTTAATATCTAATATTGTATTGATAATTCCTATGTCTTTAGCTGAAGCTTTAGAATAAGCATTTAACAACTGTTTCTCTTTAACAGATACTTCAGTAGATTCTATACCGAATAACTCGTATAAAGTTATTTCTAATACTTCACATATTAATGGAAGGTCATCAGCTAATGGTATATTTGTACTACTAGGAGAAGTCCATCCCTTAATAGTAGATTCGGATATAGATAAATTATTAATTATATTTTGTCTATTAGTATTATTTTCTCTACCTACTAATTTACTTCTTAAAATAGATCTAATATTTTGTCTTACAGAATCATTCATTTATACCACCTACCTTTAT
>JAWXUE010000044.1:0-7706 GCA_044432925.1 bacterium | reverse complement strand
TATATTTTTATTATACTTTATATGTAGATGTATTTCAATAATTAACTAAAGTTATGAATATTTAGTTTATCCTATATTTATATTATTACCAATAATATATAGTTTTGCTAAAAGAAAATAATATAATCCCAAAGTTTATTAAACTTTGGGATTATATTATTTTTTTATTGTCATTGTTGTATAATCAATTTCATTTGCATTTACTACAATACTTTCATTATTATTACAAATGATTAATTCTCCATTAGAATTAATATCAGTAACTTTATAATGCATATTATTATACTCTACTTCTTTATTGATAATGCTACTATTTAAAATATATAAATCCCTTAACTCATCAATACTCATTGTACAGAAAAAAGAATATAATTTAACAATAGCTTTTAAAATATTTGCTGGTTTAACTCTTTTATATTTATGTAAATAATTAAAATCAGATCTTCTCTCAATATTAATTCCAATACCTACTATATCAACACTTTTTTTATTAACAAAAATCTTTTCAATTAAAATACCACAAGTCTTGATACCATCTACTAAAATATCATTAGGCCATTTGATTGTAGAATTGAATCCACTTGTTTGCAACACACGATTAATAGTAAGAGGTGCAATAAAATGATGAGGTAAAGATTCTTTGAATAGTATTGAAAATGTTAAATCTTTTTTCGAATTCCAAACACGATCAAAACGTCCTCTGCCATTACTTTGTTTTATTGCTCTTATAACAGTACCACTATTATACTTTTCATGAAATTCTTTTAGATAATCATTTGTTGAACCAAGTTCATCAAAAGTTATAATTTCCATTAGTTATCCCATTTTTTGAATATTATTGAAGCGTTATGTCCACCAAAACCTAAAGAATTTGATAATGCATATGTGTAATCTTTTTTAACAAAATCAAGCGGTAAATTAAGATTAATTTCTTCATCAATATTTGAAGTATTAATAGTAGGAATAATAATGCTTTCTTGTAAACTTTTAATACAGAAGATAGCTTCTAAAGAACCAGTACCACCTAATAAGTGTCCTGTATTACCTTTTGTAGATGAAACATATAAATTTTTAGTATGATCTTTAAATACTAAGTTAATTGCTTTTGTTTCTGTTGCATCATTTAATTTAGTACTTGTACCATGTGCATTGAAATAAGTAATATCTTCAGGATTTAAATTAGCACTTTTAATTGCTTTTGCAATTGCGCTAGCACCACCACTACCATCTAACTTAGGAGCAGTAATATGTGAAGCATCACAACTACAACCATACCCAACTACCTCAGCTAATATTGTAGCATTTCTTGCTTTAGCATGTTCTAATTCTTCTAACACTAAAATAGCAGCACCTTCACCCATTACAAATCCAGATCTATCTTTATCAAAAGGCATACTAGCTTTTGCTTTATCTGTTTCTAATGATAATGCACGCATTGATTGAAATCCACCAATACCTATTTCACACATACAAGCTTCACTACTACCTGTAATAATAACATCTTCTTGATTAGCTAAAATTCTTAAATAAGCATCTCCAATAGCATTCGTCCCAGCAGCACATGCTGTTACAACACTAGACACGTATCCTTCTGCTCCATATTTAATAGCAATTTGTCCAGGAGCAAGGTTTATTAATGATTTAGGTATAAAGTATGGACTAATTCTTCCAGGACCACGTTCATGACAAGTAATCGCTGTTTCTTGAATTCCTTTTAGTCCACCAATACCACTTGCTACTAAAACACCAAATCTTGATTTATCAATAGTTTCTAAATCTAACTTAGCATTTCTCATTGCTTCTTGAGCAGCAACTAATGCTAAGTTAATAAAACGATCATTATTCTTTACTTCTTTAGGATCTAAATAATCTTCTAAATTTAAATTTTTAACTTCAGCTCCTAATTTAACTTTAAAATCTTCAATATTAATATGTGTCATTTCTTCAATACCACATTCTTTATTTAAGATTGCTTTCCATGTATCTTCAACATTATTTCCAATTGGATTAACAGTACCTACTGCTGTAACGACTACTCTTCTCATTAAATTACCATCCCACCATCTACTTGGAATATTTGTCCAGTAATATAATCAGCATTAGTTGAAGCTAAGAAATTAACTAAATTAGCAACATCATCACTTGTACCAATTCTTTTTAAAGGAATATGTGCTACAATAGCTTCTTTTTGCTCTTCATTTAATTTATCTGTCATATCAGTTTCAATGAACCCAGGAGCAACTGCATTAACAGTAATTCCTCTTGCAGCAAATTCTTTTGCTAAAGACTTAGTCATAGCAATAACTCCACCTTTTGATGCAGCGTAATTAGCTTGACCAGCATTTCCAATTAAACCAATAACAGAAGTCATGTTAATAATTTTTCCACTTCTTTGTTTAAACATATGTTTTGATACATGTTTACACATATTGAATGCACCTTTTAAGTTTACATTGATTACATCATCAAATTGAGATTCACTCATTCTCATAACTAATCCATCTTGAGTTATCCCAGCATTATTTACTAATAAATCAATTTGTCCAAATTTATCCATAACTGTATTAACTAAACTTAAAGTATCATCAAATGATGCAATATTACATTTAACGATTAAAGCTTCATTATATACATCACATTCTTTTTTTACTTCTAAAGCTAACTCATCACTTGAGTTATAGTTAATTACTACATTATATCCATCTTTTGCTAGGTTGATTGCTATTGCTTTACCAATTCCTCTTGTACTTCCTGTTACGATTGCTACTTTCATAGTTCTTCTCCTACTTTCTTTAATGTTTCAAAATCATATACATTTAATATTTTTACATCTCTATTAATCTTTTTAACAAATCCACTTAAATTGTTTTTCGAACCTATTTCAATAAAAGTTGTAACTCCTTGGTTGATCATATACTCAATACTTTGTTCAAATAAAACACTTGATTTAATTTGATTTTGTAGTAAGTCTTTAACATCTTCATTTGATTCAGTCCCTAATGTATTAAATATAACTTTAGTTTCTTTATCATTAAAATTATATTCATTTAATACTTCTCTTAATTCAACAGAAGCATCAACTAATAAACTACTATGAAATGCACCAGATACATTTAATTTAATACATCTTCTTACACCTAAATTAGTTAATTCGGTTACTGCTTCTTCTAATTTATCTAAATAACCTGTAATAACAATTTGTCCAGGACAATTATAATTTGCAACTTCAACACCATCAATCTTACTAACAACACTATTTATAGTTTCTGCATCACTACCTAAAACAGCATACATTCCACTATTAGTATTTTCTAATGCTTTATTCATTATTAATCCTCTTTTAGAAGTAATATCTAATCCATCATTAAAACTAAATACATTAGCATAACATAAAGCGGAATATTCTCCTAATGATAATCCAGCAACATAATCAGGTTTAACATTTAATTTAGAAGCTAATAAATAAGAAATTAAGAATATAGCAGGTTGTGCATATTGTGTATCGTTAATTTCTTCACTATCACTTAATAAGATTTCTTTTAACTTAGATGGTATGTTATTAAATACTTCTTTAACATCATCAAAGTTGTTATATAAGTCACTACCCATATTAGGATATTGACTACCTTGCCCAGCAAATAAAAAAGCTATCATAGTTTACTCCTTTATGATTGGTAATCAGTACCAATCTTTCTAAATTTTTTATATCTTTGTTTTACAATATCATCTGATGATAATGTTGAAAACTCTAATAAATAAGCGCTAATAATATTTTTTATATCTTTAATTACTTTATCAAAGTTATCATTAATATTTGAGTATTCACTAACTATATTATCTACAATACCTTTTTCAAATAAAGAATTTGAAGTAAGTTCCATTAAATCAGTTGCTTCTTCAACTCTAATAGTATCTTTAAATAAAATAGATGTAAATCCCTCAGGTGAAATAATAGAATAAATTGCATTCTCTAACATGATAATTTTGTTAGCAACACTTAATGCTAGTGCTCCACCACTTCCACCTTCCCCAATTACTATTGAAATAACTGGTACTTTTAAAGAAGAGAATTCAGAAATATTTTGTGCTATTGCACGAGATTGACCTCTTTCCTCAGCTCCAACACCAGGAAACGCCCCAGCAGTATCTACTATAGTAATAATAGGTCTATTAAATTTCTCAGCTTGTTTAGCAAGTCTTAATGACTTTCTAAACCCTTCTGGATTATTAGAACCAAAGTTTCTTTCGATATTTTCAGTAGTGTCACTACCTTTAGCTTGTGCTAAAACAGTAACAGGAATATTATTAAAAAATCCAATACCACAAATCATTGATTTATCATCAGAGTAATATTGATCTCCATGCATTTCTACAAAATCAGTAAATAGGGAATTCAGATAATGGCTTGCTTTAGGCCTTTTTATGTCTCTAGCAGCTAATACTCTTTCCCAAGCAGTAAGTTTTTTCATATTAATAATTGTGAAGTTTTAAAATACTATCTAAAGTATTTCTTAACTTATCCCTTTCTACTATCATATCAATAAAACCTTTATCTAATAAAAATTCACTAGTTTGAAACTCATCAGGAAGTTGGACATTTATTGTTCTTTCAATAACTCTTCTCCCAGCAAATCCAATTAATGAATTAGGTTCAGCAATAGTAATATCACCAAGTGATGCAAAACTTGCACTAACTCCTCCTGTAGTAGGATGAGTTAAAACACTTACATATAAATTCTTTTGTTTATGAATAGCAATAGCTTGAGAAACTTTTGCCATTTGCATTAAAGATATAATACCTTCTTGCATACGTGCTCCACCTGATGTACAAAATATAACTAAAGGTAGATTATGTTTTGTAGCGTATTCTACTAATCTAGTTATTTTTTCTCCTACAGTTTGTCCCATACTTCCCATCATGAAATATGAGTCCATTACAGCAACAGCAACACTAGATTTATTTAGTGTTGCTACTCCTGTTATAACAGCATCGAGTAAATCTGTTTTTTCTCTATACTGTTCAATTTTATTTTTATATTGATCAAAAGCAAAACTTTTTTCTTTTAAAAATTTATCATGTTCATCAAAACTATCAAATGTTAATTGTAGTCTTATATGAGCACCTATTTTATGATGATGACTACACTTAGGACATACAAACTTATTATTAATTAATAATTCAGTTAATATAGAGTTATTACATTTTTTACATAATACAACCATATCATCTGGTACATTACTATCTTGATTAAAATAAGTATCTTCTTTGATATATTTAATTATTCTAAGATTATCTTTAAAATCATTTACTGTTTTCTTTCGATTCTGAAATGATTTTATCAAAGCCATCAGTCTCCTTCGCTAATTTTTCAACGAATCCAATATTATAATTACCTGAAATAAATGATTTAATGTATGAAATCATATAATGATAATCTACATTTGTTTTAACACCATCAATAATTAATTCTTCTAATGCTACTCTTAATTTTCTAATACACTCTAAACGTGTAGGTGCAAATACAATTAATTTTAGTAACATAGAATCATAAAATGGAGACACATCATAATGTGCATAAATTGAACCATCTATTCTAATACCTTTACCACCTGGTAAAAAGATTTCAGTAATCTTACCTGGAGTTGGTTTAAATCCGTTATCAGGATCCTCAGCATTAATTCTACATTCAATACAATGTGAATTAATCTTTACATCTTCTTGTTTAAAATGAAGAGGCTCTTTTCTAGAAATTCTAATTTGTGTTTTTACTAAATCAATATCTGTAACCATTTCAGTTACAGTATGCTCTACTTGAATTCTAGTATTCATTTCCATAAAATAAAAATCATTATCTTTAACTAAAAACTCAATAGTACCAACACTATCATAATTTACGAATTGACATGCTTTAACAGCAGCTTCATACATTTTCTCTTTTAATTCTTTAGATAAAGTTGTACAAGGAGACTCCTCAATCAACTTTTGTTTGTTTCTTTGAATACTACAATCACGTTCAAATAAATGAACAACATTTCCATGTTTATCACATGCAACTTGTACTTCTATATGTTTAGGATCAACTAACAGTTTTTCCATATAAATTTCATCATCACCAAAATTAGCTAAAGCTTCTGCTTTAGTAATATTGTATGCATCTTCTAATTCAGTTTCTTTAAGAACGACTCTCATTCCTTTTCCACCACCACCATTAGATGCTTTTAATAAAACAGGATACTTTATCTTTTTAGCAAATTTTTTAGCTTCTTCTAAAGTATTTAAAATACCACTTCCAGGTATAACAGGTATCGAAGCAGCAATCATAGTTGATCTTGCCATACTTTTATTACCCATTTTTTCGATTATATCAGGATTAGGACCAATAAAAATTAATCCACATCTTTCTACAGTACGTGCAAACATAGCATTCTCAGATAAAAATCCATATCCTGGGTGAATTGCATCACAACCAGATAAACAAGCAACACTAATAATGTTACTCATATTTAAATAACTATCTTTACTTTTAGCTCCACCAATACAATAAGACTCATCTGCTAACATAACATGAAGTGAATTCTTATCTACAGTTGAATAAACTGCTACTGTCTTTATTCTCATTTCTTTACATGCTCTAATAATTCTTACTGCAATCTCACCACGATTTGCAACTAAAACTTTTTTAATCATTATTACTCACCAATTAAAAATAACACTTGATCATATTCAACTAATGACTCACTAGATGAATACACTTCAAGAATAGTACCTGATACAGGTGCTGTTACTTCGTTCATTACTTTCATAGCTTCGATGATACATAATACATCACCTTTTTTAACTACAGAACCTTTTGTAACAAATGGTGGTTTATCTACAGATTTTTGAGCATAGTATGTACCTACTACAGGAGATGTAACACTAACACCTGTAGGTACTTCTTTTTGTTTTTCTTCAGCTTTAGAAACTACAACAGTTTCCTCTTTATCTTCAGTTATATTTTTTTCTAATTTAATTTTTATATTATCTACTTCTAATTCCATTTTAGCAATGTTTGCATTTTCAAACATTTTAATTATTTTAGCAATATCGTATGCCATAATAAAACACCTTCTTTATTTAAATTCTCTTTTTACATCTTTTTCTTCTCTACATTATATTTTACAATACAGAGATATTTTGTCAATGAATTAAGGCCTTAATTCATTAAATTGTTTGACATTAAAACTATTTTTTGATAAACTTAACGTATAAGGATGTGATTATGTGAATAAAATAACAATTAAAGACTTAACTTTAATGGCAATGTTGCTAGCAATATTAATACTTTGTAGTAAACTTACAATCCCTTTAGGAGCTAGTCAATTATCGCTTCAAACACTATCATTAGCTTTAATAGGATACTTATTAAAACCAAAGAAAACTTTAATAGTTGTTACAACTTATATAATTATTGGTTTAATAGGAATACCAGTATTTACACAAGGAGGAGGATTCTCTTATATTGTTAATCCTTTATTTGGTTTTATACTTGGTTTTATACCTTTTACTTTGTTAATAAGTTTAGATAAAAAGAAAATACCTTACTTAAGTATATTAGCATTAGTACCCCTTTATGTAATAGGTGCTTTATATGTTTATTTAATTAGAAACTTTTATGTTGATTCAGAGATATCATTATACAATGTATTATATTTTTATATTATAC
>JAWXUE010000043.1:0-7775 GCA_044432925.1 bacterium | reverse complement strand
ATGTAAATATGTTTTGTTTTCTCTTATGCTCAATTTCGTTTGCTTTTGTTATCTTTCGAAATTGCGTTTTGTTATTTGTTCGCTTATTCGTCATTGTTCAGTTTTCAAAGACCTATAATTCTACGCACATGAAACTCACGTGCTTTTATATTTTACCACTTCTCATAGTAGATGTCAATTGTTTTTTGAAAAAAGTTAAAAAAAAGAGCAACTTTTTAAGTTTGCTCTTTTTTGAAATTAAAGTCTTAATAAATCATTGAAAGTTACATATAACATAACAGCCATTAATACAACAAAACCAGCCATAGTTATTATGTTTTCCACTTTTTTATCAACAGGTTTTTTTGTTATAGCTTCATAAGCTAAGAAAACTAATCTTCCACCATCTAATGCAGGTAAAGGTAATAAGTTAACAATAAATAAATTTACACTTAACATTCCAATTAAACTTAAGAACGGAACAAACCCAGCATCTAAATAACTTTGAACAACTGCAAAGATACCAATAGGTCCCGATAAATCACTCACCCCAAGTTGAGCTGATGGATTAAGCACTTGGCCTAGTGTTGTAAAAATCATAAGTGCATTTGAAACAGTTAATGATATACCATTTTGTATACCACCAAAAAAACTAAACTCAGTTGTAGGTGAAATACCAATTAAATAACTAATATTAATTGCATTCATAGATTCAAGTGTTTCTTTATTGAAGATTTCAACTTTTTTTGAAGTATGCTCTACTCCATCTCTAGTGTATACAAATTCAGCATCCCCTTCATCAGTATTACCAAATAAGACCATGATATCTTTCCAACTATCTATTTCATGTGGGACATCATTAATTATAACTTTTAACAAAATATCATCTTTTTTCAAACCAGCTTCAGCCGCTTTATTACCAGATGCAATTTCCCCTAAAACAATACCTTTATCTAAAGTATATTCTTCTACATTTAAATTAGTTATACCTACTGAAGTGATTTGTATAGTAGCCTTAACATCAACTTCCACTTCTTTTCCTTCTCTAATAACAATCATAGGAATGTATTCTGAGCCTTGATCTTGTAAAACACTCATGGCATCACCAATATCATCCCAATTTGTAATTTCGTAATTACCAATTTTAATTATTTCATCATTTTCTTGTAAAAATAATTTTGCGGTATTAGTTGAAACTGTACCTATAATGTTATCATTAGTAGGAACTCCAGTTGCTAATCCAACTACTAAAAATATTGCAAAAGCTAATACTAAATTCATTATCGGTCCAGCAACAATTGTTAAAAATCTTTGTAGTAACGTTTTTGATTCAAAACATCTATCATATGGTGCTAATAACATCTTTTGGTTTTGAGAAACAACATAATAACACTCATCTGCTATATTATATTTAGTATTTTCTCCATTTATATTTAACTCAATGTATAAATCTGATGTATCTTTACCATACAAATCTCTACTTACAACACTACCTTTAATCATACCTTCTACTTTTGGTGTCATTATAATTTCACTAATTAAATTATTTTCTGTTATAATTGAAATTTCCATACCAGGTTGAACTAAATTTTCATTCAAATCTTCTCCTGCCATAGATACAAATCCACCTATAGGTAAAGCTCTAATCGAATAATAGGTTTCACCTTTTTTAACTTTATAAATTACAGGACCCATCCCTATTGCAAATTCCGAACACAATATTCCAGCTTTTTTAGCGAAATAGAAATGTCCTAATTCGTGTAGAGTAACAAGTAATCCTAATACAAATCCAAACGCAACAAGCGCAACTATAAATTCAATCACTATTTCTCATCTCCATATTTATCAAATATTTCTTTTTTTATTTGATTATCAACTTCTATAATTTTTTCTATTGTAATATTATCAATAGTATTATATGTTGTAACATAACTTTCTATGATTTTATCAATCATACAAAACTTTATTTTATTATTTAAAAATAATTCAACACAAGCTTCATTAGCTGCATTTAATACTGTAGGGTATATATTTCCTTTTTCCCCTGCTAAATACGCTAATCTTAAACAATTAAATCTTTCAAAAGATAATTCTTTAAAATTTAAAGATTTCATTTTAACAAAATCTAAAGACTCAACATTAGTCGATACTCTATTAGGGTAATTTATAGCATATATAATTGGAAGTTTCATATTATGCGGTCCTATTTGAGCTTTTATTTGCCCATCAACAAATTCAACCATTGAATGTATTATACTTTCTTTATGCATTATAGTTTCAATTTTTTTATAATCTATATTAAATAAATGATGTGCTTCAATAACTTCAAATCCTTTATTCATCATAGTAGCCGAATCAACTGTTATTTTTTTACCCATAGACCAGTTAGGGTGATTAAGCACTTGTTCTAAAGAAACATTTTCTAATTCATCTAAACAAATATCTCTTAATGCACCACCCGATGCTGTTATAATCATTTTTTTTACTTCATTGATTTTTTCGCCTGACAAACATTGCCAAATAGCAGAATGTTCACTATCTAACGGTAATATCTTAACATTTTTCTTTCTAGCTAAGTCCATTACAATGTCACCAGCCATTACCAATGTTTCTTTATTAGCTAATGCTATGTTTCTTTTTATTTTAATAGCTTCTACAGTTGGCTTTAAACCAGCACTTCCAACTAAAGCAGAAACTAACAATATTTCTTCTTCTTTTTTGTAACACGCTACTTCAATTAAACCTTCATCACCATAAACAAATTTGTTGTTAAATTCATTTTCTAAAATTTCTTTATGCTCTTTAGTCCTAGCACACACTAAGTTAGGTGAATATTTTTTTATTATATTTCTTGCTAAATCTAAGTCTCTACCAATTGATATCGCTTCTATTTTAAAATCGCTATTTGTTTCTGATAATATATCTAAAGTTTGAGTACCAATAGAACCACAAGAACCTAATATTATAATTTTTTTCATATTACATCGTTAATAGAGTGAAAATAAATAAGAAAATAGCTAAGAAAATAGCTGAATCAAATCTATCTAAAACTCCACCATGTCCTGGGAAAATTTTACCAAAATCTTTTAATTGATAAGTTCTTTTTAATTTTGATGCAACTAAATCTCCCATTTGAGAAACAACTGTACACACTAATGTTAATAAAATAATAAGAATTGAAGTGTATAATGTACCATCACCAAAACTGCTAGCAAATATATTTGCACTTGTTAATCCGAAGAATAATGCAAAACAACTCCCAACAATAGCACCACAAATACTTCCACCTATAGCACCTTCCCAAGTTTTCTTAGGAGAAATTACCGGAGCCATTTTATGTTTACCAAAAGCTAATCCACAGAAGAATGCAAATGAATCAGTTGTAGAAGTAATTAAAAATAAATATAAGATTAAATCAGGATTATATGCTCTTATCATAACTAATGATGATACACCTAACCCAGCATACAACATTACAAATACAGCTTTAACTATATCTTTCCCATCAAACTCAGTAAATATAGTAGCACAAAATAACACAAATACATTCAATAATATAACTGCAAATGGTATCGTATACGAAATTGTATCTTGATGTACAACATACATTAAACTTCCAAATAACGCTAAAGGACATATTGTCATCAACGCTTTAATAGGAATGCTAAATTTCTTTTCTTTTTCATACATAGAAATTAATTCTAATGCAGCTACTACAACAAATCCACCCATTACTAATTGAAATAATATTTCCATTACATCAAAAATTAATAACGGCGCTAAAATTATATATAAGAAAAAACCTGTTATTGTTCTTTGTTTCATTTTTTTAATCCTCCAAATCTTCTTTCTCTTTTTTGATAAGATTTTATTGCTTCTAATAATTCAGCCTCATTAAAATCCGGCCAATAAGTTTTCGTAAAATAAAATTCACTATAAGCTAATTGCCATAATAAGTAATTACTTAATCTAACTTCTCCACTTGTTCTAATCAATAAATCAATTGGATACATCCCTTTTGTAAATAAATGTTCATCAACAATTTTTTCATCTATTTCATCGATAGTTAATTTATTAGTTTTAACATCTGTTGCTATTTCTTTAATCGCAGTTACGATTTCATTTTTCGAACCATAATCAATAGCTATATTTAAATTTATACCTGTACTACTTTTTGTTAAATCTTCTATTTCTTCCATACATTGTAAGAACTCACTAGAGAATCTATCTCTTCTACCTATAAAAGTTACTTTTACATTTATCTTAACAATTTTATCTTTATATTTTTTATAATATTTAATAGGTGTTTTCATTAAATAATCAACTTCTTGTTTAGGTCTATTCCAATTTTCTGTACTAAATGCATAAACTGTTAATTGTTTTACCCCTAATTTATTTGCACTATTTGTAATATCCCTTAAATTTAGTGCACCTTTTCTATGGCCTAAATTTCTAGGTAATCCTCTTTGTTTAGCCCATCTTCCATTTCCATCTAAAATTATTGCTACATGTTTTGGAATTATAATTTCTTTATTCATTTTATCACACCTTTATAAATTATATGTAAATTATATCATATTAACACCAAAAATTAAAGAAAAACTAGAGTAATAAACATTACTCTAGTTAAAATTATATAGTTAATAATTCTTTTTCTTTAATTGCTGTAATTTTTTCAACTTCAGCAACAAATTTGTCAGTTAACTTTTGAACATCATCTAAATATCCTTTTAAGTCATCTTCAGGTAAATCTAATTTCTTTAAATCATCATTACAATCTCTTCTAACATTTCTAACTGCAACTTTAGCACCTTCTTGTGACTTAGTAACTTTTTTTACTAACTCTTGACGACGTTCAGTAGTCATTTGAGGTAATACTAAACGAATAGAACTACCATCATTTTGAGGTGTTAAACCTAAATCAGAAGCATTAATCGCTGACTCGATATCTTTTAACACAGACTTATCGAAAGGTTTAATTAATAATTGCGAAGCCTCAGGTACTGAAACGTTAGCAACTTGTTTTACAGGAGTCGGAGTTCCATAATAATCAATCATAATACTATCTAATAATTGTGGATTTGCTCTACCTGTACGAACACTATTTAATTCTCTTTGATAACTGTCAATTGATTTTTGCATTCTTTCTTCAGCTTCTAATAAAATCATATCTGCCATATTTTTTCTCCTTATTTAACAATAGTACCTATTTTATCGCCAGAACAAGCTTTTAAAATATTACCATTTTCATTCATATTAAATACAACTAATTCAACACCGTTATCTTTACATAAAGATGCTGCTGTTATATCCATAACTTGTAAGTTTTGTTCGATCACTTCTTTGAAACTTAATTCTTTGTATAATTTAGCATCAGCATTAGTTCTAGGATCTTTATTATAAACACCCTCTACACCATTTTTTGCCATTAATACAACTTCAGCGCCAATTTCAGTAGCTCTTAATACAGAAGCAGTATCTGTTGAGAAGTAAGGTGAACCTAATCCTCCAACGAAAATACAAACTCTACCTTTATCTAAATGTCTGATTGCTCTTCTTCTAATATAAGGTTCACAAACAGAATCAATTGTTAATGCCGACATAACTCTAGTAGGAACACCAACAGATTCCAAAGCATCTTGTACTGCTAATCCATTCATAACAGTTGCAAGCATACCCATATAATCAGCTTGAGCTCTATCCATACCAAGACCTTCAGCAGTCTTACCTCTAAAGATATTACCCCCACCAACAACTATTCCTACACTTATTTTTTTATCATGTACAGCTTTAATTTGCTGAGCAAAATCTAAAACTGTTTTAGGATCAATTCCATATCCTTGAGGGCCTTTTAAAGCTTCGCCACTCATTTTTAAAAGTACACGTTTATACATACAAATTACCGTCTCTTTCTTTAATTTTTGAAAAAAAGGAAGGAGAAAAACCCCTTCCTAGTTATCTATTAAGCAGCTTTAACTTGCGCAGCAACTTCTGCAGCAAAATCAACTACTTCTTTTTCAATTCCTTCTCCTACTTCAACACGAACAACAGCAACAATTTTAGACTTGTTACTTGCAACGAATTGACCAACTTTTTGGTTAGGATCGATAATGAAATCTTGATCTACTAAGCAGCTTTCTTGTAAATATTTATTAACTCTACCTTCTACCATTTTTTCAACGATATTAGCAGGTTTTGGTTTAGCAGCTGTAGCATTTTCATTCATAGCTTCGTTTAAAATTACTTCTCTTTCTTTTGCTAAAACATCTTGATCAACTTGTTCTCTAGAGATGAATTTAGGGTTAGATGAAACAACGTGAACAGCTACATTTAATGCAACCTCTGGTAAGTCACCTTCAACAGTAACTACAGATACGATTCTTCCACCTTGGTGTTTGTAAATACCAAATGATTCATTTGAATTTTTAGTAAATCTTTGAACTCTTCTTAAAGAAATTTTTTCACCTAAACCACCAGCAGTAGCTTCTAATAAAATTTCATAAATAGATTTTCCATCGATTTCTAATTTTAAAGCTTCTTCATCGTTAGCAGCTTTTGAATTAACTAAAGCAGCACCGATTTTATTTACTAATGCAACGAAGTTTTCGTTTTTAGCAACGAAATCTGTTTCACAGTTTACTTCATAAGTAACTAATTCATTTCCATTAGCAATTGCATTACATAATCCTTCAGCAGCAACTCTTCCAGCTTTTTTCTCAGCTTTAGAGATACCTTTTTCACGTAACCATTTCATTGATTCGTTGATATCACCATTACATGCTTCTAATGCATTTTTACAATCTAACATTCCTGCAGACGATTTTTCTCTTAATTCTTTAACCATTGCTGGTGTAACTTTAACAGTTGACATAATTAATTCCTCCGATTTTATTATTTAGATTCTGGAGCTTTAGGAGCTCTAGGAGTATATGGTCTATTATTACCATTACCATTTGGTCTATTGTTACCATTTGGTCTATTGTTATTATAAGGTTTTTTATTTTGGTAAGCTTTTTTTCTTTCTTCTTGCTTTTTGATTTCTTCTTCTAAGTTAATCACTTCAGCACCTTCAGATTTTTCAACAACTCCACCATTTGCTTCGATTACAGCGTTAGCCATAACTTTAGTTACTAATTTAACAGCTCTAATTGCATCATCATTAGCTGGGATTACATAATCAACAGCATCTGGATCACAGTTAGTATCAACAATTCCAAATACAGGAATGTTTAATTTTCTTGCTTCTAAAATAGCGATATGTTCTTTACGTGGGTCAACGATGAATAATGCTTGAGGCACGTCAGTCATGTTTTTAATTCCACCTAAGAATTTTTCTAATTTTTCTCTCTCATGTTTTAATTGAATAACTTCTTTTTTAGGTAAAAGAGCGAATGTTCCGTCTTCTTCCATTTTATATAAATCTTTTAATCTTTTGATTCTTCTTTTGATTGTTTTGAAGTTAGTTAATGTTCCACCTAACCATCTTTGATCAACATAGAATTGACCACTTCTTAATGCTTCTTCTTTAACAGCTTCTTGAGCTTGTTTCTTAGTTCCTACAAATAATACTTTTCCACCTTTTTGTGCGATGTCAAATAAAACTTTGTAATTCGCTTCGATTTCATTTGCTGTTTTTTGTAAGTCAATGATATAAATACCTTGTCTTGCTGTAAAGATGTATTTCGCCATTTTTGGGTTCCATCTTCTTGTTGCGTGTCCGAAATGAACACCTGATTCTAATAGTTCTTTCATTGAAACTACTGCCATAATTGTAAATCCTCCATTTTTTCGTTTTT
>JAWXUE010000042.1:0-7780 GCA_044432925.1 bacterium | reverse complement strand
AGAAACGAACCTGTTATTATAACTGGAGCATCACATAAACCTCCAATGGGGCAAAATATGTTTAATCAAATTAAAGATTTTTATTATAAATCAGATAATGTTAGTATGAACCCAGTAGAATATGCTGCTTGGACACATGCAGAGTTTGTACGTATTCATCCATTTATTGATGGTAATGGTAGAACATCCAGATTAATAATGAATTATCAATTAATGTTAAATGGATTCCCACCAATCTCTATATCTGTAAATGATAGATTAGAATATTATGAGGCTTTAGATGAATATGCAAGTAAAAATGATATAACAAAATTTTATAATATGATTTTATTGTTAGTAGAAAAAAGATTAGATGAATATATAGAAATAATAAATAATATTAAATAAACAATATACCGGACAATGTCCGGTATATTTATTTTATAACCTTTGCGGATAAACAACACAAAACAGGATACATCTCTACAGGTGGTTATTGTTTATCAGCTACTATGTTAAAAGGTGATATGAGACTAATAAGTGTTGTTATGGGATATGCTACATCTTTATCTAGAAATACTGAAACAGTAGAATTATTAAATTATGGTTTTACAACATATCAAAAAGAAGTTATTATTCCTAATGGTGAAGTATTAATAGAATTTAATAGTTTATTATATAAACCTAATTATTTTTATTTAACTACAAAAGAAGATATATCTGTATTAAAAAATAAAAATGATGATTTAAAAGAAATAAGATATGAATTAATATATAGTGATAAACATAATGAAGAAGCAAAGATTATTGTTTATTACGATGATAAAGAATTAGGTGTATTTGATTTAATATATAATGAAGAAATAGAAAAAAGAAGTATATTTGGAATAATGGTTGAGTTAATGAAATAAAAATAAGAAAGCAAATTTGCTTTCTATTTATGTTAGTTTGATAAATGAAATTTTATCCAATCAAGAATATCTTCATATTGTAATGATCCACTTGCTATACCAAGACCAAATGATACTAATTCATCTTTTGTATATGTAATTATGATATTATTTAATCTTAGTGTTGCTAGCATAACCCAGACACCAATTCTTTTATTTCCATCTATAAATGGATGGTATGAAACAATTCCATATCCTAATCTTGCTGCTTTTTCAATCATAGTAGGAAATAAATCTTCACCATCAAAAGTAGCTAGTGCGCTAGCAACAGCTGATTGCAATAATGTAATATCTCTAACTCCATGTTCACCACCATGCTTATCAATAGTCTTTCCTTGAAATTCAATGATGTCATGAATACTTAAAAATATCATTTAGCCAACTCCTTAAATGCTTCATCGTTTTCTTCTAATATAGCATCACCAATTTCTTGAATAAGTTTAGCTCTATGCATTCTATATGCTTCAAATTCATCATACTCATTAAAATCTACTAATACATATTTTGGTTTGTTATTTTTAACAATAACTGCCATACCATTTTCATCAACAACTTTTACTACTTTTGAGAAGTTTTGATTTGCATCAGTCATCCCAACAATCATTTCTGTTCTAATTGTCATATTAATCACCTCAAATATAGTATATACTAAAACTAGGATAAATACAACCTATATTTCGAAAAGAAGTAAAATAAAATGAATACAGCAATATACGTAAGGGAATCAAGAGAAGATGAAGATAAGTTATATAAAAGTGAGTATTCAAAAGTATAGAAACAGATTAAATAAACTGTTAGAAGATGCTAACAATAATATCTTTAAAACGTTGTTGGTAAAGGATTTTCTAACTCTAATCTTCATTCAATGAGCCGATTTTATTTACAATATCAAACTTTTTAGACACTGTGTAGAAAATTAACACGGTCTCATTATTTAGAACTTTTAGAGATATCATATTTTGATATAAGAACTTTTTATAAAAAAATAAGAAAGTAAATTTACTTTCTTACTTTGTTGTGTATTCAACTGATTCTTCTTGTAAAATAGTAGTAGTTAGTTCCATATCAGATTCTCTTTTACTGTAAATAACTCTTGCTATGTTCACTTCTGTATTAGATTCATCTATGTAATAAAATATTAAATACTTTTTAATTACTAACATTCTAAATTGAACATCACCTTTGTATCTATCATATTCTTTATACATATATGGAGTGAAACTTAGTAATGAAATAGAAGTGTGAAATTTTTTATAAAAAATACCATAAGCTTCTTTATTCTTTAGTTCCACATCATAATAGAATTTGATATCATCTAAATCTTTAAAAGCAGCAGCAAGTAAATTAATTACATATTTCATAAATATTCATTAAATTTTTCATCAAGTTCATCTAAAGAATATTTCTTTGTATTAGATTTTATTTCACGTTCAGCTTCCCTTAACTTAGTGTTAATCTCGATATCAAACTGCATACTTTTATATGTTTCCATACTCATAACAACCATATCACCATAACCATTTTTTGTTAGGAATATCGGTTCACCTGTCTCATGGACAGTTTTAGATATTTCAGTAAATTTATTTCTTAAATCTGAAATTGGTCTAATATTATTCAACTTAATCACCTCTATCATTAAAGTATCATAATTATGATAAAATGTAAATAGCAAACTATAAGAAGTAAAATAAAATGAATGCAACAGTATACGTAAGATTATCAAGTGAAGATGAAGAAAAGGTATATAAAAGTGAGTATTCAAAAGTATAGAAAATCAAATTAATATATTAAAGAAGAATACTAATAAAAAATCCTTTAAAACGTTGTTGGTAAATGATTTTTAAAGATTGTAATGTTATGAGTTTCTTCTTATTCATTAATCTCTAGCTTTTTGTATTAACTCAAAACGTTCATTTAAAGCATTGTCAAATTTAATACCAATTTCATCTTTTATTATTTCATATCTTTGAATGAATTTAGAAAAGTATTCAACAGCTTGTAACATAGGGCATTCAATAACATATATAGTCATATTATCTTCATCTTTATTCTCTACTTTGAATTTAGGTCTACCGTAAGGTTCACTATGAAATTTCTTCAAACTTTTTTCAGGGAATTTTATAGAAATACTAATATTTTCATACGATGAATATGCTATATGTTTACAAGTTATAAGTTCATCAAAAATCTCTTTATCTTCAGAACTTATATATTCGGAAGTTTCATATTCTTTAATAGATTCTATTTCGGCAATTCTTACAGAAAAGAATTTATGTGATGCTAAATTTGGTGTGTTGGGTTCATTGTTTTTATTATGATTTCTACAAGATATTAATTTACCTATAAGATAATAGTGAGTATTAGTTGAATTACATATTATTTTATATGGGGCAATGTCATATCGACCATCTAAAAAGTTTAATTTAGTAGTTAAAGAAATCATATTATTATCTTTGTCACATATCATTCTTAACTTATTGTGGTTTTCGTAACAATGTATTAACTCTCTTTCTGCATAATTTAATGTACTATAATACTCCATATAAAATCTAATATACGAATTAGGACTTTTAATAATTTTTTTTAATATATCATTTATTTCTTTTAATGCTTCATTTTCTGAAACTATTATTTCTTTAGAATTGATAAATTTTGAATTAGTAGGATAAAAGAATTCTTTTTTGTATTTATTTTCAATATTAGAAATACTTGCATTTTTTAATGAGATATTAATTTTAGTTGTATTTTTACTGTTAGTTAAAGAATGTAATCTTTTTATTATATTTTTATGTTGTATTTCCAATAACATATGCATTTTCGGATCATTTATATTATTGTAATCTATATGAAACTCATCAAATATTAAATCTAATAAATCTTTTGTATTCTTTAATAATAAATCAAGTATATATGAAAAGAAAGTGGATGATGATCTTGTTTGATTTAAATGATGAGACAATTTCCCAAAACATACAATATCATCCTCTAAGATAGTAGTCACAAAAGAGCTTATACTAATACTTATTCTTGGTGGAACCTTTTTTTCTTTATTATCTTTCATAAATAAAACCTCCTCGTTACGAATACATTATACATAAAAGTGTGCTTTTTGTAAAATTAAAAATTGTAATATTAAACAATAAATAGATATTTTAACTAATTTAACTCTATGTTTGTGTGCTTTTTTATTTTGATTTACTTTATTTTATTTGTATAATTCATCGTAAAATTATTGAATAACAATGTTAAAACAAGTAAAATTATATTTGTCAGAGAAGTTAAATGTTTATATTAAGGAGAAAATATATGAAAAAATTTAAAAAAGTGGTAAGTTCAACAACAAGAAAAAAAAGAAATAATGAAATAGATGGTGTAGATTATCATTTCATTGATTTAGAAACATTTAATAGTAAGAATATAATTTCAAAAGCATTTTATGATGGTGCAGTACCAAAACATTATGGAATTGATTTAGATGAAATCGTAAATGATGCAATCAATGTTACTATAGTAGAAACAGCAGGCGCAAATGAAATTAAGCAAAGATTTGAAGGGACAGGATGCAAAGTTTATTGTGTATTACTTGAAGTGCCTAAAGAAGTAAGAAAAGAAAGATATTTTGCACGTAATGCTATTGATAGTAATGAAATAGAATTTGAAGATCGTGATAAAAAAGATAATAGTGATTTTAATGTTGATTTTAAATATGACATAATATGTAATACAACAAACAAAATAGAGGAAAACGAAGATATAGTACAACTATATAAAAAAGTATTGGAACTTTCTCATGGTGATATCGTGTGTATTATGGGTAAAGCTGGTACAGGTAAAACAACTGTGACTGATTATTTGATAAATGATAATGTAATAGATGTAGTAAATTTACATTTCATTGATAATTGTAATTACAAATGTCATCATTGTTTTGCTCATAAGGAAAATAAAGAATTATCTTTTGAAGATATATGTCTTACAGTAGATAAAATCAAAATTTATTATAATTCAAAAGGAATTACAGGAAGAATAAATTTAGTTGGTGGAGAAATATTTTTATCAAAAAATTTACAAAATATAATAGATTACATAAATCGTAAAGGAATTGATGTTTCAATAGTTACTAACGGTAGTTTGTTAACAAAGGAATTCATTAATTTAAATAAGGATAAAATTAAAACAATTGGTATCAGTGTAGATTCATTAAAAGACAATACTAATATTTCTTTAGGGAGACATTGCAAGAAAAATGTATTAAATGAAGAGCAACTTATTGATTTATGTAAATGTATTAATGAAAATGGCATTTCTTTAAAAATAAATAAATGTTTATTAAAAACAAATTTAGAAGATGATATTAGTTCGTTATTAAATAAAGTGAAGGTAGATAGATTGAAAATTTTCCAAATGAAAATAGTAGGTAGTTTTAATGAAAGTGCTATAAAAAATAAAATTACAGATAAAGAATTTACTGATGCAGTTGAAAAATATAAAAAATATAACCCTGTTATAGAAAGTGCTATATCGATGGAATCAAGTTATTTAATAGTAAATTCAGTAGGACAAGTATATTGTAACTTTAACTGTGGAATGTTAGGGAATGTATATGAAGATGATTTTAGAGTTTTATTTAATAACCCTAAAATCGATATGTCAAATTATAAAAAAAGATATTTATAATAAAAAATACAGAAAGGGAAACGTGAAGTTTTAAAGGTGAAAATATGTGTACAGTACTAGATTTGCATAATGATTCAAAGGATTTAGCAAAAACAAAGATACAAAGATTTGTAATGGAAATGTTAAAAAATGATATCTATTTTTTTGAAATAGTGCATGGATATAATAGAGGAACTACTTTAAAAGATTTTTTGAAAAATAAAAGGAATTTAAATTGTAATTATATTTCAAAAATGTATCCAGATCCTTTAAATGAAGGAAGAACAATGGTATGGCTTAAGTATTAAAAAAATTATTTTCTACTTTCGTTTAAAAATAAAAAAAATTTATGAATGAAATTTATTATTACTAGACTCCTTACAACGCATATTATTTAATTTTATATGTTATACTAAGTAAATTGTAAGGTTTTACTTAATACATAAATCAACATAAATATTATAATAATAATATAAAAATAAAACAATTATAAAATATTATTTAAATAAATAATTATCTTTAATTGTCTAAAAATGTGTTTAATGCTATAATAAGATATAAAATTAAGGAGTGTGTAAAATGGGAAACAATGAAAAAGAATTAAATGTACAAGGGATTGACGTTAATTTATTAGAAGAAGTAATGAAAAAAACTGATTCAGGTAATTATTCTGATGAAGAATTATTTGAAATCTATAAAGATTATTTTACTGAACTAAAAAAACAAATATCAAAAAACTAGAGATTAAGTTCTCTAGTTTTTTTCTTATTCATTGTACAATATTGCAAATTATGTTATAATATGTTGAAAAACGGAGGATTTAATAATGAAAAAAATAACAACACTATTATTATTTTTATGCTTATCATTAAGCTTATTTGGTTGTAGTACTGAAGAAACACCAGAAACACCATCAACACCAGAAACACCAGAAACAAATACTGATACAAACATTGAAGATTTCACTTCACCAGAAGGGTTATTTAATTTTACAATATCAGGACAATATGCAACATTAAGTTCATTAAACTTAGATGCTAATTCTATGTATGAAGAAGAATACATTACAAAAGTGAATGTACCATCTACTTATACATATAATAGTATTAATTATGATGTAACAGTCATTAATACAAGTGCTTTTAGAAATAAAGGTGCAATAAAAACTGTTGTATTACCAGATACATTAACTACTATTAAAACATATGCTTTTGAAAATTGTTATTCATTAGAATATATTTCAATGCCTAAATCATTAACATCAATTGAAAATTATGCATTTCAGAATTGTGTTAATTTAAAATCATTAGATTTATCTGAAAGTAAAACATCAATTGGAAATTATGGATTTCAAAATTGCCGTACATTAAAAACTGCATTATTAAGTGATGAAACAAGTTTAATAGGTACATACGCATTTGATGGATGTACTTCACTTGAATCAATCAATATCCCTAATAATTTAATTGTACTTCAAAATTATATATTTAGAAATTGTATTTCATTAACAAACATTGAAGTTACAGATAAAGTAACAACAGTTAATGAATATGCATTTTATGGATGTAATTCATTAGAGTCTGTAAAATTAGGAGCGAGTGTAATAACTATTGGTGCTAATTCATTTTCAGGATGTGCTAAATTAGAAACATTTGATTTTAATACATCATTAATTACAATTGCCGCATCAGCATTTTCAGAATGTTATTCATTAACTGAAGTAGTATTACCAGATACAGTAACTACTATTAATTCATCAGCATTTAAAAATTGTTTTAGTTTAAAAACAATTAATATTCCTACAGGAGTTACTGTTATTGAAAGTTATTCATTTAATAATTGCTACTCGTTAGAAAGCATTGTTTTACCTGAAGGTGTAACTACAATCGGGACATATGCATTCTCAGGATGTACATCTTTAGAAACAGCTGATTTACCTACTACAATAACAACTATCAATAATAATGCTTTTACTAATTGTACTTCATTAAAAGAAATATATATTCCAATTAATACTATTACAATTGGAAGTAACGTATTTAGTGGTTGTTATTATTTACAAATATTTGCTGCAATACCTGAGGCTATAGCACCAGATACTTGGTCTTCTTCATGGAATCCAAATAACTGTAAAGTAACTTATAGCACACAAAAATAATATTAAAAACTAGAGATTAAGTTCTCTAGTTTTTTAT
>JAWXUE010000041.1:0-8235 GCA_044432925.1 bacterium | reverse complement strand
TAGTTTTCCATTCCTCTAGTATTTTCATTTCAGTTGCCATTTTAAACCTCCTATATTTTCATTTATAGTATAACAAATATATAGTTCTCAAAAAAGGCGTCTTATTTTGAACGCTTACAATAAAAATTATAAAATATCGACAAAATTATATTAAAATGGTAAAATATTTAAAAAAGGAGGACGAAATTATGAAGAAGAAAATAGATATAAAAATATTGTTAGTATGTATATTAATTCCAGTATTTATTTTATTATCTAATTTTGTGCTTTTAAGTATGAGAGATGGAGATTCTAGTGTTAGTAATAAAGAACTAATATATGATTTAGCATTAAAGTCTGGATATACAAAATCGTATGATAATTGGTATTCTGAAAATAAAGAAGATGTAATAGTATTAAGAATAAACGAAACTGAATTACAATGGATTTATTCAGAAAATATTTCAACAAATATTTGGTATACATTAATTGATGTAACAGAAGATAATGAATTTTCAACTTATGAAATATGGAAAATTTTAAATACTGAAAAAGAAGAAGAAGAATTTTATAAATTATTTAATAATACATTATATTTTATGTATGAAGAATACTTATTAGAAAATACTTGGTATAGTGGTTCTTATACTGAATGGTGTGACGATTTACTAAAAGGTAATTTAATTATTAAACAATTATATAATGTAACATTTGATTTAAATGGTGGAACAGCTATAATAAATATATTTCAAATATATCAAGAAGGAAGTTTAATTTCTTCAGTTAATTCACCAACTCTTAAAGGATATGAATTTATAGGGTGGTATTACAAAGGTGAATTATGGAATTTTAGTAACAATACAGTTAAAGAAAATATGACACTTACTGCTCAATATAAACCAATTGAATATACGATTAGTTATCATAATTTAAAAGATGCATATAATAATGTTTTAAATGTAAATAGTTATAATATAAATAGTGATACAATTACTTTAGAAGATCCTTATAAAGAACATTATAACTTTGCTGGATGGTATTTAGAAGAAACATATAAAACTGAAATAACACAAATAAATACTAAATCATATGGAAATATAGATTTATATGCTGGATGGGAAGCAAAAGAATATACAGTTAAATATTCAATGTTAAATACTTCTTATGATAATAAAGAAACATTTACAATAGAATCAACATCATTAGAATTTGATTTAAATTTAAATGATGATTCAATCAAATATGAAATGTATTTAGATGCTGAATATAATGTTGAATATAATAAAGATGTATCAGCATCAACATTAATAAACTATTTAATTAATGATAATGTAACAATCTATATTAAAGTTATAGAAAAAACATTTGAAACACCAGAAGATGGTGTAGTATATCAATTTGGTGGAATGAATTGGACTTTATTAGAACAAAATGGATCATGTTATACATTAATGTTAGAAGAATCAATAAAATTTACTACACAAAGTACAGATAGTCTAGCTATCACTAATGAAATACTTGATGTATATAATAATATTTATTTAAATTTTTCAAATTATGAAAAAGAAATATTATTAACAAACAATACTAATACAAATCATAACTTAAAATATTTTGATATGTATGCAAGAAATTATTTAACGCATTTTGCTAATAATTATTCTTTCATATCAACAACAACAGAAACTTCAACTACATTTGAAAATATTACAAAAAATGGTGAGAGTGTTGTTATAAAAGCGCCAATAAATACAACTACTGAGTACAATATCGTACCAATCATAACTATAATGTTAGATTAAAGGAGAATAATAATGAATAAAATTTTTTTCACAAACAATAGAAATAAATTATTTAATAACTTAGAAGACAATAGTATCTTAATAATGTGTGCTGGAAATGCTCCTATAAAAAGTGCTGATGAAGAATATGAATTTACACCTAATAGAAACTTCTA
Organism: bacterium; assembly: GCA_044432925.1. Classification (GTDB taxonomy): domain Bacteria; phylum Bacillota_I; class Bacilli_A; order Acholeplasmatales; family Anaeroplasmataceae; genus JAWXUE01. The sequence goes on along the minus strand of JAWXUE010000041.1, from coordinate 6,299 downwards.
TTATTTAACAGGAATAAGTGAAGCAAAAGATATATATGTTTTAATAAAAAATAATAAAATTAAAGATGAATGTTTAATAATAAGTCCATATGATGAAATGCATAAAAAATGGGTAGGTAAAACATTAACTAATCAAGAAGCAACAGAAGTAAGTGGTGTAGTAAATACACATTACTTAGATAAAGAAGATACAGTAATAAAAAATATATTATCTACATTAGATAAAGATTTTAAAGTATATATAGATAATGATGCTCTAAAATATAATAATGATTTAATAAGAATACATAATGAATATATAAAAGATAAATTCACAGTATTAGATGTATTCCCATTATTAGTACAATTAAGAATGAAAAAAGAACAATGTGAAATAGATAAAATAATTAAAGCTAATGATATAACACAATTAGGAATAGAAAACTTAATGAAAAATCTAAAACCTAACTTATATGAATATCAAGTAGAATCTTGTTTTGAACAAACAATAAAATATAATGGTGCATCAGGATTTGCATTTAAAACAATTGCTGCATCAGGTGTAAATGCTTGTGTATTACATTATCATGAAAATAATACAATAATGAATGATAATGAAATGATACTATTTGATTTAGGTGCTGAATTTGAATACTATAAATCAGATATATCAAGAACATTACCAATAAACGGTAAATATACTGAAAGACAAAAACAATTATATAATATTGTTTTAGGTGCTCAAGAAGAAGTATTTAAAGAAGCAAGACCAGGAATTACAACAAGAGATCTAAATAATATAGTATTAAAATATTATGAAGTTAAATTAAAAGAAATAGGATTAATTAATGCTCCAAGTGAAGTAAGTAAATATTACTATCATGGAGTATCTCATCATTTAGGATTAGATACACATGATATAGCAATATTACAACCACTTGAAGCAGGTAATGTAATAACTGTTGAACCGGGATTATATATTGAAGAAGAAAAAATTGGAATTAGAATAGAAGATGATATTTTAATAACAAAAGATGGAAACATTAACTTATCAAAAAATATAATTAAAACAGTAGAACAAATCGAAAAATTTATGAAAAAGTAATCATTTGATTACTTTTTTTCTATATTATATTTCTTTAAAAATTTAATACTATATAGTTCTTTTTGCTTTAGAATAAAAAGAAGATATGGTAAAATAATAAATAAAGAAGGATGATATAATATGAAATATTTATGTATAGATTTAAAATCATTTTATGCATCTGTTGAATGTATAGAAAGAGGATTAGATCCAATAACAACACCACTTGCTGTATGTGATTTAGAACGTGGAGTAGGTTCATTATTTTTAGCAGCAACTCCAGCAGTAAAAAAAATGGGATTAAAAAGTAGATCAAGATTATTTGAAATACCTGAATATCTAAAAAAACAAATAATCTTTGCGAAACCTAGAATGAAAAAATATATAGAATATTCAGCTAAAGTATATGAAGTATATTTAGAAATGTTTTCTGCTGATGATATATATAGTTATAGTATAGATGAGGTTTTTATAGATGTAACACCTTATATAACATACTATAATATGTCTATTGAAGATTTATCATTAGAAGTAGTAAAAAGAGTATATAATAAAACAAAATTAATATGTTGTGTTGGTTCTGGTGATAATATGTTATTAGCTAAACTATCATTAGATATATTAGCTAAAAAAGAACCTAATGGAGTATATTATTTAAATATAGAAAAGTTTAAAGAAAGAATATGGATGCATGAACCTATAACAGATATATGGAGAATAGGTGCTGGTACACAAAAAAGATTATATAAATATGGAATAAAAACATTAGGACAATTAGCTAACTCTAAAAAAGAATTAATATTAAAAGAGTTTGGTGTAATAGGTGAAGAGTTATATGAACATGCTTGGGGAATAGATACCACAACGATAAAAGAAATAAAAGATTATATACCAATAAATAAAAGTTTAAACAACTCAAGAATATTATGTGATGATGTAGATAAAGAAGGTGCTATAGTAGTACTATTAGAAATAGCAGATACATTATTACTAAAATTAATAGAAGGAAAATTAAAAACAAATAATATAGGAATAGATATAGGATATTCTAGAATATTAAATTTATCATTTCATAAATCATTAAAATTAACATCAAGTACAAATAGTTATAAAATAATATCTAATGAAATAAAAGATGTCGTAAATAATTATGTAGATAATTTACCAATAAGAAAACTAGGATTAACATTCGGGGGATTAAGTGCATCTAAAGTACATCAACTAAGTTTATTTGAAGAAGATAACGAAGAAGAAGTTAAATTATATGAAACAATAAAAGAAGTAAAAGATAGATTTGGAAAAAATGCTTTAAATAAAGCAATTTCTCATACAGAAGAAGGAACACAAAGAAAAAGAAACGAATATATAGGAGGGCATAATAGTGAGTAGAAATGCTATAAAATATCAACCATTTAGTGCCTTAGAAGGACATAGAGAAACATTAAAACAAAAAGAAAAAGAAATATTTAAAGAAACAAAACCAATATTATCAGAAGATGAATGTATAAGAATAAATGAAATACTAATAGAAGTAATAAATAATGATTTAGAATGTATAATAATTGTATTTAAAAAAGATAAAACAATAAAAATACAATCTAAAATAAAAAAAGTATTAAATGGTTATTTATATTTAGAAGAAGATATAGTATTAATAACAGATATAATAGATATCCAAATATAGTAATATATATATAAGTATAGTATAATAAGAAAAGTTAGGAAGTGATTAATGTGTATGATGTAATAGTAGTAGGTGGGGGACATGCTGGATGTGAAGCGTCTTTAGCAAGTGCTCGTAAAAATAAAAAAACAATTTTAATAACAGGTAATATTAATATGATTGCATCATTACCATGTAATCCTTCAATAGGTGGACCTGCTAAAGGAATAGTAGTAAGAGAAATAGATGCTTTAGGTGGACAACAAGGTAAAAATGCTGACTTAACACAAATACAAACTAAAATGTTGAATAGCTCAAAAGGACCTGCTGTAAGAGCACTAAGAATGCAAGCAGATAAAGTAGACTATCCAAAACAAATGCAAGAAACATTATTAAAAACTAAAAATCTAACAGTATTAGAAGGATTAGTAGAAAGTTTAATAATAGAAAATAATATAGTAATAGGTGTAGAGTTAAATAATAAAAAACAAATAAAAGGAACAAAAGTAATACTAACAACAGGAACTTATTTAAGTAGTAAAGTATTACAAGGAAGTAATATAAAAGATGAAGGTCCAGATGATGAACCTACTACATATGGAATAAGTAACCAATTAAAACAATTAGGGTTTGAAGTATTAAGATTAAAAACAGGAACTCCTGCTAGAATAAAACAAGATAGTATAGATTATACAAAAGCTGAAATACAACCAGGAGATACAAAAGTAAATTATTATAGTTTTGATAACGATACATTTGTAGAAAGACCAAATACACCTTGTCATTTAATATATACAAATGAAGAGATTCACCAAGTAATAGAAGATAATATAAAAAAATCAGCTATGTATGGTGGACACATAGAAGGTGTAGGACCAAGATACTGTCCATCAATAGAAGATAAAGTAGTAAGATTTAGAGATAAAATAAGACACCAAATCTTTTTAGAACCAGAAAGTGTACATCTAAATCAAATATATATTCAAGGTTATTCAACATCAATGCCTGTTGATATCCAAGATAAAATGTTAAGAATGTTACCAGGATTAGAAAACTGTGAAGTAATAAAATATGCATATGCAATAGAATATGATGCAATAAATCCAACACAACTATATCCATCATTAGAAACAAAATTAATAAAAAATTTATATTGTGCTGGACAAATCAATGGAACAAGTGGATATGAAGAAGCTGCTTGCCAAGGATTAATGGCAGGGATAAATGCTTCATTAGATCTAGAAGGAAAAGAACCTTTAGTATTAGGAAGAAATGAAGCATATATTGGAGTGCTAATAGATGATTTAGTAACTAAAGGAACAAAAGAACCATATAGATTACTAACAAGTAGAGCAGAATATAGATTATTATTAAGACATGATAATGCACATTTAAGATTAAGAGAATATGGATATCAAGTAGGATTAATAAACGAAAAACAATTAAAAGAAATATTAGATAAAAAACAAGATATAAAAGATTGTATAGAATGGATGAAAAAATATAAAATTAGTTTAACAATAAATCCATTATTAGAAACAATCAATTCAGCACAGTTAAAAGATGGTACATATTTATTTGAATTAATAAAAAGACCAGAAGTAACTGCTAATGTAGTTTATGAGAATATAACGCAAGAATATAGTTTAGATACATTGATGCTTGCTGAAGTGGAAATAAAATATGAAGGATATATAACTAAAGCTACAAAAGATGCAAATAAAATGATAAATTCAGATAACAAAAAAATATCACCTAATATAAATTATGATGATATAAAAAATTTAGCATTAGAAGCAAGAGAAAAACTAAAAAAAATAAAACCAACAACACTAGGACAAGCAATGAGAATAAGTGGAGTAAATCCAGCTGATATTGCTATATTAAGTGTTTATATACAAAGTTATAAAGGAGAATAGAAATGGATTTTAATAAAATACTAAAACAATTAGAAATAACATTAACAGAAGAACAATTAAATCAATTCAAAATATATTTCGAATATTTAGTAGAATATAACGAAAATGTAAATCTAACATCAATAACAGAAATAAACCAAGTATATATAAAACATTTCTATGATTCATTAACATTAGCTAAATCATATGACTTTAGTAAAGAAATAACAATGTGTGATGTAGGTGCTGGAGCTGGATTTCCAAGCATCCCCTTAAAAATACTATATCCCAATATAAAACTAACAATAGTAGATTCATTAGGGAAAAGAATAACATTTCTAAATTTATTAGCAGAGAAATTAAAACTAACAAATTATAATATGGTACATGATAGAGCAGAAGAGTTTGCTAAAACGAATAGAGAAAGTTTTGATATAGTAACAGCTAGAGCTGTAGCTAGACAAAACGTACTAAACGAATTATGCTTACCATTAACAAAAGTAAATGGATACTTCCTAAGTATGAAAGCAAAAGATGCTATAAACGAATACGAAGAAGGAGAATCATTTAAAATACTAAATGCTAAAATAGAAGAAGTATTAACATTTGAATTACCTAATGATGAAGGACAAAGAAACATAATAAAAATAAAACATACAAAAGCATGTCCTAAAGAATATCCAAGAGAATATGGAAAAATAAAAAAGAAACCATTATAGGGGTGATATTATGTACGAGTTAAACCAATTAATAAAAACAAAAAAAGAACACGTATGTGGAAACAACGAATGGAAAATAATAAGAACAGGCGCTGACTTCAAATTAGAATGTGTAAAATGTCAGAGAATAATATTATTATCAAAAAGTGATTTAGATAAAAGAATAAAAAAATAAAAAATGTATAACCTATAAAGTGGTGATACATATGAATAACATAATAAATTCAACAATAACATTAACAATAGCACTAACAATAAGTTTTGGAAGTGTGTATCTATATAAAAAAGTATTACAAAAAAGATTAAATCCAAGAAGAAATACAATAGTACTATTAATACTAAATGTAATAAAGTATATAGTATTGTTAGTGTCTGTATTAATAATAGTAACAACATTAGGAATAGATATGGCAACATTATTAGCTGGAGCTGGATTTCTAGGGTTATTATTAGGGGTAGGATTACAAAAGTTATTTCAAGATATGGTAAGTGGCTTTTTTATAATATTTGAAAACCATTATGTAGTTGGAGAATTTGTAACAATAAATAATATAACAGGTCAAGTATTAGAAATAGGATTAAAAACAACAAGGATCAAAACATATGAAGGTGAATTATATTTATTTTCAAATGGAAATATAGATAATGTAAAAAATTATTCAAGATTTCCATCACTAAGTTTGGTAGATATACATATACCTTATATATATAACCAATATGAAGTGATGGAAATAATAAAAAATTATACACCTAAAATACAAAATAAAAATATAGTATCACAAGTAGAAGTACTAGGAGTACAAAAAGTAGAACCGAACTATTATGATGTAAGAATAACGTGTTATACAAAGAGTTATGAACATTTTGCTGTGAATAGACAAATAAATGCTGAAATAGTAAACGAATTGGCTGATAAACAAATATTTGTAAACGTAGAAAAAATAATAAAAATAAAA
>JAWXUE010000040.1:0-8290 GCA_044432925.1 bacterium | reverse complement strand
ACAATCAAATTAATGATTGTTTAACAATTTATTTAGGTTGCTGTTGTTGGTAGGGATAATAATAACTAATCTCTTCATCAAATGTTACATAATCTAAATAAATAGAAAGTAACACATATCTCATATTAGTATTAGGATCACTTATAATAATATGATCTTTACCTGCTGCTTCTAAAACACCTTTAAAAATTTTAGAACCATAAGTTGAATTTTCAAAATTCATATATACACTAATATTTTTTCCTAAATTTAATCTTAAAATATTTTCTATATAAGATGATTCTGGTTGTACTTCTTGATTTCCTACAGGACTATAATAAGGATAACCCATAGGAGGATATTGATAATAATTCATTTTAATTTCTCCTCTTAATAACAATTTTCACTATCTAATGGTGAATAGAAACAATGACTTTTATATTTACCTGTATTCCATTGGCCCCACCACTGTGCTCGACATGATTCTCCAAATGGATTATAAAACCATAAAGAAGTTGTACCAGGAGTAAATCTTTCTCCTTTAATAACTCTTCTTGCTAATTTTATATCAGCTTCTCTAGCAGCTTGATAAAAATAGTTTTTTTGAGTTGCCTCAAATCCACCAGGACTTTGAAAAACCATAGATTCAATACTTCTTATATCTTTGAAATCTAAACAATTTCCTCTAACTCTATTTATTCCAACATTACCTACTAATAACATACCTTTAGTACCATCACCTTCAGCTTCAGCCCTCATAAGTCTAGCTAATAGTTTAACTTCAGCTTCGTTGTATTTTACAACACCAATTATTCTCACCTCAATAAAGTATATTAATAAATAAAAAAAATATGAAAATTTCATATTTTAATTATCGTTGTTAATATCAATTTTTTTATTTTTAATTTCTTCTTGGAATCCAGCTGTGATAACAGCTGATGGTAATGCAACCATTGCTATACCAAATAAACTAGATAACATACTCACAACCTTACCAGCATCTGAAATAGGATAGATATCACCATAACCAACAGTTGTTAGGGCGGTAACAGACCAATATAATGAATCAAAGAAAGTATCAAAACTTGTTGGTTCGATATTAAACATTATTATTGCTGTAAAGAAAATATACATTATACATAAAGTTAATATAGACATTAATGAAGTTTGTTGATTTTTTACTACCGTTATTAATAAAGTGAAGTTCTTTGAAAATCTTAAAGTTTTAAACACTCTTAAACATCTAAAAAATCTAAATGTTTTTAATATTTTTAATGAGGGATGTGCAATTGTAAATGATGGTAATAATGCACAAAAATCAAATATTGCTGAAAAAGTAAAGAAATATAAAAAGAATGATTTAGCACCTTTGTTTAATTTAAAGTCACATGTAAAAAATCTAAGTAAAAAATCTATTACAAAAACATAAAAAGCTACAATTTCTATTACACGTATAAATGTATTTGTTTCCTTAAATAATAAAGGTATAAGACTTAATGCTATTATTAATAAAAGAAATACATCATATATCTTACTTGTATAATCTTTTTCATTTCCAATCTCTATAATTTCAAAAATTCTATATCTAATCTTTTTCATAATTTGCTCCTATATTTTTTATAATTGTACTAATTATAACATATTTTTTAAAAGAAAAAAAGTTAAAAAAACTCTTTAAAAAATGCGTAAAAAATGTTAAAATATAATGTATTATAAATATAAAAAAGAGGTGTTTATTATGTTTGATGTAATAATTGTGGGAGCAGGTCCTGCTGGAATATTTTGTGCATATGAATTAGTAGAAAAAAATAAAGATTTAAAAGTTTTACTAGTAGATAAAGGTCAAGATATTTATAATAGAAAATGTCCTATTTTAGAACATAAAATTAAAAAATGCCCTGTAAATAAAGAGGGTATAAGTGGTTGCCAACCAGCATGTTCTATAACAAATGGGTTTGGTGGTGCTGGTGCTTATTCTGATGGTAAATTTAATATTACATCTGAATTTGGTGGTTGGCTAACAGATTACTTAGATGATGATATAGTAAATGAATTAATTAACTATGTTGATAAAATAAATTTAAAATTTGGTGCTACTCATACTATAACAGATCCTACTACTGTAAAAGTTAGAGAGATAGAAAGAAAAGCTATGGGTGTAGGTCTTAAATTATTAAGAGCTAAAGTTAGACATTTAGGTACTGAAAATAATTTAGAAATATTAAAGAAAATATTTAACTATTTAAATGATAAAATTACAATGAAATTTAAAACTGAAATATCAGACTTAATTATAGAAAATGGTGCAGTTAAAGGAATTAATACTGTTGGTGGAGAAAGTTTTAGAGCTGATAATGTTATTTTATCGGTTGGTAGAGATGGTTCTAAATGGTTAAGTTCTATTTGCAAACAAAACAATATTAAAATGACTAATAACCAAGTTGATATTGGAGTAAGAGTTGAAACTAATGATGTTATAATGGAAGAAATTAATGAAAATTTATATGAAGGTAAATTTATTTATAATACTTCTGTTGGAACGGTTGTTAGAACATTCTGTTCAAATCCAAGCGGTCATGTTGTAGTAGAAAATCATAGTGGAATAATGCTTGCTAATGGTCATGCATATGAAGATAAAGCATTAGGATCTAATAATACAAATTTTGCTTTATTAGTATCTCATAAATTTGGAACACCGTTTGATAAACCAAATGAATATGCGCAAGAAGTTAGTAGACTTGCTAATCAATTAAGTGTAGGTAGTGTAATTGTACAAAGATATGGTGATTTACAAAAAGGTCGTAGAACTACAGATAAAAGATTAAATGAAGGTTTTGTTAAACCTACATTAAAAGAAGCTGTACCAGGAGATTTAGGATTAGTATTACCTTATAATACTATGAAGTCTTTAATTGAAATGGTTGAAGCATTAGATCATATAACTCCAGGTATTGCATCAGAACATACTTTATTTTATGGTGTAGAAGCTAAATTCTATTCAGCAAGACCTGAAGTTAATAAACAATTCGAAACAGCAATAAAAGGATTATATGTTTCTGGTGATGGAGCTGGTTTAACAAGAGGATTAGCACAAGCTGAAGCAAATGGTATTTGGATTGCTAGAGCAATAGGAGATAAATAATATGAAAACATTAGTTATACAAGGATTACAATGGGGTGATGAGGGTAAAGGTAAAATTACTGATTACTTAGCATTATCTAGTGATGTTGTAGTAAGATATCAAGGTGGTAATAATGCTGGGCATACTATTAAATTTGATAACAAACAATTTGCTTTATCACTTCTTCCTTCTGGAGTATTTAATGAAAATACATTAAATATTTTAGGTAATGGAGTTGTAATAAATCCAGATGCTTTAATTAAAGAGATTAATTATATAAAAGATAGTAATTTAAAGTTTACATTAGTTATATCTAATAGAGCACATATAACTTTTCCATATCACATAGATTTAGATGGAGCATATGAATCTTTAAAAGGTGAAGGACAAATAGGAACTACTAAAAAAGGTATAGGTCCTACTTATTCTGATAAAATAAATCGTATAGGAATTAGAATGTGTGATTTATTAAATTTAGAATTATTAAAAAAACAACTTAAAGATACTTTAGCTATTAAAAATAAAGAATTAGCTTTATTTAATTTAAAACCTTATTCTTTTGATGAAATATATAACTTATGTTTAAAATGGAATAAAGAATTAGGTTCTTTTATTAAAGATACTTCTGTTTTATTAAATGAATTAATTGAAGATAATAAAAAAGTTTTATTTGAAGGAGCTCAAGGAGCGATGTTATGTTTAGATCATGGAACTTATCCATATGTAACATCTAGTTCTCCTCTTGCTTCAAGTGTTCCTGTTAACACAGGAATTAAACCAAGTTATATAAATGATGTATTAGGAATAATAAAAGCTTATAATACTAGAGTTGGTGATGGTCCATTCCCAACTGAAATAGATAATGAAATTGCTAATACTATTAGAGAAGTTGGGAATGAATATGGTACTGTTACTAAACGTCCTAGAAGAATTGGTTATTTTGATGCTGTAGCATTAAAACATGCTATTAGAATTAGTGGTGTTACTAAATTATCTATGATGTTATTAGATGTCCTACAAAATGTTAAACAATTAAAAGTATGTTATGCTTATGAATTAGATGGTAAAGAAATAACTTATATGCCAGCTAACTTAGATGAGTTTTCTAGATGTAAACCAATATATAAAGTATTTGATGGTTTTACTGAAGATATTACTAAATGTGTTGAATACAAAGATTTACCTATTAACGCTAGAAACTATATAGAATATATTGAAGAGATTTCTAATACTACTATTCATTTAGTATCAGTTGGTCCTAATAGAATTCAAACTATAGTTAAAAAGGATTTAGAATGGTAAAAATTTTAGTATCTTCATGTTTGTTAGGTGATAACTGTAAATATAATGGTGGTAATAATTATTGCGATATTGAAAGTAAATTATCTAATTATGAAATTATTAAATTTTGTCCTGAAGTTTCAGGGGGATTATCTATTCCAAGAACTCCTGCTGAAATAGTTAATGATAAAGTCATAACTTCTAGCGGTGATGATGTTACAAACGAATTCACTTTAGGTGCAATAAGATGCTTAGAATTATGTAAAAAACATAATATAAAAAAAGCTATACTAAAAGAAAAAAGTCCTTCATGTGGCGTTAATTCTATTTATGATGGCACTTTTTCAAATACTTTAATAGATGGTTTAGGTATTACTACTAAACTACTTAAAGAAAATGGTATAGAAGTTATTAGTGATATTGAATTTTTAAAATAAGGAGGATAAAATGAATGAAAAATAAAAATCATTTGCTTCAAAGAAATGAACGTCGTTCTTTTTCTATTTTCGCAATTTTAATTAGAAGTTTATTTGGGATTTCATTATTACTAATACAGCTTGCTATTTACTACTTTTTAATATTTGGTTTATTTTGGATTCCATACATTACTTTACTTTCGTATATTTTATGTTTAGTTGTTGTTACTAAAATATATAGTTCTGATAAAAATCCTTCTTATAAATTAACTTGGACTATAGTATGTTTTATGTTTAGTGTATCAGGTCCTATGTTTTATTTGTTATTTGGAACAGGTTCTAATTTCCCTAAAAAGAAAAATGATAAGATTATGGCTTATTTAGATCAAAAACTTATTACTAATGATAATTTAGAAAAACTTAAATTAGAAGATAGTATTGGTTACAAACATGCTAAACTTCTTCATTATGGTTCTGATGGTTATCCATTATATGATAATACTCCAAATGTTTTCTTTAAAGATGGATTAGAATTTTATAATGATATGGTACAAAAGATTAAAGATGCTAAAAAATTTATTTTCTTAGAGTTCTTTATTATTGGTGAGGGTGAATTGTTTAATGAATTATTCCCTATTCTTACACAAAAAGCTAAAGATGGTGTTGAGGTTAAAGTAATCTATGATGCTATTGGTAGTGGTTCTGTATTAAGAAAGAAAACAGTTAGAAAATTAAATCTAACTCCTAACTTTAAAATGATTCCTTATAATCCTTTTGGAAAAGATTTATCATTTACAGTTAATTATAGAGATCATAGAAAGATAGTTGTAATCGATGGTTTATATTCTTATGTTGGTGGATTAAATTTAGATGATGAATATATTCATAAAACAGTTAGATTTGGTCACTGGAGAGATAATGGTATGTTATTAGAAGGACGTGCTTGTCATTCTTTCACTTTATTATTTGCTCAAAACTGGTATATGTCTACTAAGGAAATGTTAGTAATTGAAGACTATAAACCAGTATATCCAGAATATAAAGAAAAAGGATATGTATTTGGTTTTGGAGATGGTCCTACTAATCATAAAAATCCAGCATATGATATGTTCTTATCTTTAATAAATAATGCTAAAGAAAGTATATATATTTCTACTCCTTATTTTGTTATCGATTCTCAATTTATTGCTGCGATTACGCAAGCAATTCATTCAGGAATAGATGTTAAAATAATGATACCAGGTATACCTGATAAAAAATCTGTATTTAGAGTTACTCAAGCACATATGAAAAACATATTGTTTGCTGGAGGGGAAGTATATGAATATACTCCAGGATTTAATCATGCAAAAAACATTGTAGTTGATGGAAAATATGCATTTGTTGGGACTGTTAATTTAGATTATAGAAGTTTATTCCTACATTTTGAATGTGGTAATTTAATGATGCATACTGATTCTATAAAAGATATTGAACAAGACTTTTTAGATACTATTAAAGAGTGTAAATTAATTACTGTTAATGAATGGCGTAAAAGACCTTTAGTGCATAAATTATTATCATTTATTGTTACGATTTTAGGTCCTTTAATTTAGGGGGGAATATATGTCTATTATTGATTTGATTTTAGTTATATTATTAGGTATTGTTGAAGGTATTACTGAATGGTTACCTATTAGTAGTACAGGACATATTATTTTAGTTAGAGAGTTCTTCTCTAAGTATGCTAATAGTACTCTTCAACCAGATTTTTTTAATATGTTTGATGTTGTTATACAGTTAGGTGCTATAATGGCAATTGTTGTTATTTTCTTTAAAAGATTAGTTCCTATTGAATATACTAATAGTGAATTAGATTTTAAAAATAAAGTAAATATTAAAAATTATACTTTAAGTAGTGATACTTGTAGGGATAAATGGTTTTTATGGATTAAAGTTTTAATTGCTTGTGTTCCAGCAGGAATCATAGGTATTTTATTTAATGATCAAATTGAAACATTCTTTAATACAATTACTATTGGGATTACTTTAATATTGTATGGTATTTTATTTATTATTATTGAGAAGTTTAATAAGAAGAGAGAATTTAAGATTGATTCTATTTCTAAGATGTCTTACAAAGTTGTTATAATTATTGGTTTAATTCAATTGTTAGCTTTAATTCCAGGTACTTCTAGAAGTGGTGTTACGATTTTAGGTGCTATGTTACTTTCTTGTGATAGAACTGTTGCTGCAGAGTTTTCTTTCTTTTTATCTATTCCAATTATGTTTGGTGCTAGTTTGATTAAGTTACTTGATTTTACATTTACTTCTTCTTCTGAATTAGTGTTATTGTTAATTGGAATGTTTGTATCGTTTATTGTTTCATTTTTTGCTGTAAAGGCATTAATGAATTTTATTAAGAAACATGATTTTAGTATATTTGGTTATTATCGTATTGTACTAGGTATTATTGTTTTAATTTTATTTGGATTTGTATTTTAGGAGGATTTTATGATTGTAAGTGGAAAAGAATTATCAGATATTAATAAAAATAAACTTAAAGACCAAGTGTCTTTATGTGAAGCTAAATATGGACGTGTTCCTCACTTAGTTGTTATTTTAGTAGGAAATAATCCTAGTAGTTTAAGTTATGTTACAGGTAAGGAAAAAGGATGTAGTTTTGTTGGAATGAAGAATACTTTAATTCAATTAGATGAATCTATTACTACTACTGAATTACTTAAACAAATTAGTAAATTAAATAAGGATAAAAAAGTTGATGGTATTTTAGTTCAACTTCCATTACCTAAACATATTGATGAGTTTACTATTTTAGATGCTATTGATATTGATAAGGATGTTGATGGATTTCATCCTATGAATACAGGTTATTTATGGCAAAAAAGAGAATCTGTTTTACCTTGTACAGCAAAAGGTATTATTCAATTATTAGATTATGCTAATGTTGAATTAGAAGGTAAGAATGTTTGTGTAATTGGTCGTAGTAATATTGTTGGGTTACCTGTTGCTAAACTTCTAACTGATCGTAATGCTACTGTTAGAATTTTACATAGTAGAGTTAAAGATTTAGCTAAGTATACTACTGAAGCAGATATTTTAATTGTTGCTATAGGACAACCTAAGTTTGTTAAAGAAAACATGGTTAAAGATAATGCTGTTGTTATTGATGTTGGTATTAATAGAGATGAAAACAATAAACTATGTGGTGATGTTGATTTTGTTAATGTTAAAGATAAATGTTCAGTTATTACTAAAGTACCAGGTGGTGTAGGTCCAATGACTATCGCTTGTTTACTTGAAAATACTTATGAATTATTTTTAAGAAAATTTAAATAATATAAATGTTCTACTTTATTGTAGAACATTTTTTATTATATCGAAGATATGAAAACCACACGCTATGCGTGTGTGACTAGAAGAGCTTTAGCGGTGTATTGGAAAATAAAAAACTCCTATGATATAATTCGGCTGACAACCGTGAAAAATAAC
>JAWXUE010000039.1:0-8666 GCA_044432925.1 bacterium | reverse complement strand
ATATATAGTTTTTTCATATAGCTACCTTCTCTAAAACTTGATACATAGTTTGTGTAATAAAATATTCATATCCACCACTACCAGACTTTATCCAAAACTTGTATTGTTGTGCAACTCCGTTCGGAGTTGCTTTCAAACGCTACATGAAATAATTGAAAAATTTTACAATTATAGTAAAACATGCTATATTTATATATAATATGAGGTGATGAAAAAATGAAATGCAGATTATGTTTACAAGAAAAAGAACTATGCGAAAGTCATATAGTATCTAAAATGTTCGCTGATTTTATCAAGGTAAACTCACCAACAGGTAGATTACGTGAAATAAGTAATCCAAATATGCCAGTACAAGATATCACGAAACCTAAATTTCTATGCACTGATTGTGAGCAATTATTTGGTAAGTATGAAAAAAAATTTTCAGATAAAATATTTATACAAACAAAACAAAAGGATGGTGATATTGAGTTAGAAGCAAGAAGTTATAATCTTTCTTACTTCTTACTATCAATTGCTTGGAGAACATTAAAATATATAGTTGAATACAAATCACTTGATAATGTTTCACAAAATGAAATGTTGTGTCTAAATGAAGTATTAGAACACTGGAGAAACATACTTTTAAATGAAAATCATGATGAAATAAATAGAGTTCAACAATTTATTATTCCAACAAAAAAATTAAAAGTATTTGAAGGTGATACTGATAAAATGAAAGCTTTTTCTGTAAGTAACAATAAAATAAAAGCTCGAAACAGTACATTGCCGGAAAATATAGAAATAATTTTAAGAGGATTTATTCAAGATTTTAATAAATCGAAAGACAACCTTTCCGAAAGTCAAATAGAGAAAATCATAAAGAAAGCAAACAAAACCTAAAGATAGTATAATATTTCAAGTTAAAAGTATGGGTAGTTTACATCCATACTTTTTTATATTTATATAAAAAAACTAGGAGATTATCCTAGTTTTAATTTACATTTATATTTAATTGTAATTTTAATTGTTTTATCTACTCTTTCAACTATACATTCTTTTATTAGATGTTTTACCATTTCAAAGAAATCTATTGTATTAATTGAATTATGTATATCTTTAATAAATTGATTATATCTATCTTCAAATAGAATAGCATCAGTTGTACATTCATTGAATAACTCTATTTGTGCTAAATTTTCGTTATACTGCTCTTTTAACTGTTTAGAGTGATTGTTATACTCTTCTTCTGTAATATCTTGATTTAAGTACTTATCCAGAATATTACTAATTTTATTTTCTATATTCTCTTGGTTATTTGTTAATTGTTTAAGCCTAACTTGTTCGGGAAGTGCATTAATTCTCTTTTGAATTATATTTTTAAAGTTGTCTTGATTGTCTTTATATAGATTTAATAATTCTTTCACATCTCTTTCTATTACTTCATGCATTAAATCTACTTTGTAACTTATTTTACATTTAACACATCTATAACAATTATAATTGGGATTATCTTTTTTAGAATAAGCTAATGAATTATTACAATGTTTACATTTAAAAAACTGTAGTAATCTTTCTTGTATGTCTAAAGGTTTTACACTTTTTCTTTCTCTTATTTCTTTAACTTTATTAAATGTTTCTATTGTTATAATAGGTTCATGAGTATTTTCTAATATAGTAGGATCAAGATTAGTAATTATTTGATTTTTATGTTTTATTTTTTTACGATTTATAGAATTACCTGTGTAATCATAATTAGATAATATTTTTAAAACTGACTTATGATACCAATTATACTGATTTTCTTCTTTAGGGTAATATTGATTATTATATTTTAATTGCTTAAGGTATGCTGGGGTAGGTATTTTCATTTTTGTTAATTCTTTTGCTATATCTCCAGTAGTAAGTCCATCAATATATGAATGATAAATGAATTGTACTATATGGTAATATTCAGGATCGATTACAATATTTTTATTATCATCATACATATATCCAAACGCACCTCTTAATGACATGTTTTTAGTTTTAGCTCTTTTTAAAACTGCCATACTAGCTTTAAATGAATATTGCTTTAGATAGTAATCATTTAAGAATAATCTAATAATTATAGAATAGTCATCATTGTATGTTGATGAGTCATAACTATCATTTAATGCAATTACTCTCATATTGTTTTGAGGGAATGTATTTTGAATTAAATCAGATGCAATGTATAAATTCCTAGCAAGTCTAGAAAAATCTTTAAATATAATAGTATTAAATTTTCTTTTTTTCATATCAGCAAGTAATTGTTGAATAGCTGGACGATTTATATCTTTTCCAGAGTAACCATCATCTACATATACTTTGAAGATATTCATTGAATTCTCATTAGCGTATTGTGTTAATACGCTAACTTGATTTTCAATTGATCTTGATACTTCTAAATGGCTATCATCCTTTGAGACTCTGCAGTAGATTGCAGTGATTGTATTTTGCATTCGTCATATTCCTCCAAGATTTGATTTACTTCACTTCTAATTAAAACTTTTATATTCTTTTGTTTATTAGGTAATCTTTCTACTTCAACTCTTTCAAATACAGCTAATAGTAATTCTCTATCTATATTGTAATTATTGATTGATTTTAATCCGTAAAGAAATTTATTTAATGCAGTATTAAAATCTATTTCTTTTGGTATTTCACTTGTGTGAGTTTTGAGTGTTTTTTGTAATATGGATTTCTCTTGTTCTAGTACAGAAAACTTAGTTTCGTAAATATTGTGAGGTATTTTATTTTCTAAATGTAAATCTACTAGTGTAGATATTTTATTATCAATACTTAATATTTCATTTTGTAATTTTGTTAGTAGTTCTGAATTTGATGTTTTAACTTTAACTGTATTTTTAAATTTCTCTTTAGTAAAATTGACTATTTCGGTTTCATTACTTAAGATAAAATTATTTAAATTAATTATTTCTTTTTCTAAAATAAATTTAACTTTATCTTCAGAAATATAAGGTTGGTTGTAACACTTTTTATTTGTACATTTATATAAATTAGGTGCATTTAAATGTTCAGGTCTCTTAGCAAACTTTAATTCTTTACCACAATTACTACAAGTAAGTAATGATAGATATGGTTTCATTGTCATTGGTATACTTGAATGACTTTGAGAGTCCATTAATGAATTAGCACGTTCAAAAAGTTCATCTGATACTATCGGTTCAAATATTTTTTTAAAATGAATTCTTTTATCATCAGGGACTCTAAGTTTACGTTTATCTTTGAATGAAGCATTTTCATATTTTTTATTTATCAAATCACCAGTATATTCTACTTGTCTAAGCATCCTAGTTAGTGTAGATAATGACCAAATATATTTTTTATCCGAGTCTACATAGTTAGAATACCTTTTGCTCTCAGTTCCATGTTTTAAAAATTGATAATATTTTGGAAATACAATTTTTTCATCATATAGATTTTTTTGTATTGTTGTTGTACCAATACCATTTACATAATCTTCAAATATTCTTTTTACAATAGGAGCTGTATTAGGATCTAGTACTCTTTGCTTTTGGTCATTTATCTCATAACCATATATAGGTACACCACAACCTAACACTTTAGGCTCTTGCATCATCTTATTTAGTGAAAATCTAGATTTCTTTGATATATCTTGATTGTATAGTTCGTTAACGACATTTTTAAAACTTGAAAATTCATTTGCTTTTATTGAGTCATGATTATCATTTACAGCTATAAATCTTACATTGTGATAAGGGAAGAAAAAATCCATCAAACCACCAGTTTGAACATGTTCACGACCTAATCTTGATAAATCTTTAACTAATACAATATCAATTAATCCATTTTCAATATCTTCTTTCATTTGTAATAGAGCTGGTCTATTAAAGTTTGTTCCAGAATAACCATCATCTTCATATGATTTAAAGAATGTCCAATTGTTATGTTTTGCATAGTCTTTTAATGATTCTCTTTGATTTTCAATTGAGATGCTTTCTTGGTCTTTAAATGTCTCTTTCGATAATCTACAATAAACAGCTACATTATTTCTCGATTTTTGGTGGTTCATAAATATCATCCTTATCTTCTTTTTTATTTTCAAAATAATCATATAAAATTTCAATTAATGATTTTTTGTATGGTACAAATACTCTTGTTACTTCTATTTTTTGCCCCTTAATAATATATGTTGTTTTCATAAGTCACCTTAACCTTTCAAACATATAGTATGATAAGGCTAAGGATGGTTAGGGGACTTTTTATTGATACTGATTAACTGTAAATAAATTTTTCACAATAGTATTCAGCAAATGCTCTAGCATCTACTTCTAATATATTATGATACTTGACACTATCTTCTTTTGTATTAACTAATTCTTTGTAAGCATTAGTCCATACACTTTTATTTTTGTCTTGGATTAATCCGTTGATCACATCATTTTGATACTGATGGCGCAGTTCGTGACATATTGTTTTCATAGCACTATCAAAATCAAAATTTGTTAAGTTTTTAAAGTATATGTGTTTTTCTTCTGGTGAGACAAAACTTATTTCATTGTATCTATGAAAAGTATATTTCCATAATTTAATATTTAGAAATTCAGCTACATTTTTCATTTCACCTTCTAATATTTCTAACATTACTTCTTCAATTCTTTGCATAAAATCAATCACATTCATACTAACAACACCTTTCATATTTTTTTCTATTTAATTGAATCATTATCACATAATCCAATCTAATTGGATTACTACCATTATAATTCAAGTAAAATGTATTGTCAATATTTAAATTCAATTAAATTGGATTTTTTTATTGTAAAAATTAAATTGAAAAAGTATAATTAATTGAGGTGATTTCATGGATGATTTTAGAGGTATTTTTAGAAAAAATTTAAATTATTATATCGAAAATTCAAAATTTCAGAATAAGTCTGATTTTGGTGATTTAATTGGTATTAAAAGAAGTACTTTGTCAAATTGGTGTAAGGGAGTATCTATTCCATCAATTGAATTACTACCAGTTATTTGTTCAGGTTTAAATATTACTATTAATCAATTATTATCATTACCTAATGATGAAATTAGTGCGGACGAACATGAAATGTTGGAATTATATAGATCCTTATCAATCGATAAACAAAAAGCTATAAAATCAATGTTAACAAAATAACGAATTAGAGGTGACAAATATGGCATACGGATATGATAACTATGAAATGCAACACAACATATTTAAAGAAAAGAAAATTTATGGTGAAGAACGTATTGAAAATTTATTATGTATTAGACGACAATATTTAATAAAAATAGAAAAACTTATCAACAAGATAATAAAAATTAAAAAAATTGATAATTCATCTATAAAGAAAATAAATAGTATCCATAAAAATATATTACAGTTTGGTTATAATCTTCAAAATAACGATACTATAGTACAATCATACAAAAACAACCAAAATAACATTGCTACTTTAGGTGTTTTTGGTGGTTTGACTGTTACTTGCTTTGGTGAAGAAATTTTGAGAGGATGGGCTACTACTTTTTGTAAATCAGGAACTGGTGTCCCAATAAGTCAACTTACAGGTTTTTACCAAGAAAATGCAATTCTTG
Organism: bacterium; assembly: GCA_044432925.1. Taxonomy (GTDB): domain Bacteria; phylum Bacillota_I; class Bacilli_A; order Acholeplasmatales; family Anaeroplasmataceae; genus JAWXUE01. The sequence goes on along the minus strand of JAWXUE010000039.1, from coordinate 3,065 downwards.
CTCAAATTGGTGGAGGAGTTTTAGGTTCGAATCCATTTGCTCAAGGTATGGCTGGTGGTCAAGCAGTATTAAATTGGCTTCCTATTATAGGTATCGGAATTGCTGTAGGTTCTCTTTTTTACGGAGAATATCAGAAAAAAAAGAAAGCTGAAGAATATGAACAAAAAGCTAATGAAATTCAAAAAGTAAACTATGCTATTAATGAAATGTGTAGTAATTTGAATAAATTAATAAAAATAACTGAGGAACAATTTATGGAACTAGTTGAAAATTTATCATCTATAACTCATGAATTTAAAGAAGATTTTTTTAATATTAGATTTATTAAGAAAACTGAAAATTTCAGTAATAAGTTCAATGAATTATTAAATAAAATTAATGACTTCTCATTGATTTTAAATTACAGACTGTGAGGGAAATATGAGAAAATGTAAATGTGGCATAGAATCTACTGACTTATTATGCGAAACATGCGGTAAAGTAATTAACAAAGCTAACTATAAGTGTATCTATAAAGAGAAAATTAAAATACCTATTGGAGTTTGGATATTTCTTTCAATTTTTGGAGTTTTAGTAATAGGAGTATGGTTAGAAAATCAATAAAATACGTAACAGCTAAGCATATAAATGCTTAGCTGTTATTCTTTTTCTAGCATATATGAATTTAATCGAGAATTTTTAATTAATTCTTCTAATATAACCTCATTAATTTGTAACCTGATTTTCTCAAAATTAGTTTTTGAAATATTGTAATTAAGCAAATGATTTATTGTTTTTATATTTATTTTATAATATTTCAATAAATGTAAGTAAACTATTATTAGTCTATACTCTTTTCTTTTTTCGATTTTTAATTCATTTATATCAAATTCTAATTTTGTTTTATTAAATACATAATAGTATTTTTTGATTTCAATGTCCTTTATGACTTGCACTCTGATTTTCAGATCATAAAATATAGTATTTATTTTATTTAAACTGTATAAAAATATTTGTTCATCTGTATATCTATGTTTTTTTTCTTCTGAAGTGTTAATTCGTTGAATACCGTACATTTCTCTATATGAATCAAAATCAACTTCTTTTATTTCTAAAATATACATAAATAGTGTTAATATGTTTTGATTAAAAGTATATTTAATCATAGTATATATCCTCAAATTCTATTTTACTTATTAAATTTGTTGTTTTAAAGAAATCTAATGTCAGTTCGTCATCTATCATAAAATATTTAAACAAATCTTTTCTTGTATAAGTTCTATTAGAACCAACTTCACTTATCTTACGTGATGTTAGGTCATTATATTCATCAGGAGTTATTCCTAATAAACTAAGGTGCTCTTCAATATTCATCAAATTCAAATTTGTCATAATTGCAATTGAAAATTTAATAAATAGAGGATATTTTGTTATTTTCCTAGTTATTATTTCATAATATAATAAATATTTAAATGCTGTTGTTTCATAATAATATAAATTTAACTCTTCAAAATTTGTAAATGTCTCTTGATTTATTCCAACCCCAACAAGTAATCCATCTCTTTTAGTTACACCAAAATATATATTTGTAGTTGGAGTTACTCTTAATTCTAAATTCTCACAATAAAGTTTTATTTGTTTTAATACATTGTCATTAAAAATCATTACTTTCACCTATCTTTCGGTGAAGAGTATATTATGTTGACTTACCTCATTATGTGACTTTTTTCGACAAAATTCGACATTATCAATATTTTTCTAATTCATATGCATTATTTACCTTTACTATATCTCCTCTAATCACTTCTCTAAGCATTTTCATAGTAATGTAAGTATTTTGCTTAGAATGATTAAATAGTTTATTTAATAAGTGTGGACTGATGTATTTTTTTGTATATAAATATAAGAATATAATTTCTAGTTTATATTCTTTCATTTGATGATGATTTAAATGTTTAATTGAATATGTTAATTTACATTTAAATACATAATAATATGTTTTAATACTAGACTCTAAAACATACATGTAATTACAATTCAACTTAAAAAGACTAATCATTTTGTTTACTTCGTTAAGTCTTTTATTAAAAAGAGCTTTATTAGTTCTTATATTTTTACTGTTATTATAATTATATCTTTTAATAGGGTAGTCAAATATGTATTTATTATATTCTATTTGTTGTTCGTAAATTATTGATTGAAACATTGTAAATCTTTGTTGCTTATAAGTTTCATTACTACACATATGGTATATCCTCTAATTTAATTTCTTTAACTAATTTTGAATCTATATATTCATCTAATGTATATTTGTTTTTAAATCTAAGTGTTTGTATTAATTGAGTTCTGTCATAAAATTTATATGTACCTTTTACTTTTTTTACCCTGTAATCTAATAAATTATAAAATTCCTCAATTGTTATGCCAATAGATTCAAGGTGTTCATCCAAGTTAATATCATTAATATGTAACATTATTAATATCGACAATTTATATAAGTGTTTATTACTTAATTGTTTATTTACTAGTTCAGTATACAATTTCATTTCAAAAAAAGTTGTTTCAAAAAACATATAATCACTTTCCAATTGTTCACATTTAATGAAATTTTCGTATGAATATCCTATTGCAGCTAAGTCGTGGTTAGTCCTAGATAGTGCAAAATAAAGTTTATTATTAGAATATGTACTATGTGCATATGCTAATATTGAATCTCTGATTGACTTATTTTTTTCATTTAGTATTTGTCGTATCATTTTAAACCCTCCAAAAGTTATTTTTTTAGAAAAAGTCTTTTCTCTCGACTATTTTCTTTTTTACTGAAATTGAATGAGAAAAAGTTCAATTAAATTTTTTGGAGTTTAATAATACTTCTTGTTATAACTCTATTAATCTTGTTGTTAATTGTATTATATAGTAAAACATAATTTATTTTTGTCGAATGGTGTCGAGCAAAAAAAAGTTTTTAAAATTCTTTTGTTTAGTTGTAAATTTTTTGTAAAATGTATATTTCACCATGAGGTTAGTAGTGTATTTTATTTAAGTAAGATTTATGGGTAAATAAAAAACAGTACATCAATTTAATT
>JAWXUE010000038.1:0-9150 GCA_044432925.1 bacterium | reverse complement strand
ATATATAAAATATCAATCTGAAGAAGTTATTAATCAAATTCGTGGAAAAGTAATTAGAAAAACGAGTGTATATCAACGACTTCCTAAAGTCAAAGAAGATACATTAGATAGAGCTAAAGGTAGTTGTGAAGTATGTGGACAACCAGCTCCGTTTATAACAAAAGAAGGTAAGCCTTATTTAGAAGTTCATCATATAATAGCATTATCAGATGAAGGCATAGATCACACTAGCAATACAGTAGCGTTATGTCCTAATTGCCACAGAAAAATGCACTACGGAGATTTATCTTTAGAAGAAGAGAATAAAATTATATTGAAATTACTTGAAGCGACAAAAAATATGTAAAAAAACAAGCGATTAATACCATGAATAATGGAATTAATTGTTTTTTTATGTTATAATATTTTATAAAAAGTAAGGGGAAAAGGGGATGGAATAAGTGGAATGTATAAATTTGTTAAAAAATAATACTGAGATAATGTCAGAATGGGAAAGATTATCTAAACCTAAACTTCTTGATGCTTTTGTCGAAGAAATAAAAAAATCTGGAATTTATGATATTAAAATTGATACTAGTTCAAGTAGTCTTTTCAATTTCTTATCTTTTAAAAGAGATGGAGAAATATTTGAAATAGCTTTAATATTAAAAAATGTATCATCGGCAGGATGGGCTGATAAACCTAGGATGAAAAGAGTTCAAGTAAGTAATATTGCTAAAATACAAAATGATGAATTATATTTGAAATTGAAAAATAAGGTTATTTTACTTGTTGGGTATTACAATTATGATGATAATCCTATATTAGTAAGTTGGAATATTGATCAATATAAAAATCATAATACTATCAGATCTTGTTATGTTACTGTTGATAGTATGAAACTTGCTTATACAAAAAACTTTTACGATGGTGTAAATGCAAAACAAAAAGTTTGGATATATAAGGGAGAATTATTCTTTAAATTTTTAAAAGAATATATTGTTTATGGAGAGAAGGAATAGAGTATGGAAAAGAAAACTATAGAGTTAGATATTAGACCTGATGCGTCAATATATAATATTTTTACAAGATTAAATTATAAAGCTGAGTTTGCATTAGCTGAATTTATCGATAATTCAACAGCATCATTTTATGATAATCGAGATGTTTTATTAAATAATGATATCAAACATCTTATGATTGAAATAAATTATGACAAGGAAAAAAATGAGCTTGTCATTAGAGATAATGCTTATGGTATGGAAATAGATGATTTTAAAAGATCAATACTTTTAGCCGCAAAACCAGTAGAACAAGGCGGTAGAAATGAATTTGGAATGGGTCTTAAAACTGCAGCAACATGGTTTGGAAGAAAATGGACTGTTAAATCAACTCAATTTAAATCAAAAAATTCATATACTGGAACACTAGATTTAGATAATATTAGTAATACAATAAATATTACTTGTGATGAGAATGAAGATATTATGTCGCATGGAACTGAAATAAAAATCACTAAAATTAATAGAAGTTTTTATGCTACAAGAACTAAAAATAAAGTTTTTGAAACTTTAAATAAATTGTATAGTAGAGATTTGGAATCTGGAGTAATACAAATTTTATTTAATGGAACACCTTGTATGCCACCCCAAATGAAATTTTTAACTTTTAGAGATACATATTGGAAACGAGATTTATTATTTTCAATTGATTATAAAGAAAAAACATACAATGTAAACGGATTTGTTGGTATTTTAGAAAAAGGTGGATATGAAAAGACAGGTATTCAACTTTTTAGAAGAAATAGAGTTGTAACTTTAGGATATAAACCAGATAAAATTTTTGGACAAGCGCAAAGTCAAATAAGTCTTAAATTATATCTTGAAATAGATATGGATGATTTTGAGATTAATCAAGCAAAAGATGGTATATCTTGGGATGAAGAATTAGAAGAACTATTTATTGAGAAATTGAAACTAAATATTCAAGACTATATTAACATTGCAAAAATATCGACAAAAGATCGAGAAGCAGAGGAACGAAACAAAAGATTAGGAACAGAAACTCCAACAGTATCTGTTAGTTTTGTAGATACTACAAAATCGTACATTCCGTCTAATTCTGAAAATAATACTGATGATAAAAAAACACTTAAAAACACTATGGAGCAGAATGGTAGTGATGATGTAAATACTCCATCAAACCATATTGTTAATGTTGTTAAACCTAACGAGACTATAGTTGTTGAACAACCAAAGGTTTCGTATATACCTCATACTTTTATAATGTTTAATAGTAAGAGTTATAAAGTATCATTAGATTATGTTGAAAATAACGCGTTTATATTTAAATTTAATGAAAGTGATAATGAATTAATTTTAAATAAAAATAATTCATATGTTGATTCATTAAGTAGTAACGATTTACATACTGTTGGTAAATTTATATTAGCTTTTGCATTAGCTGAAGAACATGCCAATAATTCTATGAATAATGATGGATATATACAATCAACTGTAATTAGAAATCAGTTGAATAAAATTTTAAATACGAAATAGAGGTATAAATATGGAAACATATAAGATAGTAGATGAGGGTGAAATTGCATTAAAAAAAGGCAAATTTGTTTCTGAAGTATTTAGTCAACATCAAAGAAGTTATGGAGATAAAAGTGCTATAAAAATTGAAAATACAGCATGTAACATTCTATACAACACCATGAATAATAATGACATTAATAAATCGAAAAATGTTTTACTTGTGGGAAAAGTTCAATCTGGTAAAACTTCAAATCTTGAAATGTTATCTGCACTTTCATTCGATAACGATTTTAATCTTTTAATTATTTATGGTGGTTATGATAATTCTTTATTAGATCAAACGATTCAAAGATTTAAACAAACTTTCAATATTGGTGAAAATGAGTATGAATCGGACAGACCTGTTATGTTAACTACTGAATCATTAGAGTATATAGACGATGACTATGTATCTGAAATAATATCTATGAATAGACCAATCATAATAACTGTTTTAAAAAGACCTGTTACATTAAATAAGGTGAATGCTCTACTTAAAAAAATTGATACTGAAAATATAAAATGTTTTATTATCGATGATGAGGGTGATCAAGCAAGTTTAAATACTGAGAAAGATAAAGAGAATAACTCGTCTCAAACATATTTATCCATAACTACAATGATATCTTTATTGAATAATCCAATTTACTATACTGTTACAGCTACTCCGCAAGCCAATATATTTCAAAGTAAGTATAGCGAACTGTTACCTACAGAAGTTCATTTGATTAGACCAGGTGATGGTTATACTGGTGCTGATTTTTTCCATTTAAATGAAGATAAAGTTCATGTTGTACCTGATACTGATAAGGAATGTTTAGAATTAGGTTATTTAAGTGACAGTTTAAAGGAAGCGATTTTTTATTATATAATCTCAAGTGCTCTTTTATTGCAATCAAATGTAAGATTTACTGAAATGATTATCCACTCAGATCGTATGAAAAAAGGACATGAAAATTTTTTCCAAATATGTAATAACTTCATAGAAAACATTAAATTAGATTTTAATAATGGGAATGAAAAACAAGTTAAGATATTTTATAATACACTTAGACTGTTATTTAGTACTTCGTTATTTGAAAATGTTAATAATAAATATGTATGGAGTGAACATTTAGAAAAAGATATAAAAAATGTTGTGTTTGCATTGAAATTTTTCATTCAAAATAGCGATAACAAAAAAAATGCTGAGTCACTTAAGTTTTGTAAATATAAGATAATTATTGGTGGAGATTTATTACAAAGAGGTATTACATTTAAACATTTAATAACTACATATTTTACAAGATGGGCTAATAAAGGTACTCAAGATACTGTTTTACAAAGAGCTAGATGGTTTGGATATAGAGGTAAAGTCGCTGAATTCTGTAAGATTTTCACGCAAAATATAATAAAATTCGAGTTAGCAAATTTAGCAACAATAGAAAACGATTTATGGGATCAGTTTACTCTAGTGGAAAATGGGCAATTAAGCTTAAATGATGTTATTATTAATGCTGGAGAATCAATGTTGACACCAGCAAGAAGTAATGTAATAGAGATAAATAAAAAGGTGTTTAATAAAAAGTGGTACAATCAAAAACAAGGTGTATTCAATTTGCACCAAATTAAAGATAATAATGATAGCATAAATAAATTTATTGCGAATAATACATTCGTAGACAGTACTCTAGGAAGTAAGATTTCTAAAGTTACTAATAAAATATCTAAAATTATCACAAGGGATTTCATTTCTTTGATGGAAGAAAATAAAAATATATTTGATTCACATCCATTTAGCATCACAGATATAGCCAAAAATATAAGTTCTGAATATGTAAATGTTCATCTTATGTTTTTAGCAGAAGATGATTATAGAAATCGTTCTTTTAGTGATGAAGGAAAAGTTAGTGCATTACAACAAGGGGCTGATAAGGTTGATGAAAACACTAGGACTTATCTTGGAGATTCTAGTGTGTTATCTGATTTAGATGTTCCAGCAATTCAAGTATTTAAAATTAAATCTAAGAGACATAATGAAGAGTATATTCAATATATGTTTTCAATTCACTTTTCATCAAAAAATACAACTTTTTCAAGGAGGGATTAATACATGATAGATATATTAAAAAAAATTGAAACAATTACATGTAATGAAAATGAACTTCATTTAATTGAGAAGATTAATGATGAGTTTGGTTTTTTCATTGTAAATAATAGAGTTTCTTTTATTCAAAAAAATAATGGGGATAGTAATATTCCATTGTCTACTAATTTTTTAGAAATAAGATATAACGTGCATATTGAATCTGTTAAAAATGATCAATCATTTGTTACTGGTAGATATGATATAATAACATTTAACTCTGATTACAATAGTGTTGAGTTCAATTCATTTATTGATTTATGCTACTGTTACGCTAATGATAATACAAGAAATTTATCGTTTGTAGAATTTTTTAACAATTTAGTGGAATTATTCAAACAAAAGAAAAATGATGAATATACAAATTTAATTGGATTAGTTGGTGAATTAATTGTTATTAAAGAAGTATATGAAAATACTAATGTATCTATCGCACCAAATTGGCAAAAAGCTGGAGTGACATCTAGGTTTGATTTTTCATTTAAAAAAATGAATTTTGAAGTTAAGACAACTACTAGTTATGAGACGAAGTTTAAAGTTAAGCATAATCAAATATTTAATAATCAAAACATGTTTATAGTAATTGTATCATTAATAGAGACTGGAACTAATTATTCTTTGCGAAGTTTATGTGAATACTTTAGAAATAATTCTGTATTTTACAACAACTTTGAATTTATTTTCAAAATAGAATTAGCATTAACGAAAGTTAAAAATTTATCTGATTTAAATAAAGGTTTTTCTTTAGATGATATAAGATTTATTGCTAGAGATTCTATGGATACAGTATCAGATATTCCAGTAGAAATATCTAGTTTACAGTATACATATGATTTTAAAAATTGTGACGATATAAGTTGGTTAGAAATTAAAAAGAATTTAGAAGAAATTTAGAATGGAGTTTTAATAATGAAGTACATAGAGTTATTTTCAGGGATTGGTGCATTTACTCAATCATTAGAAAATGTAAATAAAAATACTAAATGTGTATTTGCTGCTGATATTAACGTACAATGTGCAGAAGTTTATAAAAAAAATTATAATATAGATTCATTAAACGATATTACCAAGGTTAAAGAAGAAGACGTACCGAAGCATGATTTCTGTTTCTTCTCGCCACCATGTCAAGCATTTTCGAAGTCTGGTAAGCAATTAGGATTCACTGAGGCTAGAGGGACATTAATTTATGATGTCTTTAGAATTGTTAGTCATCATAAACCAAAATATATATTAATGGAAAATGTTAGAAATTTAGTTTCTCATGATGATGGTAATACAATTAAAGTTATAATGAAATCACTAAAAGAATTAGGTTATAGAATACCTTCAAAACCTTTGATTTTATCACCTCATTTCTTTGGCGTACCGCAAACAAGAGAAAGAGCATTTTTACCTGGAGTTTATGATCCGGAAAATGTTAGTGAAGTTTTAGATTTCAAATTTGAAACATTTAAAAAGAAAAATGAATGTAGTATTGATGATATAATTGATAATTCATTTAATAATGATGAATCATTAATGATAAGTAAAAAAGAAATTAAATTATTAAATATTTGGGATGAGTTTTATAAAGGTATTGATTTAAATATTATAGGATTTCCTATTTGGGTAGATTTCTTTAAGTCAGATATTAATTTAGAAGAACTTCCTAAATGGAAAAGTGATATTATTTCTAAAAATATTACTTTATATAATAGGAATAAAAAATTTATTGATAAATGGTTAACTAAGTATAATAATTTAGAAAATTTGACGGCTACTCAAAGAAAATTCGAATGGCAAGCTGGAGAAAACATTGATACTATATGGGATGGAATAATTCAATTTAGACCATCTGGGATACGAGTTAAAGCCCCAACAACTCTTCCTGCTTTAGTTGCAATAGTACAAATTCCTATTGTAGGTAAATTAAAAAGAAGATTGTCTGTAAGAGAATGTGCTAATTTACAAAGTTTTAGTAAAGATTTTATATGTGATGATAATAGATATCAAGCTTATAAACAATTTGGTAATAGTATTAATGTAAAAGTTATGGAAGAAATATTAAAGAAAATGTTATGACGAGAGTGAGAGTTATATGACTGAAAGAGAGATACTAGAAAAATTTAAAGTTTGGCTTCAGAAAAATACTACGCTAGCTGCTTCATCAATCGATAAATATGCTGGAGGAGTAAAGACAATTTCAAAGGACATGATTAAATGTAATGTAGTTTCATCAAATATCATTTTGATGGATATAATAGAGTTTAATGAAATATCAAAAGTGATATTTAATAATGATTTTTTCATTTCTAAAAATTATAAAGGGAAAAATATGTATTCAAGATCCCTTGAATCTTTTCAAGATTTTTTAAAATATGAAAATAAAGAATTTGAAATTACATTAAATAGATTTGAACAAATGTATAAATTTAATCCGTCCAATAAAAAAACTCAAATTAATAAAAACGAATTTGAATTAGAAGAGTCAGATAATCAAACACGTAAACAAAACATTGATTATATAAGTAATATTAATTCAGCAAAACAAGCATCAATCGATAGTTTTGTAAATTCTAACGATGTTATTTCAGAAAGTTTAACATCAATATTTACTGAATTAGTTGGGTTTGAACAATCTAATCCAGTTGTTACTATAGAAAAAAATAATAATAGTGTTGCAGAAAAAAGAATCAATATACCTAGAAGTTCCAAAAGATTGGAATTTATTCAACGTCAAGTTGCTAATTTTTATGTTGGGTTACGAGGAGAAGAATTAGTATTGGCTTACGAAATTAACAGACTAAAATCTTTAGATATGGACGAATATGCTGAAAAAGTAATTCATAGCTCTGAAAAAAATCCTAAATCAGGATTTGACATACTTTCATATGATATAAATGATGAAGGGGAAATATATGAATTTTATATTTCTGTTAAAACAACAAAATCTAAAGAAACCTCACCTTTTTCAATTTCATCACATGAGTTAGAGTTATCTAAAAAGTTTGGGGATAAGTACAAAGTTTATAGAGTTTGTGAAATTTGTAGTGATAATCCAAGAATTATTATTATTGATACTCCATTAAAAGATTGTGATTTAAGTGCAAGAACATATAGTGTTTCAGTATAAAGGCTAATTATTTAGTCTTTTTTCTTTTTAATTACAAAATATGCTATAATACAATTAATAAAAATTTAGGAGAGTAATAAAATATGATAAATGATCAAATAAAACAACATATATTAACAACATATAAAGAATTAAATTTAAATTTAAATAGTATAAACGAGAAACTTAAAGACTTTCAAGAATTATATGGAAAAGATAAATTATCTAAGCTTGAAGGAAAGGAATTATTATATCACTTATTTGCAAGAAAAGTAATGAATGATAAAAGTTTATTTTATGCATTAGAATTTGATGAAAAGTACAAGGAGTTTGGAGAAGTTTGGGGTGGAAGTGTATATAAATATACATTGTTTTATTCAAATGAGCTTGATTCATGGATTAGTGGTACACATATAAAAAATAGAAAAGTAATCAGTGAATCCACAGCCATTGAAATTGCAACGGATGTAAGAAACAAATTTGTAGCTGCAATTGAATATTTAGACTCATTGTCAAATTTAAGAATTCCTGATATTAATTATGGTGATATAGAAGTTAAGTTAAGTTCTATACTTTTAAATATTCATAATAAAATATGGGTTAATAAATATTTTAATATGTTATTTCCAAATTTATTTATAGGATTTTATAACATAAATTGGACTAAATCAATATTAAAGGAAATCAATGTTGAATCATCTAAATCTTATTTTAGACAAGTTGGGCAATTAGTTAATATTGCTTATCAATTAGATATATCAAATATTTCATTATATCAAACATTATCACATTTACATACTGATACTGTTGTAGAGGAAGTACAAGAAGATACTCAGGAAGTTAATTTAACATCAGGACAAAACTTAATTGTTTATGGTACACCAGGATGCGGTAAATCATATCATGTTAAAAATGAAATATTATTAGGGAGAAAAAACAATGTATATAGAACTACTTTTTTCTTAGATTATACAAATACAGATTTCGTTGGACAAATATTACCTGTAGTAAATGGTGATAAAGTTACTTATGAGTTTACGCCAGGTCCTTTTGCATTAGCTTTAAAACAAGCTATAGCAAATCCTAATGAGGAAGTAGCATTAGTTATAGAGGAATTAAATAGAGGTAATGCTGCGTCGATTTTCGGTGATATATTTCAATTATTAGATAGAGATGATACTGGTACAAGTGAGTACAGTATTAATAATGTTAATTTACAAAAATATTTAACAAAAGAATTAAATAAAGATATACCAAGTATTGTTATCCCATCTAATATGTCATTAATAGCTACAATGAATACAAGTGATCAAAATGTATTTACATTAGATACTGCATTCAAAAGAAGATGGAACTTTAAGAAATTAAAAAATACA
>JAWXUE010000037.1:0-10623 GCA_044432925.1 bacterium | reverse complement strand
ATGATAAATAGATTAGAATATATAGAACAATTAGAAAATTTTAAAGATAATAAAATAATAAAAATAATTACTGGAATGAGAAGAAGCGGAAAATCAATATTAATGCAAATGTTTAAAGATAAACTTATTGAAGAAGGTACTTTAAAAAGTAATATACAATTTATTAATTTTGAATTAATGAAATATGATTATTTAACTGATTATAAATTATTATATGATTTAATTGTTAATGATTTAAAAGAAGGTAAAAATTATATATTTTTAGATGAAATACAACAAGTAGAAAAATGGGAAAAAGCAATTAATAGTTTGAGTATTGAATATGATGTTGATATTTATATTACAGGTTCAAATGCTCATTTATTATCAAGTGAAATATCTACATTGATTGCTGGGAGGTATGTTGAAATAAAAGTATTACCTTTATCTTTTAAAGAGTATTACTCATTTTATAAAGGTAATAAAAAAGAATTATTTGACAATTATATGAAATATGGAAGTTTACCTCAATTAACATCTTTACCAAATAATCAAAAAACAATAGATTCTTTTTTAGAAGGAATTTATAATACAATAATATTAAAAGATGTAGTTCAAAGAATGGAAATTAAAAATACTGAAATGCTAAGTAGAGTATTTAGATTTATTTGTACTAATATAGGAAGTCAAACTTCATCAAATAATATAGCAAATATCTTTAGTGATATAACAAAAGAAAATATTAAACATACTACTGTAAATAAAATGTTACAAATGTTAGAAAATTCTTATATACTTTATAAAGTACATCGATATGATATCAAAGGTAAAGAAACATTAAAAACTTTAGAAAAATATTATGTTAGTGATATTGGAATAAAAAATCATGTAACAAATTTTTCTTTAAATGATTATGGTCATATGATAGAGAATATCGTTTATTTAGAATTATTAAGAAAAGGGTATAAAGTTTATATTGGCAAATATGATGATTCTGAAATAGACTTTGTTTGTATAAAAGATAATGAAACAGTTTATTATCAAGTAACAAAATCACTACAAGATGAAACTGTATTAAATAGAGAAACAAAAGTTTTTTATAAAATAAATGATATGTATCCTAAAATTATTATTACTACAGACAAAGTTGTAGTAGATAATATCAATGGAATTAAAGTAATAAATTTAATAGAGTGGTTAATAAAATAAAAAAGAAATACTTAAAAATTAAGTATCTCTTCTTTAAGTACTTCAAGAATTTTATCTTGAGGTATTTTTTTTATAATTTCACCTTTTTTAAATAATAAAGCAGAATCAACTCCACCAGCTATACCAATATCAGCCTCACGTGCCTCACCAGGACCATTAACAGCACATCCCATAACAGCAACATGAATCTTTTTATTGTTCTCTTCTAAAAATAGTTCTATTTCTTTAGCTATATCAACCATAGAATATTGTAACCTACCACAAGTAGGACAACTAGTTAAAGAAAAAGTATTCTCATATAAACCAATATTATTTAAGATTTGTTTAGCAGCAATAATCTCTTTATAAGGATCATCTGTTAAAGAAACTCTTATCGTATTACCAATACCATTTATTAATAAATTACCTATACCTATAGATGATTTAATTAACCCACCAAAAGAAGTACCAGACTCTGTTACACCTAAATGAAGAGGATAAGAAAATTCTTTACTAGCAAGTTCATAAGCTTCTATAGTTAATTTTACACTTGATGCTTTTAATGATAAACAAATATCATAAAAATCTAATTCTTCTAAAATAGCTATATGTCTTTTAGCAGCAATAATCATAGACTCTGCATTTACTTCTAAATCCTTAGGTAAAGAACCACTATTAACACCTATTCTAATAGGGATAGATTTTTCTTTACATAAACAAACAACTTCTTTAACATGATCTATATTAGATATATTACCTGGATTTAATCTAATTTTATCACAACCATTATTTATACATTCTATAGCTAATTTATAATCAAAATGAATATCACATACTAAAGGAATATTAATTTCTTTTTTTATAAAACTAATTGCTTTAGCATCCTCCATATCTAACACAGCAACTCTTACTATCTCACAACCATATTTTTCTAATTGTTTTATTTGTTTAACAGTAGAAAAAATATCTTTTGTTTTAGTATTAGTCATACTTTGAATATATACTTTATCATTATTTCCTAATAATAAATTACCTACTTTAATTTGTCTTGTTTTATTTCTATTCATTTTAATCACCAATATTATTATATCATATATATTTTATTTAAGAAATATGTCATTATATATTGACAATTAAGTAATAAATGTTAAAATAATAAGTGCGAATAGTTGATTAAAACTATGAAATTAGGAGGAACATCAAATGGCTAGAGATTTAGTAAGATTAATTTGTACTGAATGTAAAGAAGAAAACTACTATACAGACAAAAACAAAAAATTAAATCCTGAAAGAATTGAGATGAAAAAATTTTGCTCAAGATGCAATAAACATCAAATTCACAGAGAAAAAAAATAATTTTTAAAACACTATTCTTCATTGAATGGTGTTTTTTTTAGATAAAAGGAGAATATAATTATGACTACAAAAATTACAACAGGTAAATTTCAAACTAATACTTATTTATTAACAAATAAAGATGATTGTATTGTTATAGACCCAGGTTATAACATAAGTGAATATCTACCTAAAATAAAAGCTAAAAATGTAGTAGCAGTATTATTAACACATTGCCATTGTGATCATGTTGATGGAATAGGAAACTTTGATTGTCCTATTTATATTCATCAAGATGATTTTGATAGTTTTAAAAATGAAAATAGTTTATATGATTTATTAGGTGATACACCTAGTTTTGATTATGATAAATTAAATATTAAAACTTTTGAAGATAAAGAAATATTAAATATATCTAAATTTAATATAGAAGCAATACATACTCCAGGTCATACTAAAGGTAGTACATGTTTTTTATATAAAGATATGTTATTCTCAGGAGATACATTATTTAAAAATAGTATCGGAAGAACAGACTTCCCATCAGGAAATCATGCATTAATACTTAATTCAATAAATAAACTAGCAAATGGTTTAGATGGTAAAATTAAAGTATTCCCAGGACATGGTGATGAAACTACTATTAAAGAAGAAAGAAGAAACAATATATTTATAAAAACAATATAAGTCCATTTTAACAATGGATTTTTATTTAAATAATTTTTAGCACTCTAGTGTTGACATTGCTAAAACATATGATATAATTGAATTAGCACTTAAGAGTGTTGAGTGCAAACGGAGGTGGATTTTATGTTTGAATTATCAAGTAGACAAAAATTAATCTTAAGAACAATAATTGAAGAATATGTAGAATTTAATGAACCAGTAGGTTCAAAACAATTAACTGCAAAACCTCATTTAGATTTTTCTAGTGCAACTATACGTTATGATATGGCATACTTAGAAGAATTAGGATTATTAATTAAAACACATACTTCAAGCGGAAGAATACCATCTGAAGAAGGTTATCGTTATTATGTAGAACATTTTGTTACTAAAAATAATAATGTAGTTGAACAGTTTCCTTTAATTGATCAATTATTTAATAATAATAACTTACAAAAAGAAGAAGTTTTAGAACAGGCAATTAACTTATTAAGCGATATGACAAGTTATATGACTGTAGCTTCTAGTAGTAACTTAGAACATAATAAAATAGCTAAGATTGATTTAGTTAAAATAAATGAATCACAAGCAATTATGTTAGTAGTTACAAATCAAGGTCATGTTGAAAATATAAAGATTAATATACCTAACTATTCATTTGAAGATTTACAATTCGCAATACAAACATTAGATAAATTATTATTTGATAAGTTTGTATGTGATATAAGTACAATCTTAAGTAATGAAGAAGTTAAAAGTAAAGTTGTAGACTATGTTAATTATTATGATGAATTAACTGAAGCATTTACAAGAGCATTCGCTAAGTTTGCTAAAGAGAAAGTATATCAATCAAATATTGACCCATTATTTAATCAACCTGAGTTTCAAGATGTTAGTACAATTAAAAGACTTATGTCAACAATATCAAACGGTGATGTATTAGATTTAGTAGCTCAAGAACAAGGATTAAGTGTAAGAATAGGTCAAGATAATAAAATTTCAACTATCAACGATTGTACAGTTATATCAATACCTTATAATATAGATAATGATAATAATGGTACAATAGCTGTTATAGGACCAACTAGAATGGAGTATAATAAAGTTATTCCACTGCTAGAATATATAGCAAATAATATGTCAAAGTTGTTTAACAAATAGGAGGTTTAAATGAATACAGAAGATATTAAAGAAGAAGTTATTGAAGAAGTAAAAGAAGAAATAAAAGAAGAAGTAAAAGAAGAAAAACCTAAAAAAGAAAAGAAAGTTAAACTTACTGATAAAGAAGTTATAGCTCAAAAAGATGAAGAAATAGCTAATTTAAAAGATCAGTTATTAAGAAACCAAGCAGAAACAATTAACTTTAAAAACAGAGTTAAAGAAGAACAAATCAAAGATCGTAAATATGCATCTGTTAATTTAATTACAGATTTAATTACACCAGTAGAGTTCTTAACTAAAGCTTGTAATATGCAAACAGAAGATGCTAACCTAGCAAACTTCTTAATCGGATTTAAAATGTTATCTTCACAGATAACAGATGTATTAAAAAATGATGGTCTAGTTGAAATAGATGCATTAAATGAAAAATTTGATCCAACTATACATCACGCAGTAGAAAAAGTAAAAGTTGAAGGTGTAGAATCAGACATCGTTGTTGAGGAGTTATCTAAAGCTTATAAATATAAAGATCGTATTGTTAAACCAGCAATGGTTAAAGTATCAGAATAATAAAATAAAAGGAGAATTATAAAATGGGAAAAATTATCGGAATTGACTTAGGAACAACTAACTCTTGTGTATCTGTAATGGAAGCAGGAGAAGTAAAAGTAATTACAAATGCTGAAGGAGCAAGAACAACTCCATCAGTAGTAGCATTTAAAGGTGAAGAAATTCAAGTAGGAGATATTGCTAAAAGACAAGCAATTACAAATCCTAATACAATCGCTTCAATCAAAAGACATATGGGTGATACAAAATATAAAGTAGAAATCGAAGGTAAAAAATATACACCTCAAGAAATTTCTGCTATGGTATTACAAAACTTAAAAGCAACTGCAGAAAATTATTTAGGAACAAAAGTAACTGAGGCTGTTATTACAGTACCTGCTTACTTTAACGATGCTCAACGTCAAGCTACTAAAGATGCTGGGAAGATTGCTGGGTTAGAAGTAAAAAGAATTATCAATGAACCAACAGCAGCTGCATTAGCTTACGGTATTGATAAACAAGATAAAGAACAAACTGTATTAGTATATGACTTAGGAGGAGGAACATTTGACGTTTCAATCTTAAGTTTAGATGATGGTACATTTGAGGTATTATCAACTTCAGGAGATTCATTATTAGGTGGAGATGATTTTGATGATAAAATTATTAACTACTTAGCAGAGATCTTTAAAAAAGATAATAACGTTGACTTATTATTAGATAAAATGGCTAAACAACGCCTTAAAGACGAAGCTGAAAAAGCTAAAAAAGCATTATCAAGTGCAACAACTGCAGAGATTTCTTTACCATTCATTTCTATGGGTGCAGCAGGACCTCTACATTTAACTACTACATTAACAAGAGCTAAATTTGATGAGTTAACTCATGACTTAGTTGAAAGAACTTTAAAACCAGTTCGTCAGTCTTTAAAAGATGCTAAATTAACTGCTAATGATATTGATGAAGTTATCTTAGTAGGTGGTTCTACTAGAATCTTAGCTGTACAAGAAGCAGTTAAAAAAGAATTAGGAAAACAATTAAATAGATCAGTTAACCCTGATGAAGCTGTAGCAATGGGTGCTGCAATTCAAGGTGGAGTTTTAGCTGGTGATGTTAAAGATGTATTATTATTAGACGTTACACCTTTATCATTAGGATTAGAAACTATGGGTAATGTATTTACTAAATTAATCGAAAGAAACACTACTATCCCAACATCTAAATCTCAAGTATTCTCAACAGCTGCAGATAACCAACCAGGTGTAGATATCAATGTATTACAAGGTGAAAGACCAATGGCTTCTGATAACAAAAGCTTAGGTAGATTCATGTTATCAGATATCCCTGCTGCTCCAAGAGGAGTACCTCAAATCGAAGTAACTTTTGATATTGATGCTAATGGTATCGTTAATGTTTCTGCTAAAGATTTAGGAACAGGAAAATCTCAAAAAATTACAATTTCTGGTGGAGGTTCATTATCAGATGCTGAAATCGAAAGAATGATTAAAGAAGCTGAAGAAAATGCTGAATCAGATAAAGCAAGAAAAGAAGAAGCTGATTTAGTTAATGAAGCAAACCAAATGGTTTTCTCAACTAAAAAAGCAGTAACCGATTTAAAAGATAACTTATCAGAAGATGAAGCTAAACAAGCTACTGACTTAGCTGATGAATTACAAAAAGCAATTGATTCTAATAACTTAGAAGAAATCAAAACTAAAAAAGAAAACTTAGAAAAAGTTTTACATGAATTATCATCTAAAGCTTATTCACAAGCTCAAGGTCAACCAGAAGCACAAGAAGCTACTAGTAAAAATGATGACGTAATTGATGCTGAATTCGAAGAAGTAAAATAATTAAGTAGGAGGCTATGGCCTCCTATGAATTTTAAAAGGAGTATAGTTAATTATGTCAAAAAGAGATTACTATGACGTCTTAGGTGTATCAAAAGGTGCATCAGACGATGAAATAAAAAAAGCTTATCGTAAAAAAGCAAAAGAATTCCATCCTGATATTTCTCAAGATCCAAATGCTGAAGAGAAATTCAAAGAAGTAAATGAAGCTAATGAAGTATTAAGTGATGGTAATAAAAGAGCACGTTATGACCAATACGGACATAATGATCCTACTCAAGGTTTTGGTGGAGGAGGAAGTGGCTTCGGTGGATTCCAAGGTGGAGATTTCTCAGATATATTCAGTAGTTTCTTCGGTGGAGGACAAAGAGGTAATCCAAATCGTGCACAACAAGGTAGCGATATAGAAGTAAATATTAATTTAACTTTTGAAGAATCAGTTGAAGGATGTAAAAAAACATTTAAAGCAACTGTTGATGAAGAGTGTGGTTCTTGTGGTGGTACAGGAGCATTCTCGAAAAGTGATTATAAAACTTGTTCAAGATGTAACGGTCGTGGTCAAGTTGTAGTAGAACAAAATACAATTTTTGGTAGAATGCAACAACAAACTACTTGTCCTTCTTGTAAAGGTAAAGGTAAAGAAATTACTAAAAAATGCGATAAGTGTTTTGGTAAAGGTAAAAATAGAGTTACTAAAGATGTATCAGTTGATATACCAGCGGGTATTGCTGATGGTCAAACTATGAGAATGCAAGGAAAAGGTGAAGCTGGTGCAAACGGTGGACCTAATGGAGATATCTATGTAAATATTAGAGTTAAATCTCATAAAGTATTCGTAAGAGAAGGTGATGATGTTTATATCGATTTACCATTATCATTCCCTCAAGTAACATTAGGATGTAGTATTGAAGTACCAACTGCTTATGGAAATGTAAATCTTAAAATCCCAGCAGGTACTCAGTCTGGTTCTAAATTTAAATTAAGAGGAAAAGGTTTCAAACATATTAGAGGTGCAGGTCAAGGAGATCAAATTTGTATTGTAAAAGTTGAAACTCCAACTAAATTAACACCAGAAGAGAAAAAATTATTTGAAGCTTTAAATAAATGTGAATTATCGGCTAAAGAAACTCCATGGAGTAAATTTAAAAAAATATTTCAATAATAAATAAAAAACATTAAAAAGCATAACTTTCTATGCTTTTTTTTGTTCATTTCGCTTTTCTTTATAAAATGCATATGTTATAATAAAAATAAACAATTTAGGAGGATATTACGATGTCAAATAATAACTATATTTTAGATGATTCTCAACCAAAAAATTATATGGTTGAATCAAATGTAACACCACAACAAGCACCACAACCTGTTTATGATAGTGAAAATGGAATGTGTGTTGCTGAATATTTAGAAAGATATAACGTTACTAAAAAAGCTGAATTCTTATATAAAAACGGATTTTGTGGTGAGCCACAACAAGTTCCTTCAATCGATAGTACGTTTAGAGATGTAACACATAAAGATGGATTTAAAGGATTCAATGTTTATATGGGTGCAGATAATAATATCTATATTGCTAAAGCAGAAGCTGAAGAAGGAAATATTTATTCTTATGCAATTACTTTTATTAAAAATATTTCTGATGAAGAATTTAATTCTTTATTAAAAATTGAACAAGAAAGTAAAAAATTCAATGTTGTATCAATTTTCAAATGGGTAACATTATTAATATCTTTAGTAGGATTTGCTTTAACTATACTTTCAATTGTAACTGATGTAGTTGCTGGAAGCGGATTTGTTATTGCTTTAATTGCTTCTTCATTAACATTATTATTCTCAGGAATGTTAGCTGGTATTTCTGGGTTATTATTTAAAAAATAATGCAAAGATATTTTATATCAAATAAAGAATTTGAATCAAACATCATTTCTTCAAATGATGTTTTTCATATTTCTAAGGTAATAAGATCTAAAGTTAATGATAAAATAATTGTTTGTAATAATGTAGACTCTTATATAGTTACTATAACAAGTATTTCACAAGAAGAAGTATGTTTTAAAAAAGAAGAAAAATTAAGAAGTAATGAACTACCTATAAATATAACTTTATTACAAGGAATTCCTAAAGGTGATAAATTAGATGATATAATAATGCACTCAACAGAGTTAGGTATATCAAATATATTAATATCTAATTTCACAAGAAGTATAGCTAAAATAGAAGAAAAGAAAAAAGAACATAAATTAACACGTTTTAAAAAAATAGCTAAAGAAGCAGCAGAACAATCACATCGTAACTGTATTCCTAATGTTTCTATAGTAGATTATAAAAAAATAGATTTTACACAATATGATTTATTAATATTGTTAGATGAAGATGAAGCAAAAAAAATTAAAAGTACAAGTTTAAAAGAAGTGTATAATAACCATAAAAATATATTATTTGTAGTAGGACCAGAAGGTGGAATAGATTCTAAAGAAAGAAATTACTTTGTAGAAAATAATTTTAAATTAGTTTCTTTAGGAAAAAGAATTCTAAGAACACAAACAGCAAGTCTTTCTTTTTTAAGTATGCTTGGTTATTGTAGTGAGGAGTAAATAATGAAAATATCTTTTATTACCTTAGGGTGTAAAGTAAATACATATGAAACAAATGCTATAATGGAAATGTTTGAACAAAACAATCATGAAATAGTAAAAGATGATGAATACTTTGATGCATGTATTATTAACACTTGTAGTGTTACTAACACAGCAAGTGCTAAAAGTAGAAAGATGATTAGATATGCAATTAAACAAAATCCTAATGCTATAATAGGTGTTGTTGGATGTTACAGTGAATCAGACTCAGAAGATATTAATAAAATATCAGGAGTAGATTATATTGTTGGTAATGAAGGTAAAAAAGATATTGTTGGGCTGATAGAAAAAGGTGTTAAACAAAATGAAGCACTTATCAAATTAAATGATATTTTACAGTATAAAGAATTTGAAGATTATAGTGCAACTAAGTTTAATCAAACAAGAGCATTTTTAAAGATACAAGATGGTTGTAATAACTTTTGTACATATTGTATAATTCCTTTCACAAGAGGACCTATTCGTTGTAAGAAAGCTAATAAAGTAGTAGAAGATATGAACTCAATTATAAATGAAGGTTATAAAGAAGTTGTATTAACAGGTATTCATACAGGTAAATATTTTGATGAAGAAACTACTTTTACTGATTTAATTTCTTTAATATTAAAAGAAACTAAAGTAGAAAGATTAAGAATATCTTCTATTGAAATAAATGAGATAACTAAAGGGTTTATTGAAATGTTTAATACTAATAGATTAGCAGAACATCTTCACTTACCTCTTCAAGCAGGTAGTGATAAAGTTTTAAAAATGATGAATAGAAAATATAATAAACAAGAGTTTAAAGATCAAATAGATTTAATAAGAAGTTATGTACCAAACATAGCAATTACAACAGATGTTATTTGTGGTTTTCCTGAGGAGACTGACGAAGAATTTAATGAAACTTTAGAATTCATTAAAGAAATAGGATTTGCTAAAGTACATGTATTCCCATTCTCTTTAAGAAAAAATACAGCAGCAGAAAAGTTAAAACCTGTAGACTCTAAAGTTATTAAACAAAGAGTTAAACAATTAATTGAATTAGACCATGAATTACAAATAGAATATTATTCTAAATTTATAGGGACTCAATTAGATATTATTGTAGAAGATAAACATAATGAATTTTTATTAGGACATAGTTCTAACTTTATTCCTATTTATATTCCTTATCAAGATAATCTTCATGGTAAGTTAGTTAAAGTAGAAGTAACATCTTTAAAAAATAATAAAGTATACGCAAAATTAATATAAGAAGACGAAAGTCTTCTTTTTTA
>JAWXUE010000036.1:0-10716 GCA_044432925.1 bacterium | reverse complement strand
TAGAAATTGATGTTTTAAGCCCACACAAATTAAGACATAGTTATGCAACATACCATTGTAGAAATGGAACGAATTTAAAGGTATTACAAGAGTTATTAGGACATAGAAGTATATTAATGACACAAAAGTATATTGATATTGATAAAGCTGATTTAATCAAAGCAAACAATGAATGCAATATGTTAAGTAAAAATATAAAAAAAACCGACACTAGGCTTGATACCTAGAAACCGGTTAAAATTCATTTAAATCTATTATTAAACTAAACACCAAATTTATGATTATAATGATTTAAAATATTAAGTTAAAAGTGGTGCCTCCGGACGGAATCGAACCGCCGACACAAGGATTTTCAAACGACTTTTATTTTATGATTTCTTAAACACTCAAAGTAAATATTTATTTACATTACATATTATACAAAATGATTTTCCTAAAATTTAAGAAATAAAAAAATAAAACTCCAGAACATAAATTTTTATAATGGTACCATTATAAATGTAGGAGTTTTTCTTTTTTATTAGTCTAAAGGTAATTTACTTTTTTTAACTTTATCTTCTAATGTAAGTAGTATTTCTTCTTGTACGTTTGATAGTTTACAATATTCTAATATTTCAATTTTTAATAATCTAATTAATGCTATTAATGGTAATCTCTCTTTTACTTTTAAATCACTATTAAATAAAAAATCTTCTAATAGTTCAATACTACTACTTAAACGTTCAGCTTGAACACTACCTAAATCTATCGCATCTGATAAAGTAATATTACCTTTTTCATACATTATTTTTTCTAATTCAAAAGCAGTATAAATAGTATCCCCACATAAAAACTTATCAACTTTTTTACTTTCAACTTCTTTTATTTTCATTTCTTTTTTTCCTTTCTTTTATCTCTTTAGTAACTTTTATTTTATTGATTAATCTTCCGTACTCGTCATAGTACCAATTAATTATTGTGTATGTTTTAGGTTTATTTTCCATTTTGAAAAATCTCTGTATAAGTTAAATTAGGATTTAATTTTAAAAGAGTTTCAAATAAAGTTAAAATATTTATATAATTTAATATCATACTATCATTTAAAGATTTAAGTAAAAAATAATTTTTTTCTAATTCTTCAGAACCACCGCAAATTAAATCAGATAGTAAAAAACTAAAAGAAGAAATTAATTGTTTTTGTTTTGTTGTAATATCTTCTAAATCGTTTGTAATTGTTTCGTTAAAATTATTTCCACCAAATACAGATACTAAATCATTTTTCTTTAAATCTTCAATAGTATTAATAGTTAATTCATTATGAATAGTTTTCAAGTTATTTCTTTTCATTTTGTTTCGCCCCCTGGTTTTCTATTTTATTTATTAATATATTCATGTTTAAATGATTTAACATCATTGAATCACGAATTAATATTAGAAATTCACATATATTTTCATCAGCAAATAAACCACATTCAAAGTTAGACATCAAACGAGATATTTTTTCAATATGGATTCTATGATTACTGCTAACTCTATTTAAATCATCAATTAATTCTATATTATCATTATCACAATTAAAGCTTACCAACAAACTACTATAACTAGTTTGTTGTATTTCTTTAATTCCGTTACATATACCTTTTTCATATTTTTTTATTAAGTTCATTTTGTTTTACCCCTTACAACAATTATTTTTTATAGTCATTATTTTTTTCAATATCTTTAAAGAAAGAATTCAAATCTTTAATACGTAAGTTATAATTTTTTTCAAGTCCTATCAGATCATATTCAACAATAGAATTTACTAAATACATAACTTGTAAATTATAAGTTTTAATTTTATTAATTAAAACTTGATTATTAAAATTCAAATTTTTATCATTATTTAACTTAATATTTAATAAATATTTCATATTATCAATAAGAGAAATAAGATTAGCAGTATTTAAATCTTTCATAAATTCGCCCCCTTTTAGTGCAATTAATAACACTTTAAACTAAATTAAAATAAATAAGGGGATAAATTTTAATTTAGTTTAAACAATTATTAATATGTTTTTTAGTAGAAATAGGAGTTGTTAAGTGGTGTTAGAATAGGGGTATTACTCCCCCCCTTGTAATCGGCAATTTGCCGACTACAATATAAGAAAGTTTATATTTTTACGGGTGTTTAATAATTTATTAAACCCAGAAACTACCAAAAATTCGGACGTCCGAATTTAAAAACTAACAATGCTACTTGGGAAATGGAATGAATTATTATAAATGTATCTATTAGAAATTCTTCTACTGATACTATATTACACATCAAAATTAAAAGACATTGATAATAAAATTAAATTTAATTGCCAAGAGAAATAGTTTAGAAGGTTTAAAGGAAACCAAGTAGCACATATAGTTTTTTGTTTTAATGTTTTGTGATATAATTACTTTGCGAGATATTTATAAAACAGAACAAAAGAAACATGATAATAATTAAAAGATAACTCCAAACTTTTTATATTATTATCTTGTAGATTTTTAATCCACAATACTATTATAGTATAAAGTCGATTATAAATCAACAATTAAATTTAAAGAGGTGATAAAATGAATTTTAATGCTAATTTTGAAAGAATACTACAAGAAAGAAATATCAAAAAATCAGAACTTGCAAAAGAACTAGAATTAGACAGAACAACAATATATAAATACGCTAATGGTGAAGTATTACCTAGTTTAGAAGTAGTAGAAAAATTAACAATTATTTTTAATTGCTCATATGATGAACTATTAAAATAATTATATTTTATGTTAAGTTTTATAAGTAGTTAAATCGCAATTCTTAATTTTTAGGTTGTCAAATTGATATAATGGTAAAGATTATTATATTAAGGAGATAAAGAAGAATGAATACAGATTTTAACATTTTTATAAAGGCTTTAGTAACTGAAGCAAATAAAAACACAATAACTAGAACTATGGAACTTGAAACAGCTTTAGAAACGTTTATAAATTTTAAGAAAAATAAAGTAAGAACTGCAACGATAGAATATTACAGAAAACAACTTAAAGAGATTTTTATATTTTTAAAAAATTCAAACGTAAAGAGCACACAAGACATTACAAGAAATTTATTAATACAGTTTCAACACCAACAGTTAAACAAAGGACTAAAACCACAAACTATTAATAAAAGAACTACATGCTTAATTACAATGCTTAAAGAACTATCGGAACTAGAACTAATTTCTTATGATCCTATAAATCTAAAGACATTGAATGTTAAGCAAACTACTATTGAAGTAGTAGAAAGTCATAATATACCTAGAATTTTAAATTATGCTAATACATTAAATTCAAATGCTAATTTACTTTTAAAGTTATTAATAACAAGTGGTATTAGAACAAGCGAAGTAATACAGATAAAGAACAAGAACATTTTTATAAAAGATAAATATATTTTGTTAGAACATACTAAAAGTGGTTATGAAAGAATACTACCTTTAGTAGAAGATATAATACCATTATTAGAACAAGTTAAATCTAATAGAGTATATCTTTTTAGTAATACAGAAGAAACACATTTTAAGCCTAGTTTTGTTAGAAGTATAATAGCAAGAACAAAAAAAGCACTCAACATAGAAGTATTGAGTGCACACAAATTAAGACATAGTTTCGCAACGTTTCATTGTAAGAACGGAACTAATCTAAAAGTACTACAAGAGTTATTAGGGCATAGAAGTATATTAATGACACAACGCTATATTGATTTATCTAAAGAAGATTTAATATCAGCTAATAACAAATGTAATTTAATTAATCATTTTAAATAAAAAAATAAGCGACACAGGGATTAAATCCACTAAGTCGCTTATATCTTCCTAGATTTATTAATAAGTATTAAACCGCCAAATTTTATATATTATTAATAAATTATTGTTTATTTTTGTGGTGCCTCCGGACGGAATCGAACC
The DNA here is from genome assembly GCA_044432925.1 of bacterium. GTDB lineage: Bacteria > Bacillota_I > Bacilli_A > Acholeplasmatales > Anaeroplasmataceae > JAWXUE01. The sequence continues at coordinate 6,781 of JAWXUE010000036.1, read as the reverse complement.
GCCGACACAAGGATTTTCAATCCTTTGCTCTACCGACTGAGCTACAGAGGCATAAAATGGCGGTATGGACGGGACTCGAACCCGCGATCTCCAGTGTGACAGACTGACATGTTAACCAACTACACCACCAAACCATTTATTTTTATTGGTTGCGGGAATAGGATTTGAACCTATGACCTCAGGGTTATGAGCCCTGCGAGCTGCCAGACTGCTCTATCCCGCGATATTTCAGTTATTTTTAACTGCTTGTTTATTTTAACATATATCCATTTATATGTCAATTGTTTTTGTGATATTTATTAAACTTAATATATTTTATTAATAAAATATGTTATAATAATTAAAATGACTATTGGAGGATATGAAGATGGAATACTTATTTGGAATTGATATTGGTGGTACAACTGTTAAAATTGGTTGTTTAGATAATGAGGGTAATATATTAAGTAAATATGAAATAAAAACAAATAAAGAAAATAACGGTTCTAATATTTTAAAGGATATTGCAACAAGTTTATTAGGATATATAAAAGATAATAATATTAATGAAAAAGATATTAAAGGTATAGGTTTTGGAGTACCAGGTCCTGTTTCTAATAATATAGTTACTTTATGTGTTAATTTAGGATGGGGTAGAGTTGATATGGTTAAAGAGTTTTCATCTTTAATACCATTTAAAACTAATATTGCATGTGGTAATGATGCTAATGTAGCTGCAATAGGAGAAATGTGGAAAGGTACTGATTCTACATATAGTAACGCTATAATGCTAACATTAGGTACTGGAGTTGGTGGAGGTGTTATTGTTAATAATAAAGCCATCGACGGTATAAACGGTGCTGGAGGAGAATTAGGACATATTAAAGTTGATTTTAAACATAATTTTCAATGTAACTGTGGATTAAAAGGATGTCTTGAAACTGTAACTTCAGCTACTGGAGTTGTGAATATTGCTAAAAAGTATTTATTAACAGAAAAATCAATAATGTCTGATATTAAAGAATTAACATGTAAAGATGTTTTTGATAGTGCATCTAAAAAAGATTCATTAGCTTTAAAGGTAGTAGATGAAGTGTGTGCGACTTTAGGATATACTTGTTCTGTTTTAGCTGCTACAACTGATCCTGAAGTGTTTATTATAGGTGGAGGAGTATCTAAAGCTGGTAACATATTAATTGATGGTATATATAAATATTACAAAGAGTATGCATTTAAAGTTGTTAGGGAAACACCTATTGTATTAGCTACTCTAGGAAATGATGCTGGGATGATCGGGGCTGCTTTCCTTGTTAAATAAATTTGATAATAAAGATGATTTGTTTCTAAACGGTAAATTTAAAAAAGGGTATTTTTTTATCACTGTTTCGATTTGTTTAATTTGGTTATTAATTGTTACGTTTTGTACGTTATTTAAAGTTAACTTCTTTAATAACGATATATTTTATATTTATTATAATGCACTGATAATTATACTATTAATAGCTGGAATGATTATTGATGAAAAAATAAGAAAGTATCCCGGATTAATAGTTGTAATAGGAAGTTCTATATATTGTTTCACGTATATAACTTTATGCACAATGAAAAATGGATTTAGTAATATAATTTTTCCAGTTTTATTTCTATTTTTTATAGGGATATCATTCTTTATTTATAAAAAGATATATCCAAAAGTTATAGTTATAAAAAATGCGAACAAAATATTTAATACAGTATATTTAATAGTACTTCTTACTATTAGTATAATACTTGGAATGTTTTATATTTTATAGGAGGTTTAAGATGAAAGTATTAGTAGTTAATGATGATGGTTATCAAGCTGAAGGATTAAGATTATTAATGAATCATTTAAAAAAATTTGTAGAAGTAGTGGTGTATTCTCCACTTAAATGTGAAAGTGCACAAAGTCAAAAAATAACTATTCACAAAGGTATTAAAGTTGATTTAATTGATGGAATTAATGTAGTTGATGGAAGTACTGCAGATTGCGTACGTTTAGGAATTTTTAATCATCCTGATGTAGACATTGTTATTTCTGGTATTAATCAAGGTTTAAATTTAGGTCAAGATATTTACTATTCTTCGACTATTGCTGGAGTGATGCAAGCTGGTTTATTTGGTTATAAAGGAGTAGCATTTTCTTGTGATAAAAACTATTGTGATGTATCAAATTATTTAGATAGAATAATAGAAGAATTCATTTTAAATAATAACAAATATGAGCAATTAATTAATGTTAATTTTCCTACTAAAAAATATAATAATTTCTTAGGTGTTAAACAAGTTAAAAGTGGTAAAAGAAATTTTGAAAATAAATTTACATTACAAAATGGTGTTTACTATGAAACTGATGTGATGGTAGACGATTTTTCTGATAACACTGATAGTGGAGAATGTAATAAAGGATTTGTAAGTGTTTCTAATTTAATTCTAGAAAGAACATATTGATTATATAATGATAGCAATGTATAAAAACATTGCTATTTTTTTATAAAAAAAATTAAAAAATAAGTAATAAAAAAGTATTGCAATTACAAATGAAATTTGATATAATATACAAGACTCATGAATAATCATGGTTGGCTGTGAAGTGGAAGGTTGCCGATACACCGATAAGCGTTGTCGAATAAAAGATAATGAATATCAGTCATGGATGTAATCGGGTGTTTCTGCGGAGCAAGTCTATAAAAAATTATAGGCGAAAGGAGTCTAAAAACATGGCAAAAGAAAAAATCAAAATTCGTTTAAAATCTTATGATCACAGATTGTTAGATTTATCAGCTAAGAAAATAGTTGATAGCGTGAAAAAAACTGGTGCTCAAGTAAATGGTCCAGTACCATTACCAACTGAGAGAGAAATTTTCACAATCTTACGTTCTCCTCACGTAAACAAAGATTCACGTGAACAATTCGAAAGAAGAACTCATAAAAGATTAATCGAAATTGTGGCACCAACGTCACAAACAATTGATGCCTTAACACACATTGATTTAGCATCAGGTGTAGACATCGTAATCAAAAAATAATAGAAAGAGGTATACTTATGGCCAAAGGAATCTTAGGTAGAAAACTTGGAATGACTCAAATTTTCGATGAAAAAGGAAATTTAATTCCAGTTACAGTAGTAGATTGTTCAGCAAACGTTGTTATGCAACAAAAAACAATTGAAACTGACGGATACGTTGCAACTCAAGTAGGTTTTGAAGACAAAGCTGAAAGATTAGCAAACAATCCAGAAAAAGGACATGCAGCAAAAGCATCAACTACTCCTAAGCGCTTCATTAGAGAATTTAGATTCTCAGAAGCTCAAGGGAACGATTTAACGAGCTTAGCTGTTGGTTCAGAAGTGAAATGCGATATATTCACTGCAGGAGAAGCAATTGATGTAACAGGTACATCTAAAGGTAAAGGATTTGCCGGTGTTATCAAACGTTACGGACATAAAACAGGTCCTGCATCTCATGGTTCTGGGTACCACCGTGGTATCGGATCAATGGGTCCTATTAAAGGAAATATGAAAGGTAAAAAAATGCCTGGTCATATGGGTCACGACACAGTAACTATTCAAAACTTACAAGTTGCGTTAGTTGATGTTGAAAGAGAAATCATTTTAGTAAAAGGAAATGTTCCTGGACCTAGAAAAGGTTTAATCGAAATTAAAACAGCCGTAAAAGGTAATTAAGTAAAAAAGAAGAAAGGAGATTTATTATGCCTACAATTGCATTATTAAATCAAGCTGGTAAAAAAGTTAAAGACTTAGAATTATCAAGCGAAATTTTTGGTATAGAGCCAAATCAACAAGTTATATACGATGTTGTTAATGCTCAAAGAGCTGCAATGCGTCAAGGAACACATAAAACTAAAACACGTACAGAAGTTCGTGGTGGTGGACGTAAACCTTGGGCTCAAAAAGGAACAGGACGTGCTCGTCAAGGGTCAATCCGTGCTCCTCAATGGCGTGGTGGAGGAATCGTATTCGGTCCTACTCCAAGAGATTACTCAGTTAAAGTAAATAGAAAAGTTAAACAATTAGCTTTCAAATCTGCTTTTTCTTATAAAGTATTAAACAACAAATTAGTTGCTGTTGAAGCAATTGCATTAGATGCAGTTAAAACAAAAGATTTCTTACAAGTTATCGAAAACTTAAAGTTAACTGGTAAAAAAACATTATTCGTTTTACCAGAGGTTACTGAAAATGTGGAAAAATCTTCTAGAAATATTCCAAACGTTTCAGTAAACGTACAAAATCACGTTTCAGTTTACGATATCTTAAAATATGATCAAGTTGTTTTAGCAGTAGATGCTGTAAAATATTTTGAGGAGGTTCTAAATTAACATGAAATTATATGATATTATTAAAGGGCCTATCATCACTGAAAAAAGTATGGATTTAAAAGAAAACTTAAACAAATACACTTTCAAAGTTGATAAAAAAGCAAATAAAATAGAAATTAAAAATGCTGTACAAGAAATCTTTAATGTAAAAGTTACAGATGTTCATACAATCAATGTATTACCTAAAAAGCGTACTGTCGGAAGACACACAGGGTTCAAACCAGCTTACAAAAAAGCTATTTGTACTTTAGCTGAAGGAAATTCAATTGATGAGTTCAATATTTAATTAGGAGGATAATCGACATGGCGGTTAAAACATACAAACCTACCACAAACGGTAGACGTAATATGAGTGTGTTAACATTTGATGAAATTACAACGTCAACACCTGAAAAATCATTATTAGCTCCACTTAAAAAAACAGGTGGACGTAATAACACAGGACACATCACAGTTCGTCACCACGGTGGAGGAGCAAAAAGAAAATACCGTATTATCGACTTCAAACGTAATAAAGATAATGTTATCGGAAAAGTTGCAACAATTGAGTACGATCCAAACAGAAGTGCTAACATCGCGTTAATTCATTACTTAGATGGTGAAAAACGTTACATCTTAGCTCCAAAAGGTTTAAAAGTTGGTAATCAAATCGTATCTGGACACAATGTAGATATTAAAGTTGGTAATGCAATGCCAATCATCGAAATTCCAGTAGGTACGTTAATTCATAATATCGAATTACACCCAGGACATGGTGGTCAGTTAATTCGTAGTGCTGGTAACTCAGCGCAAATCTTAGGACGTGAAGAAAGATACGTTCTAGTAAGATTAAGTTCTGGTGAAGTAAGAAAAATTCTTGCTACTTGCCGTGCAACAGTAGGTGTTGTTGGTAATGAAGCTCATGAATTAGTAAACATCGGAAAAGCTGGTCGTGCTCGTCATATGGGTAAACGTCCAGAAGTTCGTGGGTCAGTAATGAACCCTAACGATCACCCTCACGGAGGAGGGGAAGGTAGAACTCCAATCGGACGTCCTTCACCAGTTACACCTTGGGGTAAACCTGCTTTAGGTTTAAAAACTCGTAAACATAAAAAAGCTTCAAATGCATTAATCGTGCGTAGAAGAAACGATAAATAAGAACTGTCTGAAAGGAGGACTAATTTATGTCTCGTTCAATTAAAAAAGGACCTTTCTGTGATGATCACTTAATGAAAAAAGTGACTGCTGCTCAAGGGGATAAAAAAGTAATTCAAACTTGGTCTCGTCGTTCTACAATTTTTCCTGATTTCATCGGGTTTACAATTGCAGTATATAACGGTCGTGAACACGTTCCTGTTTTCGTAACAGAAGATATGGTAGGTCACAAATTAGGGGAATTCGCTCCTACTCGTGCATACCACGGTCATGAAAAAGATGACAAAAAAGCTAAAAAACGATAAGTGAGAGGAGGAAATATCAATGCAAGCAAAAGCAATTGCCAATACTGTACGTGTCACTCCTCGTAAAGCGAGATTAGTATTAGACTTAATTCGCGGTAAAAACGTTGGAGAAGCATATGCAATTTTAAGATTAACTCCAAAAGCTTCAACTGAAGCTATTGAAAAAGTTTTAAAATCAGCTGTAGCGAATGCTGATCATAATAACAATATGGATGTTAGTAAATTATATGTCCAAGAATGTTATGCAAATGATTCTGTAAGAATGAAAAGAATGTTACCTCGTGCTAAAGGGCGCGGTGACGTTATCGTTAAAAGAACATGTAATATTACAGTCGTAGTGGCTGAAAGAGAATAATAATAAGGAGGAGTTTACAATGGGTCAAAAAGTAAGTCCAGTTGGATTACGCGTTGGTATAATTCGTGATTGGGATTCTTCTTGGTATGCTGATAAGAAAGATGTTGCTAAATTATTAATCGAAGATTTAAAAATTCGTGAATTTTTAGAAAAAACATTTGCTAAAGCATCAGTAGCAAGAATAACAATTGAACGTATTAAAGGTGCTAACAAAGATCGTGTAAAAGTTACATTATACACTGCTAGACCAGGTGTCGTTATTGGACGCGAAGGTGAAAGCAAAAATAAAGCAAAAGCGACTTTAGAACATATGACTAAAAAAGAAATAGTTTTAAATGTTGTTGAAGTAAGAAGCCCAGAGTTAGATGCTACATTAGTTGCTCAATCTATCGCTGAGCAATTAGAAAACCGTGCTTCATTTAGACGTGTGCAAAAAGTTGCAATCCAAAGAGCTCTTAAATCAGGAGCGAAAGGTGCGAAAACTTTAATTTCAGGACGTTTAGGTGGTGCTGAGATGGCTCGTAGTGAAGGATATTCTGAAGGTCAAGTACCTTTAGCTACATTAAGAGCTGATGTTGATTATGCTACTGCAGAAGCAAACACAACTTATGGAAAATTAGGTGTTAAAGTTTGGATTTATAAAGGAGAAGTT
>JAWXUE010000035.1:4405-11265 GCA_044432925.1 bacterium | reverse complement strand
TAACAAAATTTAATAATAATGAAATTGATTTAACAAACAAAGATGTAGTAGTAATTGGTGCGGGAAATGTTGCTATGGATGCGGCAAGAAGCGCTAATAGATCTAATGCTAATAAAACAACTATTGTTTATAGAAGAACACTTTCAGAATCTACAGCATCAAAACTCGAAATTCTTGGTGCTAAAGAAGATAATGTTATATTTAAGTTTCTTTCTTCACCTAATAAATTTAATGGTAGTAAAGATGTAGAGTCATTAACTATAGAAGTAATGAACTTAGTTGAAAAACAAGGAGAAAGACCTTATCCTGTTGGGACGGGGGAATTCGAAGATATCAAATGTGATTATGTTATTTTAGCAATTGGACAAAAGTTACCTTTAGAATTAAAAAATGATGATTCTTTAGAATTTGATGAATGGAATAATTTATTATCTAGAAATATAAATGATAAAGTATTCTTTGGTGGGGACATGATTAACGGACCTTCATCAGTTGCTAAAGCAATTAATGATAGTAATGATGTATTAAACAAAATTTTAGAAAAAAAATAAAGGAAATCTTTTTGATTTCCTTTTTATAATTTAACAGTAAAACTTGATTTAGTTGCATCTTTAGTGAAATAATAATCAGCTGTTAAATCAACTCTATTATATACTACACCGTAAGAGAAGTTATCTTCTTTAACAATATCGCTTAATTCAGTTATTTCATTTTTAGTATAATAAATTTCAGTAGCGAAGAAATCTCCTTTAGAAATAAATTTATAATTTAAACAATCTCCAGAAGAATCCGTTATAACAAATTCAAACTCATTTTTACCAGAAGCAAATAAATCATGATTCTCAATTAATGTTTGAGCTTCTTTGATAGTTGATGCATTATCTAAAATCATTCTTAACATTACAGTTTCAGTTACATCTGTATCACTAGAATTAGAAGGGTTAGTATGACCTTCTCTAGGAGTTAATAATACGCTAGCAGATAATCCTTTTTCATTTATTCCATCTAAAGGAAAATAAGTAGCTGCCATTGCTAATAAGTTATTTGATATATCTAATTCTTCAACATTTAAATAAGATAAATCAACAGTAGAAATAGAAGAGTATCTATCAAATGGTGATGTCTTAACAACTAATACATTACTATTTGCTTTAGCACTTTTCATCATTGTACTATCGTTTGTACCTACTGTACTACTAACATGATTGTAAGTTGCATCAACATCAAATACTAAAGGACATCCTTTTGTTATAGCTATTGATAAGAAGTTTGATAAGTTTTTACTACTATCAGCTCCACCAGCTTTAATAAAATCATCTAAATAATAATTCCCTTCAACATCAACATAGTAATTATTTGTATCAGTTATTTTATCAACAGATAATGAAGTATTAAATTCATTGAAAAATACAATTGTAAATAATGTAGTTACTACAATTAAAATAGTACAAATTAATGTTATAATTTTTTTCATTACACTCATGAAATACACCTCTTTTTAAATTAAATTTTTTAGTTATTTTAATTATACTAAAAAAACATCATTTTAACAATGAGTATAACTAATATATTATATCTTTTTTTATAATTTGTTATATAATAGTAATGGTGATTATATGATTTATTTATTTATATTAGAAATAATAGGTACAATAGCTTTCACAATAGGAGCTAGTGTATTAGCAATTAAAAGTAAAATGGATGTATTAGGTGTTATAATTTTATCTATTATAGCCGCTTTAGGTGGTGGTTTGATGAGAGATGTTATTTTACATAAAGATATAGTGCTTTTTGAAGAACCTATCTATTTAATTATAACAGTTATAACTTCATTAATAATTTTTATAACTTTTTACTTTATTAAAAAAACAGATTTCTTTGATAACAAGTATTTTAATATCTTTTTAAACATAATGGATGGAATAGGATTAGGGGTATTTGTAGTAGTAGGTGCAAACGCTGCTTTAAATCTTACATCTAATTTATTATTTATTGTATTTTGTGCATTAATAACAGGTGTAGGTGGTGGAGTTGTTAGGGATTTAATGATTAATAGAATACCAGTTATATTCAGAAAACATATTTATGCACTAGCTGCTTTAGTCGGTATTATTATTTATTTAATCTTCTCACACTATAATTTAGAGTTATTAGGAAGTGTTACAGCAATAGTTAGTATTACAATAATTAGAATATTATCACAACATTTTGAATTAAGTTTACCAAAAATAAAAATATAAGTAGGTGTTTTACTTGAAAGTACTATTAACAGCAATTAATGCAAAATATATTCATACAAATTTAGCTATAAGATTATTAAAAAAAAATACTAGTTATGATACAGATATAATTGAATTCACTATTAAAGATGAAGTTAATAAAGTATCAAATTATATTATTGATAACAATTATGATATAGTTGGTTTTTCTTGTTATATTTGGAATATATCTTTTATAAAAGAAGTATGTTTAAACTTAAGAAACAAAAATATCAAAATATTCTTAGGTGGTCCTGAGGTAAGTTACAATCCTTTTGATTATATAAATACTTATTGTGATTACGTAATAAAAGATGAAGGTGAAGAAGCATTTGATTTATTGCTTCATCATTTAGACAATAAACTAGATATAAAAGAAGTGCCTAATTTATATTATGAAGATAAATTTACATTTAATAAATTAGTTAATTTAAATAAAATAAAATTAGCATACGATATATGTAATGATGTAGAAAATAGAATAGTTTACATTGAAACAAGTAGAGGTTGCCCGTATAAGTGTAGTTATTGTATGGCTAGTTTAGATAATAAAGTAAGATTTTTTGATATAGAAGAAATAAAAAAACAAGTATTAAGTTTAATAAATAGAGGTACAAGAGTATTTAAATTTCTTGATAGAACATTTAACGCTAATAAGAAAAATTTTATTGAATTAATAGATTTTATTGTCGATAATTATAAAGAAAATAATTCATTTCAATTTGAAATTACAGGGGACTTACTAGCCCCTGAAATAATAGATTATATTAATAACAAATGCCCTAAAGGTTTAATAAGATTTGAGATAGGTATTCAGTCTACTAATATTAAAGCTAATAAAGCAGTTTATAGAATTCAAGATAATGTAAAATTATTTAATAATATAAGAAGAATTCAAGATGCTAATGTAATTGATCTACATTTAGATTTAATAGCAGGATTACCTTATGAAGACTATGATTCATTTAAAAATACTTTTAATGAAGTAGTAGACTTATTTCCTCTAGAATTGCAATTAGGATTTTTAAAAATATTACATGGTACTAAATTAGAAAGTGAAACAAAACAATATGGATATATCTTTGATGAAGAACCTCCATATACAATTATAAGTAATGATTTCTTATCTAAAGAAGATATAAAAAAAATACATCAAGTAGAAGATGTATTTGAGATTTATTATAATAAAGGTTATTTCAAAACTAGTATCTTTAAAATTTTAAAATTAGAAAAAAATTATTATGATTTCTTTTACGAATTCAATGTGTATTTAGAAAATAAAAATAACAAACCTTTAAAAGAAAGATTTGTTAATTTAATAGAGTTCTTAAAAATAAGAGGATACCTAGATTCTGTTATAATAGATATTTATATTGATTATCTAAGTTACTTCAAATTAAAGCCAGAACCAATTTGGCCTAAATTAGATATAACTACTAGAAAACAACTTGTAAAAAACATCGTAGATAAAGGGTTATTTGATATAGATACACTATCTAGATATTCTGTTGTAATTCCTGTAAATAATAAATTAATAGTTTCTATATATAAACCAAACAAGTATCAAATAGAAGTTATTTCTTTGTAATAACATAAACAATTCTTTCACATACATCATCTATAATAACAGGGATTTCCTCTTTTATAGTTAAAGTATCTGGAAGGATTTTTTTTATATCAAAATAAGTTTCAACATATTGTTCTTTAATAGTTTGTTCTCCTACTACAAATTCTAAGTTGTGAATTATTTGAGTTGAAGTACTATGCATTTTCCATTTAGCGTAATAAGTATATTCATCAAAGATAAATTCCTCATTATCAATATCAATCATTTTTTCTCTAGTAAATAAATCTATTATAATATGACCATTATTATTTAAATGATTATTCATATTATTTAATGATTTGATAATTTCTTTTTCAGAAGATAAATGATTTAAAGTATCAAAAAAACATGTTATAATATCAAACTTTTTATTTAAATTAAAAGTTAACATATTATCTACATATAATTCAATATCTAAATGGTTCATTACAAATTTCTTTTTTGCTATATCTATCATAGATTGTGATAAATCTAATCCTACACATTCATAACCTATTTGTTTTAAAGTTCCTAATAAAGTACCTGACCCACACCCAACATCTAATAAAGTTCCCTTATATTCATTTACTATATTTATCCATGGAGTATAATCCATATCTTCAGTTAACTCGTCGTATAACATACTAAAATATTGATATTCATTCATAAAAATACACCTCTTTTAATAATAATTATAACATATAATAATAGTAAAAGATATTGCTTTATTTATTGAAAAGTACTATAATTTAATAAAGAAAGTAGTTGAATTTATGGAGAAATGTTTAATAGTAGTAGATTTTCAAAATGATTTTGTTAATGGTAGTTTAGGATTTAGTGATGCTTTAATTTTAGAAGATTTAATTTACAATAGAATTAAAGAAGCAAGAGTTAATAAAGAAACTATTATTTTCACTAAAGATACACATAATAAAAATTACTTAAATACTTATGAAGGTACTAAACTTCCTGTAGAACATTGTATAATAGGTACAACAGGACATGATTTATACGGAAAAATAAAAGATGAAGTTTCATCAGATGATTTTGTGTTTAATAAAGAAACATTCCCGTCATTAGATTTAGCAATACATCTTAAAGAACATAATTATAAAGAAATTGAAGTATGCGGATTAGTTTCTAATATATGTGTATTATCTAATGTAGTGATGGCAAGAAGCGCATTACCTAATGCTTTAATAACAGTAGATTTTAATTTAACAAAAAGTTTTGATCAAGATATGAATGATAAATGTTTTGATATATTAAAAGGATTATTAATAGAGGTGAAAAATTATGAGTAATTTTACAATGCTAACAGATTTTTATGAATTAACAATGGCTAATGGTTATTATCAAACTGATTATAAAGATAAAATATGTTATTTTGATGTATTCTTTAGAAAGATACCTGAATCAGGAGGATATGCAATTTTCTGTGGTTTAGGTACAATAATAGAATATATAAAAAATTTAAAATTTACAAAAGAAGATATTAAATATTTAGAAAAACAAAATATTTTTAGTAAAGATTTTTTAGAATACTTAAAAGATTTTAAATTCACAGGTGATATTTATGCTATTGAAGAAGGAAGTGTTGTATTTCCTAATGAACCATTAATAACAGTAAGAGCTAATACAATAGAAGCACAAATAATAGAAACTTATTTATTATTAACTGTAAATCATCAATCTTTAATTGCTACTAAAACAAATAGAATAGTTGAGGCAGCTAAAGGTAAAGGAGTATTAGAATTTGGAGCAAGACGTGCACATGGTGAATCAGCAGCAATAAACGGAGCTAAAGCAGCTTATGTTGGTGGGGTGATAGCTACTTCTAATACAATGACTGATATGTTATTTGATGTAAAAGCAAGTGGTACTATGGCTCATTCATGGGTTCAAATGTTTGATACAGAATATGAAGCTTTCAAAACTTATTGTGAAATCTATCCAACAAATGCTACTTTATTAGTAGATACATATAATGTTTTAAAAAGTGGTATTCCTAATGCGATTAAAGTTGTTAAAGAAGTGTTATGGCCAAAAGGAATTAAATCTTGTGGTATAAGAATTGATTCAGGAGATATGACTTACTTAACAAAACAAGCAAGAATAATGTTAGATAAAGCAGGCTTAGAAGATTGTAAAATATTTATATCTAATTCATTAGATGAGTATATAATTACTGATCTATTAAATCAAGGTGCACCTGTTGATGCTTTTGGTGTAGGAGAAAGATTGATAACTGCAAGAGCAGAACCTGTATTTGGTGGGGTATATAAATTATGCGCTATTGAAAATGAAGGTAAAATCATTCCTAAAATTAAAGTAAGTGAAAATGAAATTAAAATTACTAATCCTGGATTTAAAAAAATATTTAGAATTTATGATAAAGAATCAAATAAAGCATTAGCTGATTTAATTACTTTACATGATGAATCTATAGATGAAAGTAAAGAATTAGTATTATTTGATCCTGTTCAAACATGGAAGAAAAAAGAAGTTACTAACTTTTATGCTAAAGAATTATTAAAACCTATCTTTATTAATGGTAAATATGTTTATAAAGAACCTACTTTAAAAGAAGTAAGACAACACTGTGTTGAAGACAAAGAAACATTATGGGAAGAAACTAAACGTTTATCAAACCCAAATAAATATTATGTAGATTTATCTCAAAAATTATGGGATTTAAAAAATAAAATGCTTAATGATAACTAGACATCTAACGATGTCTTTTAATTTTTAGCACTCAAGTGTTGACAGTGCCAAATGTTTCTATTATAATATACTTATAAAATTTAGGAGGACTGAAATATGGAAGTCAAAAAATTTCAAACAGAAACAAAAAGATTATTAGATTTAATGATTAATTCAATTTACACACATAAAGAAATATTCTTAAGAGAGTTAATTTCTAATGCTAGTGATGCAATAGATAAAAGACATTTCTTAAGTTTAACAAATCAAGAAGTGCCATCAGCTGATGAAAATTATATTTTATTAGATACAAA
>JAWXUE010000035.1:0-4305 GCA_044432925.1 bacterium | reverse complement strand
TTTATTCCTACTACAGCATCAAGAGACTTATATAGTGATAAGTTTGAAAAAGGATTACAACTATATACAAAAGGTGTATTTATTTTAGATAAATGTAAAGAATTAATTCCTGATTACTTAAGATTTGTTAGAGGGTTAGTTGATTCAAGTGATTTATCTTTAAATATAAGTAGAGAAATGTTACAACATGATAGACAATTACAAAAAATATCTTCTAACTTAGAAAAGAAAATATTATCAGAATTATCAAAAATGTTAAAAAATGATAGAGAAAAATATGAAACTTTCTTTGATGCATTTGGTGTTAATTTAAAATATGGAACTTATGAAGATTTTGGTGTTAAAAAAGATTCTATCAAAGATTTATTATTATTTAAAACTACTAATGATGACAAATATATTTCCTTAAATGAATACGTAGAAGCAATGGATGAAAAGCAAGAAGTAATTTATTATGCTTCTGGAAAAACTAAAACATCTATTATGGCTCTTCCTCAAATGGATATGATAAAAAAACAAAACTACAATGTATTAGTTTTAACTGATGATATTGATGAATTTTTAATTTCTGTAGTACAAGAATATAATGAGAAAAAATTCAAATCTATTAATCAAGGTGATTTAGATTTATTAACAGAAGAAGAGAAAAAAGAGTTTGAAACTCTTAAAGAAGAAAAACAAGATACTATTACTTTAATTAAAGAAGCATTAACTACAAGTGTAAGTGATGTTGTTATTTCAAAAAGATTAACTGACTCACCTGTTTGTTTAGTAAGTGGTGATGGTGTAAGTTTTGAAATGGAAAAAGTATTAGCTCAAATGCCTGGTGCAAATGTTCCTAAAGCTAGTAAAATTTTAGAAATAAATCCTAAACATAGTTTATTTAATACAGTTGAAGAAGTATTTAAAACTGATAAAGAATTAGGTAATAAATATGCTAAAGTATTATACAATCAAGCATTATTAATCGAAGGATTAGAATTAGAAAATCCAGTTGAATTCACTAACTTATTAAGTGAGTTATTAGCTACTAAAAAATAGAACAATTAATACTACAATTTATTTTGTAGTATTTTTTATTTTTATGTTAATAATAAAACAGGTGATTGTAATGAAACAAAATTATTGTATAACAAATTATAATATATTAACTAATAAATGGAATGTAATATTAGAAACGGCTTTACTAAAAGATTTTTTAGAATTTGATACTAAAAATAATGCTATAAAGTATGCAAAAATGATAGCGTTTGATAAAAAAACAACCTTGTATATATATAATAAGAAAAATCAATTAGTAATTAAAAGAGAATTTATATAAATATACACCTAAAATCATTTGACTACTTAAGTAAAATTTTGTATAATTAAAGATGACTTTAGTTATTAAACACATAACAAGTCTTAAAGTATTTGATTTACAATAAAATAAAATGGAGGAATTAATTATGTTACCAACTATATTAATCTCTATTTTGACATTAGTAATTGGATTAATTGCTGGATACGTAATCCGTGTTGTATTACACAACAAATCTGTAGATGATGCTTCAAATGAAGCTAAAAATATCTTAGAAGAAGGAAAGAAATCAGCAGAGGTTTATAAAAAAGAATTAGTAAGTGAAGCGAAAGAAGAAATTGCAAATTTACGTTCAAATGCAGAAGCAGATATCAAGGGGAGAAAAGATATTGTTATCGAATTAGAAAACAAATTATCTTTAAGAGAAGAATCATTAGATCGTCGTAGTGTTAATATGGATAGACGTGAAGATTCGTTAGATCTTAAAGAAACAAAACTTGATGATAAAAAAGCCGAATTAGAACAACTTAATATCAAAGTAGACGAATTATTAGTACAACAAAATGTGAAATTACAAGAAATTGCTTTATTAAGTGAAGCAGAAGCAAAAGAAATAATTATGAATAAAGTAAAAGAAGATACAAGTTATGAAATTGCTTTATACGTAAAAGAAGAAGAAGAAAAAGCAAAAGAGGAAGTTAACTCTAGAGCTAAAAACATTTTATCATTAGCTATTCAAAAATATGCTAGTGAAACAAGTAGTGAAAAAACAGTTACTGTAGTTTCATTACCTGCTGATGAGATGAAAGGTCGTATCATCGGTAGAGAAGGTAGAAATATTAGAACTTTAGAAACATTAACGGGTGTTGATTTAATTATTGATGATACTCCTGATGCTGTAGTATTATCGGGATTTGATCCTATTAGAAGACAAGTAGCTAAAAAAGCTTTAGAAACTTTAGTGTCTGACGGTAGAATTCACCCTGCACGTATTGAAGAGATTGTTGAAAGATCTAGACAAGAAGTAGAAATGCTTATGCGTGAAAAAGGTGATGAGGCTGTATTTAAAACTCAAGTAGGTAAAGTACATCCTGATTTAATCAAATTATTAGGTAGATTACATTATAGAACAAGTTATGGACAAAATGTATTACTACATTCATTAGAAACTGCATTTTTAGCTGGTAAAATGGCTGCTGAAATTGGAGAAAATGAAGTGTTAGCAAAAAGAGCGGGATTATTCCATGATATAGGTAAAGCAATCGATCATGAAGTTGAAGGTTCACACGTTGAGATAGGTGTTGAATTAGCAATGAAATATCGTGAACCAAAAGAAGTTATTGATGCAATTGCATCACATCATGGTGATAAAGAACCTGAAACTATTATCGCTGTTTTAGTAGCTGCTGCAGATGCATTATCATCAGCTAGACCAGGTGCTAGAAGTGATTCATTAGAAAATTATGTTAAAAGATTACAAGCGTTAGAACAAATTTCTAACAGTATTCCAGGTGTTAGTGAAAGTTTTGCAATTCAAGCGGGTAGAGAATTACGTGTAGTTGTTAAACCTGATGTTATTGATGATGCTTCTACATTCGCTGTAGCAAGAAAAATCAAAGAACAAATAGAAGAAAACTTAAGTTACCCAGGAAATATTAAAGTAACAGTAATTAGAGAAACAAGAGCGGTAGATGTCGCTAAATAATAAAAAAGCCTTCGGGCTTTTTTTAATTAGGAGGAATTTATGAAACTATTAATATTAGGTGATATTGTTGGAGAAGAAGGTTTAAAGTTTTTAGAATCTAAAATTCAAACAATTAGAAAAGATTATAAATTTAATTTATTAGTTGTTAATGGAGAGAATGTTACAAATGGTAAAGGTTTATCTGAGGCGCATTATAAAAGATTAATGAAAATGAATGTCTCTGCTATTACAATGGGTAATCATACTTTTAGAAATAAAGAAATAGAAAAATATATAGATAATTCTAATGTAGTAAGACCTTTAAATATAAACGTTAAGCATGGGTATGGTTTCTTAACCATTAATTATAATAATAAACTTATTAATATTATTAATTTATTAGGGACTTTTGCTATGGATGTTAAATTTCAAGTTGCTAATCCATTTGTTGTATTAAATGACTTTTTAGATAAAATGCCTTCAACTGATTATACAATTGTAGATTTCCATGCAGAATCAACAGGTGAAAAATATGCTTTAGCTCATGCTTTTGATGGTAAAGTAGATTTAGTTTATGGTACTCATACTCATGTGCAAACAGCAGATGAACAAGTTCTACCTGGTAAAACAATGTTTATTAGTGATGTAGGGATGACAGGACCTTCAGGTGGTGTATTAGGAGTAAAAAAAGAAATTATTGTAAATAGAATGTGGCATGGTCATTTAGATACATTTCAAGTTTCTAAAACTCCTTGTATGATAAATGGTATATTAGTAGATTTAGAAACAAAGAAAATAAAAAGAATTAATATTAAGTAATAAAAAAAATATTCTCTCATATAATTTAGTGTGATAGGGGGAATGAATTATGGAAATTTTAAAGGTTTCATCAAAATCAAAACCTAATGCAGTTGCTGGAGCGTTAGCTAATTCTTTTAAAGAAAAGAATAATATCGAAATCCAAGCAATTGGAGCAGGGGCATTAAATCAAGCTGTTAAGGCAATAGCTATCGCAAGAGGATATTTAGCTCCTATTGGACATGATATATATTGTGTGCCAGCATTTTCAGATATTGAAATTGAAGGCGAAGAAAGAACAGCTATTAAATTAATTGTAAAAGCATTATAAAATATCTCCCTTAACAGGGGGATTTTTTTTGTATAATATCCAAATATTTACATAATATAATTGTGAAAAAGAAAAAGGAGACCAACTATGAATTGTCAACTAAAAAATAAATAATTTTTATTAATTAATTTATATAAGAGTAAAAAACCTCAAAAGAGGCTATTTTAAATTTTTATAATAATTATGCTAATT
>JAWXUE010000034.1:0-11981 GCA_044432925.1 bacterium | reverse complement strand
ATTTTGTATCTGATATTGTTATTTTTGCATTATAGAATTTTTTTACATAGTTTATTGCATAAGCAGCTGCATCTATTTCTAATGGGTTAAATATTTTTTTGTAGTTATCTTTTTCTTTTATTAATTTATTGTATTCTTTTATCCATAATTTTTTATTTTTGTGGTCTTTGTTCATTGCTTCAAATTGGTATTGGTGTCTTAATTCATGGGCTAGTGTTATAACCATTCTATCGAAGTCTAGTTCTTCATTATATTTAAATCTTATTATTTGTTTTATAGGGTCTATAAAGCTTATTTCATTAAATCTATGGAATGTATATTTCCAAGGTTTAATATTTAAATGTTTTGCTATTTTGATTATTTCTCCTTCTAGTATTTCAATTGCTACTTCATCACATCTGTTTAAAAAAAGTATATTTTGTAAATTAATTTGATTCATTTGTATTCCTTCTTTCTTTTTGTGGTATGTTATTAACCTACTAATTATAGTATAGTATAATAATAACATATTGTCAATTGAAAAGTTTGTCTGTAACCTACTTTTTTATTGTGTATTAATTATTTATACTATATAATCAAGTAAATGAGGTATTTAATATGAATGATATAAAAATTGTTATTAGTGAAAATATTAATAAATATTTAAAAGAGAAAAACATGAAGAAGAATGATTTAGCAATTAAATTAAATATACATAAAACTTCTGTAGGTGCATGGTGTAGTGGTTCAGCTGCCCCAGCAATTTCTATTATTCCTTTGCTTTGTGAGGTTTTAGATATTACAATTAATCAACTGTTTTCTATGTCAACTGATAAAACTATTTCTGCTGAAGAGTTTATGATGTTAGAACGTTTTAGAAGTGTTAGTTTGGCTAAGCAAAATATTATTATTGAGTTATTAAAAGAATAAAATATTTAAGAAATAAGGGGGTGTTTATATATGTGGAGATGGAAGACAAAATTAATTGAAAAACTTACTGTTACACAAACAGTTATTTTATCATTAGTTATATTATTTGTTGGGACTTTTCTTATTGGTTATTTTTGTTAAAAATTAAAAAGCTACTAGTTATTTATTTTAACTAGTAGCTTTTATTCTTCTTCTAATATTAATTGGTATGATTTAGTTATTGGATTTTTTTCTAAATCTTCTATTATTACTTCTTGTAGTTCTTTTCTTAATTTTATAAATTTTATTTTGTTTATATTAGGAAATGTTTGTTTTAATGTTGAAAGTGTTATGTATTGATTATTTATTAATAGTAAATATAGTATTATTAATTCGTATTTACTTTTTTGTTCATTTGTTATGTCTATTATATCAAATGTTATTTTTGGTTTAGTAAATTGATAATGGTGATATGTTGTTTTATCTACTGTTGTAGTATATATTGTTGTGTTTATTTTTAAATCGATTATTATTTGATTTACTAATTTTAACATATAATTAAATAGTTTTATATCAGGAGATTGTTGATCTTGATTTTTATTTGTTCTTTGTATTCCATATAGTTCTGTATATGTTTTGAAATCTATTTCTTTATTTTCTAATATGTAGATGAACATGGTTAATGTATTTTGTTTATATGTATAGTTCGCCATTTGGTATTTCCTCATAATTGATTTCTTCTATTAGGTTTTTTTGGATAAAGAAATCATTTATTAATTTTTCTTCTATTGTAAATGTATGTAGTAGTTCTTTTCTTGTGTATTTTTTTGTTGTACTAGTTATTTCATTTGTTTTATAGTCTAGTAGGTTATTGTAGTCATCATTTGTTATTCCTAGTGTTTTTAGATGTAGTGATATATTTGTTTGTGTTAGTTGTGTAATTATTACTACAGCTATTTTTGTTAAATGAGGTAATGTGTTTATATTTTGTTCTGTTTTTTCGTAGTATATTAAAAATTTGAATGCTGTTGTTTTATAAAATTTAGCATAGTGTATTATATCTTTATATGCTATAAATGAGTCTTTGTTTTCTCCTATTGCTATTAGGTATCCTTCAGGTTTTGATAATGCGAAGTATATTTCTTTGTATGGAGATTGTTTTGGTTCTAAGTTTTGGCAGTATAGCATTACTAGTTTTTTTATTGAGTATGATTTAAAGCTGAATAGTAATACTTTTATTTTATTGTTTTCTTTTATGTATACTGTCATTGTTTCAAATGTATAGTCTACTTTTATATCATTATTATTTGGATTGAAGTATTTTTTTAGGTATGGTGAGTATTTTGATATTGTATATCTTATTTGATTATCATCTGTTATTTGTATAAATGAGAATTGTTCTTTGTATTTTTCTATTTCTATTGATATATCTATGTATTCATCTATTTCATGGTATAGTGATGCTGCCATTTGGAATTCTGTTAATGTTGGTTTGTTTAAGAAGTTATATTTTCTTATTGATCCTCTTTTTGTTAAGTATACTTTTTTGTTGTATAGTGTTTGGATATTTTCTATGTTTTGTAGTTCTAGTTTTATTTTTGTTATTTCTTTATTTACTTGTATTATATATTTTTTATTTATTTCTAGTATTATAGTAATCACTTCTTTCTATTGATCATTATAATATAAAAAAAATTATTTATTTGTCGTTTTTTGTCGAAAAAGTTTATTTTTTTTGTTTTTTTGATTAGATGTTTTTATATAAAGAGTTTATTTCACCCTGAGCTTAGTGGATTGTTTTATTTAAGTGAGATTTTTGGTGGAGAATAAAAAACAGTACAAATTAATGTACTGTTTAGTTTCCAAATCTTGTAGTGTAAGTACGTTTAACATTCTTTTCAGCAGCTTTAATTTCAATTCCAATAAGTTTGTTACAATAATACAAATCAAGATTATCTCTTAAATCTTTTCTAAGATTTATAGCTAAGTTACCATTTGACGAAAGATATCCTTGATGATGACTTTTACATCTATCTATAATTGCATTTGGATTTTTTAATGTTCCATTGTCATTATATGCAAATTGCGCTTTCCCTATGTAAATCACTTCTCCCTTTTCAATTTTAACCTTAGCATCCCAGCGTCTATCTGACTCAAAAAGGTTTAAATTTGCAGCACTTGAACCACAACAAACAAATTTACCGCTTACATTTAGAACTCTTGGAATAACATTATGAAGTAAATCTAAAACTGTAGTATTTATTTCTTTTTTAGCAACCCAAAAATATATACCAGATCCTATTATATTCTTACTATCAAAGTCATATTTATGCACTTCATATGGATTATTTAAATGATCCACAATAGTAAAAGACTCCAGAGGATTATTAATTATTAATGGCTTAAAACTATCACGTTTACTTGTGTATTTTTTTATATCCGCTGTTTCTCTAATTATATTTTTATAATATTCTAGTTCTTTTCTATTCATAATTACACTCCAAAAAATTTCTCAAAGAAATTAATTAATATTTCTGTTACCGATTTTCTTTTTATAGAACGATTATTATTTTTATCAAATCTACTTACAGGTGGTAGTATTTTATCAATATCAGTACCTGTTGTTTTAAGGTATCCATCTCTAAATGAATTATTAATAAAGTTTACAGTTTCTTCTTCTTTTAATGATTGTTCTTTGATAATTTCTTTTAATTCTTTTTCTTTAGCATTTTTAATGTAGTTTTTCCAATCTGAATCTACATCCGTTTGCGGTGTCATAGAATCAATGAAGTCTTCGATTAATTGTTTTTTACTTCTTAATTGAATAGATGAAGTAATTGATTTTTTGATATCAATAAGTATTTCTTTATCTTTACAATTTGATTTATGGTATTTAGCTACTAGCATTAAAATATAGTCAATGTTTATTTCTACTTGTTTTACTAGTTCCATTTCAAATTCTATATCATCATTAATAGATTCTTTTTCGTCATCTTTATCTTTAGAATATTTTTCATATTGAGTGATATACATACTTTGATAATCTTGATAATCTCTTTCTGATAATATTTCCATACCTTCAAATTGATCAAATGCTTCTAAGATATTTTTCATTTTTAATACTTTACCGTATAATTTTATAAAGTCTTTTTGATTTTGTTCACCAATAATCATTTCTCCTACTTCAAAATTGGCAGTTAATTCTTCAATTAATTCTACGTATCCAATATGAGTTTTGTTGTTTTCATCAGTATAACCATTGTAATAGTCTTCAAAGTTTTTTAATAACACTAACCCAGAAGCATTCTTATCTCCAAATAATGCTAATGCTTCGTTTGTTTCTTCATCTAAATTTCTAAAGCAAATAATATTACCAAATCTTTTAACTGAGTTTAATATTCTATTTGTTCTTGAGAAAGCTTGTATTAGTCCATGTTGTCTTAGATTTTTATCTACCCATAAAGTGTTAAGAGTTGTAGCATCAAATCCTGTTAAGAACATATTAACTACTATTAATAAATCTACTTCTTTACTTTTAACTCTTTGTGATAAGTCTTTGTAATAGTTTTCAAATTTATCACCTTCAATACCGAAACTTGTATTGAAATGATTATTATAATCATCAATTGCTGCTTTTAAGAAATCTTTTGATGTTTGGTCTAATCTATCAGCCTCAAAATTTTCATCAATTATTCCATCTTCAGGATCTTCTTCATTAGGACTATAACTAAAAATAGTTGCTATTTTTAAATTAAGGTTTTTTGCTTTGATTTGTTTTAAAAATTCAGAATAATATAATTTAGCAGATTCTATACTAGAAACAGCAAAGATACTATTAAATCCTCTTTTAGTTATACCTTCAACTTTATAAAGTTTATCTCTTTTAGTTTTTGAATCAAATTTTTCTAATATATAGTTAGTTGTATTAGTTATTCTTCTTGAATCATTTAATACACTTGCTTTATTTATACTTTTAACATCTTTATCTGATATATTATCTTTAACATTCATAGTATTTACATAATCTATTTTAAATGGTAATACATTACCATCATTAATAGCATCTACTATTGTATACGTATGAAGTTTGTCACCAAATGCTTGTGGTGTAGTTTTTAAATTTGGATTTCCTCCAGAGGGACTATTTTTAGGAAAAATAGGAGTTCCAGTAAATCCAAACATATGATAATTTTTGAATGTCCTAGCAATACTTGTATGCATAGAACCAAATTGACTTCTATGACATTCATCAAATATTAATACAATATGTTTTTTATAAACTTCATGTGTCTTATTTTTACTAATAAAGATACTTAATTTATCTATAGTAGTAATAATAATTTTAGAATTATCTTCTAATTGTTTTTGTAATATAGCTGTACTCTTGTTTGAGTTTGCTGCACCTTTTTCAAATCTATCGTATTCTCTCATAGTTTGAAAATCTAAATCTTTTCTATCTACTACGAATAATACTTTTTCTACTGACTCTAATCTTGTTGCTAATTGTGCAGTTTTAAATGAAGTTAATGTTTTACCACTTCCTGTAGTATGCCATATAAATCCACCAGCTTCTATAGTACCTGTCTTTTTATAATTTGTACTTATATTAATCTTGTTAAGTATTTTTTCTGTAGCAGCTATTTGATATGGTCTCATAACTAATAAAAGTTTATTTGTTGTGAATACGCAATATCTAGTAATGATATTTAGTATAGTATGTTTTTGTAAGAAAGTTTTCGAAAAATCCATTAGGTCCGGGATAACTTTATTATTAGCATCTGCCCAATATGATGTAAATTCAAAACTATTACTTGTTTTTTTAGTATTACTATTACTTTGTTCTTTAACATGATTATTTCTAGTTGTATTAGAATAATACTTAGTTTCAGTACCATTAGATATTACAAATAATTGAATGTAATTATATAATCCTGTACCCCAAAATGCTTCTCTTTGATATCTTTTGATTTGATCAAAAGCATGTCTAATAGATACACCTCTTCTTTTTAATTCGATATGAATTAAAGGTAATCCGTTAACTAAAATAGTTACATCATATCTAGATTTACTACTACCATTATTTTCTTCATATTGATTAATTACTTGCATAATATTATTATGTATATTTTCTTTATCAATTAATTTAATGTTTTTAGGAGAGTCATCATCTAGTATTAATGTTTTAATATTATCTTCTTGTATGGTAAATGTTTTTTCTTCTATTCCTTCATTTTTATTACAAATAAAGCTGTTATAAAATCTATCCCATTCATCATCAGAAAAATTAAAGTTATTTAATTTTTGTAATTGTATTCTAAGGTTATTTATTAAGTCTTGTTCATTATTAATATTAACATAAGAGTAACCTTGTTCTCCTAATAACTTTATAAATTCTTTTTCTAATTGATCTTCAGACTGATATTGTTCAGATTTTCTTTTTTCTTTTTTATATTCAGCTACTACTGTTTCTTTATTAGTAGATGCTACTATGTTATAAGTCATAAGTATTACTCCTTTTCTTTAAAAGTTAATAATTTATCTCTATAATATTCATATTGTTGTTGTCTTAGTTTTATTTCAGCTGGTAGTCCTTCATTGATATCATTAGCTAGTTTATCAAATCTATCAAGTATATCAACAATACGTTGTTGTTCTTCCAAAGAAGGGATGGTTATAGTTAAATCTAGAACTTTTGACATATCGGGGTGTTTTATTCCTGACCCTCTATAAAACGAAGATATAACATCAATATTATCCTTCATATAATAATATATATATTTATTTAAATATTTATTTTTATCTTTTGATGTAGCGATTCTATTATCTGAAGTTATAAATTTACCGTTATAATATTGAACGATTGGGTTACCACCCCAAGGAATTGCAACAACTTCACCATCTGACATATAATTTACACCTAATTCTTCAGTAGTGTAAATATTAGTTTCATTAGTAGTAAGTAGTTTTACAGTACCTTCTTCTCTTATTAATTCACTTATTTCTTTTGATAATAACACTTTATATTTAATAACTTTATCTTGCTTTTTAGGATCGACAGATTGAAATTTTTTATCCCAATTTGTAATTTCCCACAACTGTTTATATTCGACTTCTCCTTCAAACTCCCCCAAAAGCTTCTCTCTATAATATTCATACTGTTGTTGTCTTAAAGTTTGTTCTCCTATCAGCTCCGCTGTCAGCTCCGCGAAATTGTCCAAAAGGCGGACAATTTCCTTCTGGATAAGAAGAGGAGGGGATGGTATTTTTAATGATTTTAAATCTTTTAATGTTAATAGACTGAAACCTTTAGATTTTATATTTTCGAAATGATTTTTAAATTGATAACACGAATAATATAAAAATGTTGGATCTAATTGTTCTAAATCCAAAGGATACAAACTCGCAATATTTTGATTAGTTGTTGCTTCAAATTCTAAAAAAGCAATCTTACCTAAAGTTGCACCTACTAAGGCTATTAAAGTTGTTTTATCACATAATAATTTTGCAGCAGAACTTTTCAACCCCTCTTCTGTAATATATTCACATTCAATAGTTTTCAACTTTTTGTCTTTACAAACAGATGAACTTAACCACTTTATTTCTCCATCATTCCAATACAAACGCTTTGAACGTGCAGGAGTTCCTCCAGCTTGTACTTTACATATTTCACCTAACTCTTTGTATTCTACTCCATTAGGGCATAATTCATTAATAAGTTCATTTAATTTACTCATATGATTAGCCCTCTATTTCTTCAATAATTTTATCAATACCATCTCTTAATGCATTAACTTTAATTACTATATTTTTTAATCTTTCATTTACAACTTTAATATCTATAATTTCTCTTGTATCTTCTTTTTCAACATAAGTATTAACTGATAAATCATAATCTTTTGCTATTTCTTCATTACTTACTAATTTAGATAAATATTGTTTATCTTCTCTGTTAGTAAATAATTCTAGAATATTATTAATATTTGTTTCTTTCATTTTATTATTATTTGTTACTTTAATACATTCTTTTGAGGCATTAATAAATAATGTTTTGTTATCTGATTTGTTTTTCTTTAATACCATTATAGATGTTGAAATAGATGTACCAAAGAATAAGTTATCTGGTAATTGTATAATACAATCAATAAAATTATTATCGATTAAGTATTTTCTAATCTTCTGTTCTGCTCCACTTCTATATAAAATACCTGGGAAACAAACTATTGCTGCTACTCCGTTAGCAGCTAAATGATTTAATGCATGCATTACAAATGCAAAGTCAGCTTTTGATTTGGGAGCTAGTACACCTGCAGGAGAAAATCTTGGATCATTGATTAAAATAGTATTTTCATCACCTTCCCATTTAATTGAGTAAGGAGGATTAGATACTATAGCTTCAAATGGTTCATCATCTAAATGTGATGGATTGATTAATGTATCTCCATGTTTAATGTTAAACTTATCATAGTCTATATCATGCAAGAACATATTAATTCTACATAGGTTATATGTAGTTATATTATTTTCTTGACCAAAGAAACCATTTCTAACATTTTCTTTTCCTAATATTTTAGCAAATTTTAATAATAGTGAACCGGAACCTACTGTTGGATCGTATACTTTATTTACAGTTGTTTTACCAACTACAGTTAATTTAGCTAATAATTCTGATACTTCCTGTGGAGTAAAGTATTCTCCACCTGATTTTCCAGCATTCCCAGCATACATACCCATTAGATATTCATAAGCATCACCAAAGGCATCTATAGTATTATCTTGGTAATTACCTAATTCCATTTTATTAATACCATTCATAAGTTTTACTAGATTAGCATTTCTTTCTTTTAGTGTAC
Organism: bacterium; assembly: GCA_044432925.1. Taxonomy (GTDB): domain Bacteria; phylum Bacillota_I; class Bacilli_A; order Acholeplasmatales; family Anaeroplasmataceae; genus JAWXUE01. The sequence continues at coordinate 3,243 of JAWXUE010000034.1, read as the reverse complement.
CACCCAATTTATTACTATTTACATCTATGTCTTTAAATAAGTCTTTAAAGTTAGCTTCACTCGCTGTATTTTCAGCAGAAGCTTCGATATCTTTAAATATTTTAGATAAAGTTTCATTTAAATTAGGGTCAGATACTGATATTTTATTAATTGTCGAAAATAGTTGTGAAGGTAAAATAAAGAATCCTTTAGTTTGTATCATTTCATCTCTTGCATCATTTGCTTCAACATCTGTTAATTGATCATATTTAAAACTTTCATTTCCACTTTCATGTTCATTTTTTTCAATGTATGCTGTTAAATTTTCGGATATATATCTATAGAATAACATTCCAAGTACATAGTTTTTAAAATCCCATCCATCTACTGTTCCTCTTAAATCGTCAGCTATTGACCAAATCGTTTTGTGTAATTCTTGTCTTTCTTGTTCTTTTTTATTTTCCATTTTTATTCTCCTATCCAACATCTACTATGTCTTCTATTTTAATTTTTGTATAATCGCTTAATAACAACGTTTTATTATTGTTGTTGAAACTTTCTACTACTCCATTAATAGAATCAATTTTACCTTTATTAAATACTTTAATTGTGATTTGTTGTTTGTATTGTAATGAGTTTATTAGAGTTTGATTAATACGTTCTATATCATCTTCTCCTGGTATTGGTTTATCAATCAGGTCTACTTTTTTATGAAGTGCTTCTAGTGCTTCAGCATGTCCTTCTACTGCAGCGAATGGTCTATATTTAATTGCATTTCTATTGTTCATATATTCAGTCCTTTAAAAGATAATATTAAATACAATTGCGCAAACAAGTAGAGTTAGAAATATACCAATACACAATATTATTGGTGGCCAGAATGATTCCTTTTCTTCTTCAGCTTCTTTTAATTCATTAAAATCAAATCCACATTCGTTACAAAATCGTAGTTCTTTTGGTATTTTATTACCACACTTACAACAATACTTCATTTAATCACTCTCACTCTCATATCGTGTAATATTATATCATTTATTGTCGAGTATTTATATAGAAAAAAGAGTATTTCTACTCTTTAGTTTATTTTGTATTCTTCTAGTATTATGTATTCTGATTTTGAAATAAATTGTTTAATTCTTATTTCATATTTATAATCATATTTTTTCGCTAATATTTTTAATTCATTTATTATTTTATTAGTTTCATTATTATTAGAAAATGATGCTATTAATTTATAATTATTATGCACTTCTATGTATTTAAGTAAATCTATTATAATCATGTTTTTCTTCTTTCTTTTGGGATTAGTATATTGTATTTAAAGAGTGTAGTTCACCATGGTGTTATCGGTGTTGTTTATGTACTATTATTTTTATTTAATTAGTTATTATTATATTATATATCGCAAGCGATAAATAATTATTAGTTAGTTTTATTTAAGTTTGGTGTGGTTCTGAATTATTAATCGCTTTGCTCTTAAAAATTCTTGTCATATATTTTAAGTCTAAAAAGGTAATACTACTTCAGGTGCTATTCCAAAATCATATTTATAAAATACGTATTCTTTTGTCTCATTATTTGTTAATAATACAGTTGATTTTGTTAAATCAATTTCAAATGTAGCTATTTCATAATCTAATGTATAACAATAATTGTCTGTACCATTTTTAAATTTTTGATCCTTTAACATAACTAATCCGAAGTAATCATTATAATATGATTTTATCGATGTAGTTTTCCATTGATCATTTTGATATGTATATGTTTTGTAGTCTCCGGATATATTAGTAAAATACATTTCATTTGTTTTTCCATCTTCAAGACTTGTATAGGCATATGCATTATTATTATTTACGTATAACACATTTCTATCTGTATCATTTACTGTAATTATTAAAAGGTATGTTGAGTTTGGATTATTTAGTTTATTAAAAAATTTCATTAGTTCTACCTGTTTACAAGCTGTAAGTGTAAATAATAATATAAAAATAAGTAATAGTTTTTTCATATGAATAATCCCCTTTAGATAAATTATATCATTAAACGACATATTTTTATTAAATTTTATTAATAAATCGTTCGACAAAATTCGACAAAAGGTATAAAAAAATAACAATTAACCTAATTTTATATGGTATAATCGTTATCTTTTCATTATGTTCAACGGAATATTTTCGACGGAAACACGCTGATTTGTTATATTTCTTCTAGTTCTTATGGTTTGTTAGTAAATATTTTTTACATATATTTATCTTAAACGCTTTGCTTTAAGAGTTGCGGGGCTTACCCCTCTAGTTCAAAATCAAAACTTATATTACTAAATCTAATTCCAAATTCAAATGGTGCAATCTTTTCTGTAGAACTTAACCAAGTTGATGTTCCTGGTTCGTAAGGAATAAAGTAAAGATTGAAACTTCTATCATTTCTTGAGAAACCTGAAGGTATTGTCTTATATGATTGAAAATCATTTAATGTTCCTACATTTGTTGAAGAAACAACGCATTCATCCATGTATAATGTAATCGTTAATGGACTGTCTGCATATAATGCAACTTCCTTTTGAGAATTTTCAATTAAGGTTGTTGTTGTGCTATAATCCTTTTTAGTTACCTCTTGACGTGCTTGCATTCCTATATAATAGAACATTACATCTTTTTCTGAAGATATTGTGAATGTTATTGAGTTAAGGACTGTCCCTGTGTTTCTATAGAAACGTAGAGACATGTAATCCACATCGTTGAATAAGTCTGCTCCTCCAATTAGAGCAGTATTTACTTCTTCAGATGCTATTGTATTCCCTGAAGGAGAATACGAACTAACAGCTTCTACTGAACTTTCTATATATTGGTAGTATTGATTTGATTCTTTTTCTTCTTTTGAATATCCATCACCATCACATGCAGATAAAGAAATGATAGCGCATATTGATAATGCTAAAGTTAAGATTTTTTTCATAATATAGTCCTCATTTCTTTGAAATAATAAGTTTATTTTACTATAAAATGTGTTAAATAACAATAAACTTTGTTTTATTTTGTTATGTATTTTTGATGTTGAAGTTCTTTATTAGAATATTGTTTTACATCTGCTTCATTAATGAAATAAGATGGTAGTAGATTTTTCTTTTTACCGTAGATTAGTTGTGTTATTGAGTATGAGATGTATAGTGCTTCTTTAGCTCTTGTCATTGCTACATAGAATAGTCTTCTTTCTTCTTGTATTTCTGATTTAGATAGATTTTTTGGTGGCATGATTCCTTCATTT
>JAWXUE010000033.1:0-12622 GCA_044432925.1 bacterium | reverse complement strand
CATTGTAGTATTTAATTTACCACTATTAACTTCAAATGAATATAAATTATATTCTTTATCTTTATATTTAAAATCAGTATTATTATCTTGATAATGAATATATTTAGCATCACCAAAACAATTTAAAGTTAACTCATCTATTGAATCTAAATTTGTTGTTTCATATTCGGGTATTATAGCACCCTCTTTAACAAATACACCTACTTTATCTAAAGGTATATTATAAATAGAATAACCATCACTAACACGCTCTTTAGTAAAATAATCATACCATACACCTTTAGGTAAATAAATTTTTCTATTTACTTCACCTTGATTAACTATAGGACAAACAATCATATTTTCACCAATCATAAACTGATCATTTATATTATATGTATTAACATCATCATCATAATGTAATACTAAAGGTCTAATTACAGGAAGACCTGTTCGTTCATGCTCTTTAAATAAATCATAAAAGTAAGGTAGTAATCTGTATCTTAAATTCATCATATCTCTATAAATAGAGATTGCTTCTTGATCAAATTGATAAGGTTCTTGATATCTACTTCCATTATTAGAATGATTTCTACATAACGGACTAAATATACCAACTTGTACCCATCTAATCATTAATTCTTTAGTACAGTCACTACTAAACCCACCAATATCTGTACCAACGAAACTCATACCTGATAATCCCATGTTTACTTGTTGCGGGATGGCCATTTGTAAATGAGCCCAAATAGAATGATTATCTCCTGTCCAGAATGTTGAGTATTTTTGTGTACCACTAAAAGATGCTCTTGTAATTACAAAAGGTCTTTTATTAGTATGTTTAACTAATCCATTATAAGTAGCTTCTGCCATATAATGACCATATAAATTATGAACTTCATCATGTAAATGAATTCCATCATCACCTAAGAATTCAACATTATCTGGTAGAGGACCTCTGAAACTTGCTGGTTCATTCATATCAGTCCATATTCCTTCAACACCAATATCTATTAAAGATTTAGATAAGTCTCCCCACCACTCTCTTACACTAGATGATATAAATGACGGGAATACACTATCACCTGGCCATACAACATTTTCATATACTTCATTATTTAATGTAGCAAAATATTTATTTTTAATTCCTTCTTCATATACATGATAATCTTTTTCAACCTTTACACCCGGATCAATAATACAAACAATTCTAATTCCTTGTGCTCTAAGTTCTTTAATCATTTTTTCTATATCTTTAAATCTTTCATTAGATGTAGTAAACACTTTATAATTATCCATATAATCTATATCTAAATGCACTACACTTAAAGGTATGTTATTTTCTTTATATCTTTTCACAACTTCATAAATATCTTCTTTAGATTTATATCCCCAACGCGATTGATGATTACCAAGTGTCCATAATTGAGGCATAGGGTATCTTCCTGTTATAAGTGTATAGTTAGAAACTATCTCTTTTAAGTCTCCACTTATAAAATAATAATCTTTGCTACCTTTTGTTGCACCAAATGAATAATATTCATCACTACTATAACAAAAATCATAATAAGATTTATATGAATTATCAAAGAAAATACCGTAACTATGCGTTTTTTCTTTTACAATGAAAAAAGGAATACTTTTATATAACGATTTAAAACTATCTACTTGAGGAGCAGGATCATCAGTATTATGATTAACATATTCATAACCTCTTTTATTAAAGAAACCTGTCTTATCTCCTAAACCATAAAATAGTGATTCTTTAGAAGTTTTAATTTTAATCATATGATTAACATCCATTATATCATTATCTACTTTATGTCCTTCTAACTCAGCTAATTTATCTTCTATAATACTTTTACCTTTTACTTCTTCTAAATAATTAACACATAAAGGATTACTTTTTATATCATATATATCAACCTTATCAGTAACTTTTAATATAAATTTTTCACTTGATATATACACTACATTTTTATCTTCTTTAACACTAAGTTTTATATCTTTTAATATATTTTTTGGTTGTTTAAACGAAGTGTTTATACCATCAGATATATTTATTATATCTTCATTTATAAATAAGATTTCTATATTATTAACTATAACTTTGTTTCCATCTAACTTAACCATGATAAACCTCCTTATTTTAAAAGAAAAACCACTAAATTGATAGTGGTTTTAATATATTATTTTACGCAAGCATTACATAATGCTAAGAATGAATTAGGATCTAAAGAAGCCCCACCAACTAAAGCACCATCAATGTTTTCTTTTGACATTAAGTCAGCAACGTTATCTGGTTTTACAGAACCACCATATAATACTCTAACTTCTTCAGCTACAGCAGCACCGTATAATTCTTTAATAACATTTCTTACTAATCCACAAGTTTGATCAGCAACATCAGAAGTAGCAGTTTTACCAGTTCCGATAGCCCAAATTGGTTCATAAGCGATTACAGTTTTTGCTACATCAGTTGCAGCAATATTAGCATATGCTTTTTTGATTTGATTAGTTAATACTTCTGTATATTTGTTAGTTTCTCTTTCTTCTAAAGTTTCACCACAACATACGATTGGAGTAATTTCGTTAGCTAAAGCAGTGATTGTTTTTTTGTTAACTGTTTCATCAGTTTCATTAAACATTTCTCTTCTTTCACTATGTCCGATAACTACATATTCAACACCTGTATCAGTTAAAACTTGAGGAGATACTTCTCCTGTGAACGCACCAGAGTTTTCAAAATGCATATTTTGAGCTCCAATTCTTAATTGTTCACCTTGTCTTTTAACTAAACAACGTAATAATACTGGTTGAGCACAGATAACTGTTTCAACTTTACTTGCTTCTGGAAGACTTTGATTTACTGCAAAGATGAATTGTAAAGCTTCATCTCTGTTTTTGTTCATTTTCCAGTTCCCTGCCATCATAGGTTTTCTCATTAATATATCCTCTTATAATCTTTCTTACTAATTTTCTAATAATTCAGCAATTTCATTAATTGCAGCTTCTGCATCATTCCCGTTAGCAACAACTTTAACGTTTTGCCCACTAGGAATAGCTAAAGACATTAATCCTAAAATTGATTTAATATCGATAATTTTATCATTATAATGTAATTCGATATCAACTTCGTATTTAGAAGCAGCTTGAACTACTTTTGCTGCTAAACGAGCATGTAATCCAACTGTACTTTTAACTAAGATTTGTTTTTCCATAATAGAATCCTCCTTATAGATTATTTTTCGTTAACGCAATCTACACCTGGTAAAGTTTTTCCTTCTAAATATTCTAAAGAAGCTCCTCCACCTGTAGAAATATGAGAGAATTTCTCTTCATAACCAAATTTAATTGCTGCTGCAGCAGAATCTCCACCACCAACGATAGTTACAGCATCTTTTAATTTAGAAATTGATTCACAAACACCGATTGTACCAGCAGCGTAGTTTGACATTTCAAATACACCCATAGGTCCATTCCATACAACTGTTTTAGCAGAAGCTAATTCTGAAGCGAATAATTCAGTTGATTTTGCACCAATATCTAATCCCATTACATCATCAGCAACATCATTTACAGAAACAGTTGAACATTCTACTGAATTTGAAAATTCTTTTGCAACAATTGTATCGATAGGTAAAACAATTTTACCATTTGCTTTTTCTAATAATTCTTTTGCTAAGTCTACTTTATCAGCTTCACATAATGATTTACCGATATTTAATCCTTGAGCTTTTAAGAATGTAAACATCATCCCTCCACCGATAAGAATTTTATCAGCTTTAACGATTAAGTTTTCAATTACTTCAATTTTATCACTTACTTTAGCTCCACCTAAGATAGCTACGAAAGGTCTAGCAGGAGTATCTACTGCTCCACCGATAAATTTGATTTCTTTTTCTAATAAGAATCCAGCTGCAGTTTCAGCGATGTTAGAAGCAATCCCAACATTACTAGCATGTGCTCTATGAGCTGTACCAAATGCATCATTAACAAATACATCACCTAATGAAGCCCAATATTTACCTAATTCAGCATCATTTTTAGATTCTTTTTTACCTTCTAAATCTTCGAATCTAGTGTTTTCAAACATTAAAACTTCACCGTCTTTTAATTCAGCGCAAGCTTTTTCTAATTCTGCACCTCTTGTAGCAGCAATAAACTTAACTTCTTTACCTAATAATTCAGCAAGTCTAGCAGCAACAGGAGCTAAAGAATTTTTGATTTTATCTGATTCTTCTTTAATTCTTCCTAAGTGAGAAAAACAAATTGCTTTCCCTCCATTTTTTAATACATGTTGAATAGTTGGTAAAGCAGCAACGATTCTGTTTTCGTCAGTGATTACACCATCTTTCATTGGTACGTTGAAATCAACGCGGATTAATACTTTTTTCCCTTTTACATTTAAATCTAAAACACTTTTTTTTGCCATTTTTATAGCCTCCAAATACTTTTATTTTACATAAATAATTATAACACTTTACATTATATTTTTCAATTAGAAAAAGAGTAAAGTGTTATCATTATAATTTTCAATTTTTATTCTGCAGCTTTTTCTTCTTCTTTAACTTCAGCTTTTTTTGTTGTTGTAGTTGTTGTAGTTGTAGTTTTTTTAACTGTTTTTGCAGCTGGTTTAGCTTCAGTTTTAGTTTCTTCTTTAGCTTCAACTTTTACTTCTTCTTTAACTTCTTCAGTTTTTTCAGCAGTATTACCTTGTTTAGCAGCTCTTGCTAATTCTTTTTGGTATGATTTGATAGTTACACATTTTTCAGTTTTACCATCAAAGAAATGACATTTATTCATATCAATAGCTAAATCAATTTTATCACCAATTTTGATATCTGCACGTCCATCAACTGAAGCACAAACATTAGAACCATTAATGCTCATATAAATATTTGTATTAGCACCTAATAACTCAGATACATCTACAGTTGCTGTAAATTTTGAATCTGGATAAGTTTCCATAACAATAATATCATCATGAATATCTTCAGGTCTTACACCTAAAATTACTTGTTCTTCAATTAAATCAGCAGCTTCTAAGTTAGCTAATTGTGCTTTAGGAACTTTTAAGTTATATCCATCAGGAGTTCTAAATACACCATCTTTACCAACTTCACCTGGTACGAAGTTCATTGCAGGAGTACCGATGAATCCAGCAACGAATGTATTAACTGGGTTATCATAGATATCTTTTGGAGATCCTACTTGTTGAATATATCCATCTTTCATAACTACGATTCTTGAAGCCATTGTCATCGCTTCAATTTGGTCATGCGTTACATAGATAGTTGTTGTTGCTAATGTATTATGTAATCTAATTAATTCTCCACGCATTTGAACACGTAGTTTAGCATCTAAGTTTGATAATGGTTCATCCATTAAGAATACTTTTGCATTTCTTACAATCGCACGTCCTAAGGCAACACGTTGTCTTTGCCCCCCTGATAATGCTTTAGGTTTTCTATCTAAGTAAATAGATAATCCTAATTTTTCAGCAGCAGCTCTAACTTTTTCATCAATTTGATCTTTTGGTACTTTTCTTAATTTTAAACCAAACGCCATGTTATCATACACAGTCATATGTGGATATAATGCATAACTTTGGAATACCATCGCAATATTACGATCTTTTGGAGCAACGTCATTCATTAATTCATCATCAATATAGAAATCTCCACTTGAAATTTCTTCTAATCCAGCAACCATTCTTAATGTTGTAGATTTTCCACAACCAGATGGTCCAACGAAGATGATAAATTCTTTATCAGCGATTTCTAAGTTGAAATCGAAAACCGCTTGTACCCCATTAGGGTAAATTTTATTAATATTTTGTAGACTTAATGTAGCCATTTGTAAATCCTCCTATATGTTTAATATTTTACATTACTATTATATTACATATATATAAATAAAAAAATGTGCAATTTGCACATTTAGTAAGGGTTTACAAAAGTTTATAAATTATTGATGCTTCTGTAAATTTTTTTACATCATATCCTGTAACATTAATAAATTTATCAATCTTATTTATTAGTGTATTTCTATGTAAATATAATTTTGTTGCAGCAACAGACGTATTTAAATCACATTCTAAAAATACTTTTATTATATTTAACATTTCTAAATCATTTGCATATTTTTTTAATATACTTTTCTTTATTAATTCATTATTAACTTTTGATGATAATATTAATAGACTCTTCTCTGTTAAATAATTATTAGAATGTATTTCTAATTTATTATATAACTCTATTAATACATCTATATAAGATACTTCACTTGTTTTTAGTTCAACTAAAGTTAAGTTAGTAGAAAAATCATTAACTAACACATTAGATATTTCACTAAAATCAATTTCTTCTATTTCATCATAAGATATTACTAACTCTTTATTTTCTAAAGTCTTAACAGACGCTCCTAATAATCCTCTTAGAAAATCTAATATTAAAGATTTTTGTTTTTCATTTTTTTCTTTTAAAAATATTATTAAATAATTCATCGACTTCACCTACAGTTATTATATCATAAGTTTTACAATATTTTATTTAAATTATTTTTTCATATTGTAATCATAATAAATTATATTTGATTTATATGTTATATTTCTTTGAGTTACTTTATTAAATAATTCTTTTGATATTAATTCTTTAATTACATCTTTAAACTTCTTATCATATAAATAATAAGACAATGAACCTGGTATTATATTTATTTCATTTAGATACACTACATCATTATGTAATATAAAATCTATTCTTACTATTCCACTTAAATCAAATAACTCATATGCTTTAAGAGCTAATTCTTCAACTAACTTATTATTTATAAATGTTCTTTTCTTTAATATATTTTTATTATATTTATCATCATAAGAATATATTTCTTCATGTTTTTCAACTAATTCTGTTTTTGATATTTCAATACCTTTTTTATTTCTATATAAACTTATATTTATTTCTTCAATATCCTCTAAGTACTTTTGTACAACAATCTTTTTATCATATTTTAAAGATTCATTAACTTTTTTTAAATATTCTTCCTCATTAAAACATACCTCAATTCCAATTGAAGAACCAAGTGTAGCTGGTTTTAAAATGATTGGATATTCAATGTTATGACTTAAATTATCTTTTGTAATAAACGCTGTATCTACAACGTTTATATTATTTTCTTTTAAAACACAATAACTATAATATTTATCCATATTTACTGCAGATGATATTAAGCTACTTCCTACTGAGGGAATGTTATAAAAATCTAGAATCCCTTTAATCATCCCATCTTCTCCATTAATACCATGATTACAAATTATCGCTATATCCATTTTATAATTAAATAGTTTTGTTTTAATACCTTTATTAACAAACTCTACTTTTTTACCTAGTTTATTATTTCTAAAATTTTCTATACTACAGTTTTCTATATAAAATAATTCTTTATTTTTATTTATATAAAGAGGGTAAACATTATAGTCTTCTTTAATTAAACTACTAACTAAGCAACCAGTAATAACTGATACTTCATGTTCAAAAGATTCCCCACCAAATACTACTAATACATTCATTAAATCACCTTTCTATAATTATCAGGAAGATCATTTTCAATTAGTATTGTAGAATAATCTTCTAACTCATTAACATAATTCATTGCAGATTTAAATGTTTCAACAACTATAAATTCTACTTTACCTTTTAATAAATCTTGTAAAATTTTAGTTTGTTTATTTCCTACTAAAATAACAAAAGGATTAACTTCAATTATTTTTAAAGAAAGTTTTGTATATAAATCTTCTTCTACTTCTTTATTCTCAACATACCCAGGAGTAATCAATATTTTATTATATTTAGAATTACTTAGTATTTCTAAAGCATTTAAACTACCTACTAAATTAGCATTGTAACTATCATCTAATACTTCATATTTTTTAAATTGTTTATAAACTAATCTACTTTCTGTATTAGATAAACAATTTATATATTTAATACTATCTTTAATATCTATTTTTAAATAATGCATAATACAAATAGCGCACAATAAATTAAGAACTTGATGTCTACCTATTAAATTAGTTTTTATATTATCAATATACTCTTCTTTATAATATAGATCAAAGGTAGTATTTTTATGTGTAACTATTATTTCTTTAGCTTGATAATCTCCATAGTTAAAACCATATGAAATAACTTCTTTATCAATATTATATTCTCTTAGTAATACTTGTTCATAATTAAGTACTACTACTTTAGCATTATCACATAAACTCATTTTTTCATTTAGTATGTTATTTTTACTTTTAAAAGAATCTAAATGCATATAACCTATTTCTGTAACACAAGCAATATCAGGGTTAAAGTAATTAGTTATTTCTTTTATATCTCCTACTTTACTAGCACCATATTCAAGTACTATATAATCATACGCTTCTAAAGGTATGTCATTTATATATCTACTTATACCTAGTAATGTATTGTAAGACTTATAACTACATGAACCTAAGTAATAGTTCTTTAGTAAATCATTAATTATATTTTTAGTACTAGTTTTACCGTATGAACCTGTTATACCAATTTTAATATTATTGAAATTATTATATTTAGAGATACTTTTTTCTAAATACTTTTCATTTATTTTTTTATCAATTGGTTTATTTAAATAAAATGGAATTAATAAAATAAATTCAAATAATAAAAAGAATAATATTGGATTAACGAATAATAACAGATATAGAGGAATTAAACATAAATATATTCTAATTATTCTATTAGTAAATTTTAATTTAACAATAGATACTAACGTCGACATACTTAAAAATAAATATAATACTACAATAAATATAAATCTTGATAAATCATTTTCATAAAAAGTAAATGTAAGTAAGCACACTAACGGTAGAATATTGTAATATAAATAATTATCTACAACATACTTTAAATACTTCTTTACTTCGTAATGTTCTAATTGTAAAATTTGTAGAAATCTATAACTTTTTAATAGCGTACAAATAAATACTAATATCATCATGAATTATCACTTACTAAAAAAGAATTTAACATTAACATAAAATATCTATGATTTTCTAAATAAGGAAAATGACTTGTTTTAGGAATTGTTATTAATACTGAATTTGAAATCAATTTATTAATTTCTTTTCCATCTTTTAATGGAGTTGTTTCATCTAAACTTCCCCATAAAATTAAAGTTTCACTTTTAATCATCTTCATTTTTTTCCTTAAATCAATTGGAACTATTTTATTCATTGTACCTTTTAATATATAATTACTTTTTTTATAATCTATACTACCAAAATTATTTTTTATATTAAATTTTTTAAATAACTTATAACATCTTATTTTTAAATAAACTTTTAAATTAAATCTTCTTATACCAGCACTATCAACTAAAATTAATTTATCAACCTCATATGCACTTGCATAGTTAATAGCAATTCTCCCACCAAATGAATGACCTAGTATAATTGGATTTTTAATATTTTGCTCTAAAATAAATTCTCTTAATAAATCTGTATAATCATCTAAAGACATAGATTTTTCAATCTTAGATTCACCAAATCCAGGCAAATCTATTTGATAACAAGTAAAGTCTTCTTTTAAATGATTACAAACATCATCAAAAGTTTCTTTCGTGCTACCCCAACCGTGTAGTAATATAACTTCTTTACCTTCACCAGTTTTTTTATAACTAAACACTAATAATCACACCTCTATACTAATATATGAGTAATTGTGTAAAAGTACTACAATATTTTTAATATATTTTTATTTGATAATATGTTATAATTTTAGATAAAGTAGGTGTTTGAAATGGAACTATTAGCCCCAGCAGGTAATTATGAATGTTTAGAAATAGCAATTAAAAATGGTTGTGATGCAGTATACTTAGGACTAAATGAATTTGGTGCAAGAGCATATGCAAAGAATTTTTCTATAGATGATTTAAGAAAAGCAATTAAATTTGCACATTTAAGAAATGTAAAAATATATATAACAATGAATACTATTATATTTGATGAAGAAATACAAACAGCTTGTAACTTAATTGATGAATTAGCTGTTATAGGTGTTGATGGAATAATTATTCAAGATATAACATTAATAAATTACATTAAAACTAAATATACTAAATTAGAGGCACATGCTTCTACTCAAACAGGAATAGATTCTTTAAATGCTGTACTATTCTTTAATGATTTAAAAACTAATAGAGTTGTTGTGGCACGTGAGATGCAATTAAATGAAATACTAGAAGTTAAAAAATCTGTTAATATGGAAATTGAAGTATTTGTACATGGTGCTTTATGTGTATCTTATTCTGGTAATTGTTTAATGAGTGGTTTAATAGGATATCGTAGTGGTAATAGAGGACGTTGTGTAGGTTCTTGTAGAAAAACATTTACTTTATTTGATAGCAAAGATAATGTTTATTTAAAAGATCTTTATTTATTATCAATGAAAGATTTAAATGCTATTGACCAAATTAAAGATTTTAAAGGAATAGATTCTTTAAAAATAGAAGGTAGAATGAAAGAAGCTACTTATGTTGCTAATGTAGTTAAATCTTATAGAGAAGTTATTGATGGTACTTCTACTTCTAAAGAAGCTAACTATAATTTAAGTAAAACATTTAATAGAACTTTTACAAAAGGTTATTTATTAAATGAAGATAGAAAAGATGTTATTAATATAAATAGACCTAATCATCATGGTTATGAAATAGGTAAGGTTATTGGTAAAAAAAACAATAGATATACTTTAAAGTTATCTGATACTCTAAATCAAAATGATCAAATAAGAATTAATGAAATTAGTATTCCAATTGTTAAGATGTATGATAACAAAGGGAACTATATTAAATCTAGTAATGATATTTGTTATATTGATTTCAGTGAGAAATGTGATTTAAATGATATTGTTTATAAAACAAATGATGTTAAATTTAACGATGAATTAAATAAGACTATTAATACTGAATATAGAAGATTTGATATTGATATGTATGTTACATTACAAATTGATAAACCAATTGAATTATCTGTATCATACAAAGATATTTTTATAACTGTAAATAGTGATGTTAATTATGAAAAAGCCCTTAAGTCTCCTGTTTCTATTGATTCAATTAAAACTTCTTTGTCTAAGTTAAATGATACAATTTATAATTTAGATAATATAGAGATTGCATATGTTGAAGGTTTTATTAGTTTAAAATCTTTAAATGAATTAAGAAGAAAAGCAATAGCGCTTTTAGATGAAAAACGTTTAGAATTTACAGAGGTCATTAAAGATGTAGCTTTATTAGATGTACCTAAGTTTAATAATGATGCTCCTAAATTAAGTGTATATGCTTCTACTCAAGCGCAATATGATGCTGCGATATCTATGGGTATTAAAGAAATATATTTTGATAATATTGCTAGGAGAAATAAAACAAGTTTCCCTGATAAAGATAAAGTATTAGTAGGTGGATACAACGGTTTAAATTATTATAGAAATAAAGCTGTTATAACTTCTGATTTTTCTCTTAATGTTTGTAATCATGAAGCTGTTGCTATATTACATAATTATGGAGTTAATAAAATTACTTTATCATATGAATTAAATAAAAAACAAATTAATGATTTAGTTGTTAATTATTTTAATAAATATAATACTTATCCAAATCTTGAATTAATTGTTTATGGTAGAGCAGATTTAATGTTCACTAACTACTGTCCTTTAAAACAAGCTAACTTATGTGGTAAATGTAAAAAAGAAACATTCTATTTAAAAGATGAATTTGGTACTTTCCCTATTATTACTCATAATGATTGTACTACTACTATTTTAAATGGTAAATTTTTAAATTTAATAGATAATTTAAATGAAATAAATAATGTAAATTATTATAGATTACAATTAACTACTGAGTCATTTGATGAAACTATTGATATTATTACTAAATATCAAAATAAATTAAATAATGATAATACTAAATATTTTAATCCTCAGACTGATACTAGAGGGCACTTTAAAAAAGAAATAATGTAACAAAAAGACTCTAATTTTAAAAAAGAAAAGAGAAACTTCTATGAGTATATTAGAACTGTTCATATTATCTATAGCTTTAGCAATGGATGCATTTGCTGTATCAATTACTAGAGGTATTAAAGTAAAAGACAATTTAATAAAACGATGTTTTGAGGCTGGAATATACTTTGGAATATTTCAAGGGTTAATGCCTATAATAGGTTATTTTATAGGTTCTAATTTCCAAGAGATTATTTATGAAATAGATCAATATATTGTATTTGCTATTTTATTAATAATAGGAATTAAAATGCTTGTTGAGGCATTCTCTGATGAGGAATGTAAAAATCATCCGATAATAATACTAGCTATTTTAACAAGTATAGATGCATTATCAGTTGGTGTTTCATTTGCTTTATTAAAAGTAAATATAATATTTTCTTCTATATTAATTGGTATAGTAACATTTATATTATGTTTTATAGGTGTTAAGGTTGGAAATATATTTGGTAATAAATATAAAAAGAAAGCTGAATTATTTGGAGCTATAATTATTATTTTAATAGCAATAAAAATATTGATTGAAAGTTTCATTTAAATTATGGAAAAAA
>JAWXUE010000032.1:0-12859 GCA_044432925.1 bacterium | reverse complement strand
AAGATTGTATTATTAAAATTATTAATAATGGTGGAGATGCTGATACAATAGCTGCAATAGCAGGTGGATTATTAGGATGTATTTATGGTTATAATAGTATTCCTAAAAGATGGATTGATGTATTAGATGGAAATGTAAAAAATGAATTAGATAAGTTATCTAATATAGTAATAAATAGAAGAGTTTTATTTGATAAGACTAAATAAGAAATGTCAATTAATAAGTAAAATATAAAACAGTATGTGCATAAAATTGCACATACTGTTTTTACTATTTATCAAAGTTTTTGTAAGAATTTTCATAAAAATCAATAAACCTTTTTCTAACACTTTCCGGACTTATGATCTTTATATCACAACCATATGAGATAAAGTAATTAAAAAAGAAGTTCTCTGTTGTTTTACAATATGATACTTCATCTTCAATTCTTCTATCTATATTATATTTATTTTTATGGAAATGACTTTCAAATCTCTTTTCTCCATTTTTCGTTAATTTGAACTGAATATCGAGTAAATCATCAACAGAATCGATATCACCACAGCACCACCTATCACCCATTGAATCCCATTCATCAGTAGAAGTGTGATAATATTCATCTACAGTAATAATATCTTTAATTTTACTAAGTTTGAATGCTATAGGAAGTTGAGTTTCCAAGTTAATTGCACATGAATATAAATTGTAGTCTCCAAAGTCAGCTGCTGGAGATTCAATTGCTAAATAATATTTTTTATTATCGTATTTTATAAAACATGTTTTATAAGTATGTTCGAGATTTCTTATTTTTTCTATTAAGTCACTAAAATATATTTTTTCTCTTTCGATTTTAGTTTTACTAGCATATTCGTTAAACAAAGATCTAAAGTATGCAGATAAAGAAGTGTTATTTTTTCCTGCACCATTTATTTCTATTTCATTTATATCATTGCTATTAGATTTATTCGTGTACAGGATATAAGTTTGATTAAGTGATGGCAAAAAATCTAATGTATTCTCATCTAGATTAGTTTTTAGTGCAATAGCTTTTGAAGCAATAATATTAGCAACTTCAATATTTTTAAATAAATTTAAAAATTCATTAGTATAATACGCTTCCTCTTTAATTCTTTTTTTATACATTCTTATAGCTACATTACATAAAAATTCATTAGCGTTAATTCCTCCACTTGGTTTTTCATTACCAAACTCTTTCATATCATCTGTTAGTACTATATTTGTTTTGTTATTTATTAATACTTTTATTTTTGTTGTCATAAAAACCTCCTTAGAGTGCAAATTTCACACCTTATAAAGATGATTATAACATAAATATTGCTTTAATTAAATCTTTTTATGATTAATTTCACACCTATCTCAAAAGTAAGAGAGTAATTGTAGTGTGAAATTATTTGAAATATAATAAAGATGGTGGGAAAATATATGTAGGAGTAGATGAAATGTTTAATGATGATCGTAATAAAAATTATATTGTATTATGTGTGATTTTTTTAATAGTGCTTTGTTTAATGATTTTAGGAAGGTAGTGAGAAAATGGAATTAAAAATATGGTGTGCTTATTGTAAGCAAGAACAAGATGAAAGTTTAGGATATATTTGTACGAATTGTAATGAGAGGATTTCTTATAATCATAATATGTTTACATTTCCGTATGATTTTCATTTTTGTGATCCTGTTAGAGAAGAATTAGAAGAAGATTTAGAAAATCTTTTTATAAATAGAGTTATAGAAATAGATTCATTGAGTTATACAGAATATCATTTAGAGTGTAAGGATAATAATCCATATTCAATATTATTTGAAGCAGAGTGGTATTTTGATAGCGATTACGATGAGATTGATTTACAACTTGAACATGAACAAATTGCACTTAACAATTATTTAATGCTATATGATAAAGGATTTGATAATCCTGCTGTATTATATGGTTTATTCTTTTGTTATTCAAGAGCAAAAGCTTTACCTCTTGATTTACATAAAGCTTATTATTATCTATCCTTATTAGAAGGTGAAGAAATGAGTTTTGTTGATTTCACATTAGCAGATGAATATTGTAATGGAGTATATTTAGAAAAAAATATCGAAAAAGCAAAAGAATTATATAGAAGATGTAACAACAACTATTCTTTAGCAAAACTTTACTTACTTGATAATGATGAAGAAACATTAAAAGAATTGTTAGATAGAGAAACTAATAGTAGATTTAATGAGAGAGAAACTAGTTGTTTTAGTGATAACAGGTTTCTAATAATTAGGTCAGTGTCTGAATTCAATCCAGATAGATTTAATAATATTTTAAAAGCAGCTGAGGATGGAATATTGCTTGCTATGATGGTTGTTGCAGAATATTATGAAATTGGTCATAGTGTTAAAGATTTAAGTAAGTCTTTTTATTGGTACAAAAGATGTGCTTTAAGAGGTGATAGATTTTCAATGAAGAAAACAGCAGATATGTATTTACTTGGAAAAGGTGTTAGAAAGAATAAGGAAGAAGCATTAAACTTTTATGAATTAGCATTGAAATATAAAGAAAGAAAATTTAAATATAAAAACAAATATATTAAAAGAACTAATATAACAGATTTAGAGTTTATTGATTGATATGAATGTTAATTACTTACTAACATCTAATGTATTTTAAAATTATATAATGAATAGGAGAAACAATATGATAATTGATAAAGAATATGAAAAAAAATTAAGTGACGAAGCAAAAGAATTATATAATAAATATTTAAAAGACTATAATTATTCTAAGACCCCAGCAAAAGTAAATGATATAAGACTTACAAATGAAAATGAAGAGTACGTTCAAATTAGAGTATATGTTTATTGGGGATTAGACCATTGTTTTGATTTACTTTTTAATAAAAAAACAAATAAGTTAGATATAAGTTATTATGATGATTATACATACCATTATTATGGAGAAGACTATGAATTAACTCATCATGATTGTATGTGTGATTCATTTCATTATTCAAAAGAATTTTTAAATATAAATATAGGTGATTTTGCACTTTCATATGAATTTATCGTTGATAATAAGGAAATCATTAAATTTGATAAACTTGGTGATTCTGAAATTCACTATTCAGATAATAATGTAATAATTGATTATAAAAAGGATTCATTATTACATTCTTCATGTACAAAAATCAAACAAAAAAATATAAATTTTTCTAAATATTTATGTCGTAGTGAATTAATAAAAAAGTTTAAAAATGAAATTTTTATTAGAGTTTCTAAAAGTAACAATGAATATAAATATTATTATAAGGATAATGGAAAAATTTGTTTATCTATTTTTGTTGATGAAGAAAAAGAAATAATATTAAAAGAAGTATGTGGTAGTGAAACATGCATTCATTACTATTATGGATATGATCATATAATTGTATATTCAGGTGAAAATAAATCAATTACTCATTATAGAAAAAATAATCAAATATTTTATATAAATTCAATAGGTATTGTTAAAGCTGAATTTCATAACAATGAATATTTAATGTTTAAAATTAATTCTAATTATAAGTACAGCAATTATGAAGGCGCAATATATGATGCTTTTAAATATCAAATTGAAGACCCTTTTGATTATTTCGATGATCCAATATTAGAGCAATATGAAGATTTATATTACGAAGAAAAATATGAAATTGATTTGTATGAAGGAGATGATTGATAACTTAATATATGGCTTTGTTTAGCCATATATTAAATGAAAGGACTGATTTGAATTGAAAATATATTTAAAATTAAAAAAGATTTTTCTAATTTAATACCGTTGATAATATTAATTGTATCAGCAATATTAGGTGTCTATGTAGCTAATCAAAATTTAAAAACTGAAAATGAATATATTGAATATTGGGATAATAACATTATTGAAGTGAATGCTTTAGTTACAAAATGTGAATTAGATAGCATTTCTAATAATAAATATTATTACTCTATTACATTTGAGTTTACTGTTAATAATGAAGTTATTTCAAAAACTTTAATAATATCAAATGATAATGGTTATCCATATAAAAAAGATGATAAAACAATAATATATGTAAATGAGTTTAATGAAATAGAAAATTTAACAATGTATGAAAATAAAAAAGTGTCATGGATTATATCAATTGTTTTATTCCTAATCGTAATAATTCTTTCTGTAGGTGGATTTGCAATATTTTTTAAAGATTAAACAAAATGTATAATTTTATTTTTTCATCATATAGTTTTTATGGAGATGATATTTATCGATAATTATAAAACATTTAAAACAAGTAAGAATAATCATATATTAACTGTTACATTTGATTATCCACCTGTAAATATACAAGGATTAGAAATGATAAGAGATTTAAATATGTTATCTGATAAATTAGAAGTAGATAAAGATGTTAAAGTAGTAATATTTAATTCTTCAGTACCTAATTTCTTTATTGCACATGCAGATGTAGATATGTTACAAAATCTACCTACTAAAAAAGTTCCATTAAATTTAATTCAAGTAAATGATTTAGCAAAAGTATTGAATAGAATAAATAAATTACCTCAAGTTACAATAGCGCAAATAGAAGGCTATGCTAGAGGTGGCGGGCATGAATTTGCTCAAGCATGCGATATGCGCTTTGCAGCTAGAGGTAAAGCTATATTTATGCAAATGGAAGTAGGTATGGGTATTCTTCCTTGTGGTGGAGGTACTACACGTCTTGCTAGGCAAGTAGGATTAGGTAAAGCATTAGAAATTATTTTAGGTGCAAAAGATTTTAATGCTGATGAAGCAGAATCATACGGATCAATTAATAAAGCATTAGAACCTGATGAAATTGGTTTATATGTATATGATTTAGCAACTAGAATATCTAAGTTTCCTTTTGAAGCTATTCAAGCATGTAAAAGAACTATATATGCTTCTGTTAATATGAGTATTGATGAATGTTTAAAAGTGGAAACATATGAACTATATCAAGCTACAAGTACCACTCCAGCAATATCTCGTTTTAAATATGCAGCACAAACTAACTTCCAAGATAGTTTATACAATCAAAAAAACTTTCAAACTTTATTAATGGATTTACAATCTATCAAATAATAACAAATTTATTAAAAAAATTTAATGTTACATATTAAATGACAAAAAAACTTATCGGAATTTTAATTTTTCGATAAGTTTTTATTTACAGTGTTATGTTTTTAATGTATACTTAGTTAAAAGGTGATGATACAATGAGTTATGATTCTTTAAGAAAGTTATATTATAAAAATCCAAAAGAATATAAAAAAATTTATGAACAAAGAATTGAATCTGAGAACACAATTAAATTTAATTTTAAAATTAATCAAAATGATGCTTTTTATTTTAATCATTTTTCTATTTTCAGTAAATGTTTAAATATTTCTTCCTTAGATAAGGAAGTAAGTGTTTTACTATCTAATTTACCAACGATTGCAAAAGAACAATATCAAAAAAAATGTATTGTAGATGAGATTTTATTCACAAATGAAATTGAGGGAGTTATTAGTACAAGAAAAGATATAATATCGGTATTAGATCAAATAGACGATTCAACACAAAAACCTAGTAAAATATCGAGTTTAATAAATAAATATAAGTCATTAGTATTAGATGATTTCAAAAGAATAAATTCATCTATTGATATAAGAGAGTTATATAATTCAATGTTATTAAAAGAAGTAGAGGGATATGATGAAAATGATATTCCTGATGGAACAATTTTTAGAAAGAATGAAGTTTATTTAAAAAATCAAAGTGGTAATATTATACATACAGGAATTATGCCTGAAAGTAATATTATTTTATTAATGGAACAAGCAATAAAGATATTAAATGATAATACAATTGACTTACCTATAAGAGTGGCTATATTTCATTATTTATTTGCATATATTCATCCATTTTACGATGGGAATGGTAGAATGGATAGATATGTAACTTCGGTTTATTTAAAAGATTATTATAATCCTATTATAGCATTTCGTATTAGCCAAACTATAAATGAATGTAAAACGCAGTATTATGAAGCTTTTAAGCATACTAATGAAAAGAATAATTTAGGTGATATTTCAACTTTTGTTTATAATTTTATCGATATAATAGAGAAGGCTTTTATAAATACTAAAGAATACTTAATTAATAAAGGTATTTCTTTAGAAAAAGGTTTGGCTTATATTAATTCATTAGATTTAGATAACTCTTGTTCTAATTTATTATTTTTAATGTTCCAAATAAAATTATTTAAAGATGAAGATAAAACTATTGATGAATTATGTAATATATTATCAATAGGAGAAACAAAGTGTAGAGAGTCTATTAAACAATTAATTGATAATAAATTACTATATTTTGGTAAAAGAAGTTCTAAGAAAGTGTATTCAATTAGTGATGATTTTTTTAATAAAATTATAGATTGAATATTAAATATAATCAAAGAAGATGTGAATGAAAAAGTAGTTGGATTTGATTAATTTCAAAATTTAAATAAACATTAATTTGAGTGGATAAACATATTTATCCACTTTTTTATTTTCTTTTTAAATTTATAATAATATGAAAGATAAATGAATTAATTTAACAAAAGAAGTACTGAATGATAATACAATAGGATTCATCTATGGTAAATCAATAACTGATTTAGAAACTAGATTCAATATTTTAGATAGGTTTTTTCCTTCGAAGCTAGAAAAAAATTGAATGAAGAGGTGTTTTATTATGAATGGTAAAATGTGTATGTATTAAATGAAATAGTTTTTAATTTATAGTAGTTTAAGATTATTTAAATTTAGTGCTTTTAATTGAAAAAAGAGTCGAAAAATGGTATAATATAATAGATGAAGAGGTGGTTTTTATGTTGAATAATGTATTTATAAAAGATGTACATGAACGTCTTAAACCTTACGATAAAAAATTTGAACCAAAGGTAATGGAGTGGCTTGAATCGTTAGCACTTTCTAAATTTGATAATAAAGCATCAGTGTCGGATGAAGACTTAGTTGATGTTAAACTGAATTTAACATGTCAAATTGATGATGAAGAATATTTTAGAAGGATAAGAACTAGATATTCTGGTAGAAGTTAAATGGTTGTTTTATAAAATATGATGAATCTATTTTAATTAAAGTGAATCCTTTCAATTTTATGGTTATTAGAATATACTGAATTAAATCCAATAATAGATGCCAAAGTTGTTAGTGACAAATTAAATATTGATTATTATAAAGTTAATAGAACAATTAAAAAATATGTTGATTTATCTATATTAAAAATATCTAATTCATCTAAAAAAGGAAGAAGTTATATTTATTATGATTATGTAGAGATATTGAAGAAATAAGATAGTAAAGATAGAATAACTTATAATGTAAAAAACTTACCATGATTTTATAATTATGGTAAGTTTTTTATTTAGGGATTTTTAAAAATATTCGATTAATGGTAGAATATAAATAATTGAAAATAAATACTAAACTTGATTAAAATTGCATTTTTATGTAAAAAAATGTATAATATTACGTGAATGTAAAGGGTGATTGTATGATTAATATAGGGGAAGTATTATTTAAATCTTTAATAAAGAAAAAGTGGTTGTATATAGAATATGATTCTAAATCTGCTGATAAAATAACTAAGTTTTGGATTTCGATTAAAAGTATTAATTTTGATAGAAAGTCTTTAAAAGTCGACTCATATAATGTTACTAAAGATGAAGATGTAATGGAATTGACTTTAATGTATGATAAAATAATAAAAGCTGAAATATTAGAAGGTACTATTACAGATGATAAACAGTATTTAATTGATTATATTTTATCTTATAATGGTGATACACCTTTTATTTCTAACACATCATTAAATAATGATATATTAGATTATTATGAAAAATGTTTTGTATTAGATTGTGTGCCTTATCATAAATCATTTCATACTGAAAAAGGTATTGATATTGATGTGCTTAAAGATACTGGAGTAATACTATCTAAATCAGAATTAAATAGAATTGCTAATAAATTAAATTTAGATGCAACAAAAGAAGATGATGATAACTTGTATGAAGAGTTAGCAATATCTGTTCTATCTGTTAATGTTAACGATAGTTTGTATGTACTTGCATATAAAAGATTGTTCTTAGATATAAAGAAAAGAGAATTAACTCTTGATAATGAAATTACAATAAATAAAGAAGTATATCTAGATGGACTAGCTGCTGGTACAAAGTACAGTATAAATAGATTCATTGGTGAAGGTGACTTACAATTACTAAATGATTTTGAAAAAAATAAACTTGAAATAATGAATTTAATAGATAGTAATCATAAGTCAAAATGTACAGATATGCCCCATTTATGTTTGATTAATAGAAAGATAACTTTAAACCTTTCAAGAGAGTATGAAGGTATAAAGAATATGTATTTTGAGAAGAAAGTTACTGAACCAATAAAAGCATTTTTCAAAGAAATTAAACGTTCTTTAAAGAGAACTGATTACCCAATTGCTTTAGTAGGTGATGCTAATTTAGACCAATTACTTGCTATTCATAGTTCAATGAAACATGATGTAACTTACGTACAAGGTCCTCCTGGTACAGGTAAGACTAATACTATAGTAAATCTCTTAGTTACAACATTATTTAATAATCAAACTGCATTAGTTTGTTCATATAATAATAAACCGATTGATGGTATTTATGAAAAATTAAACAAAATAAAATATAATAATAAATTTATTCCTTTCCCATGTTTAAGACTTGGTAATAAAGAATATATGATTAAAGCACTAGATTATATAAAGCAACTTTATGAATATCATAAACATCACGATATTTTTGATAGTTCTATTAGAAGAATGTTTGAAAATAAGAAGAATGATGCGAAAGCATTAGCTAAATTATTAACAGAATATGAAGACGAAATTGATTTAGTAGAAAGAAAAGAAATATCTGATGTTATGCTTAATGATCCTAAGTTGAATGATAAGTTTAAAAATATGATTAAACGTAAAGTGAGAGATTCTTATTATGAGGTTGATTTATCAAAATTCTCTGATGAGAAAGCAAAAGAGCTAATTAGTAATGATGATGCTTTTGTAAAAAATCTTTATTTCCATTGTGTTAGTTTAATTCAAAAATTAAATAAACCAAGATTTGAAGAGTTGTGGGATATTGTTAATATGTCAAATGTGGATATAGATAAGAAAGTTATGCAATTTAATTCATATTTATCTTCTGATGAAAACATGAAGTTATTATTAGAAGTTTTTCCAATTATTATTACTACTAATATTTCATCATCGAAATTAGGGACTCCAAAAGTTCATTTTGATATGACTGTAATGGATGAGGCTGGTCAATGTAATCCAGCAGTTTCTTTAGTACCTATATTAAGAGGACAATCATTGGTTTTAGTTGGTGATCCCCAACAACTTAAACCAGTTATTTTATTAGATAACGATATTAATACTAAGTTAAGAACAATTGCAAGAATACCATCGGATTATGATTATATAAAAAATTCTATTTATAAAACATTCATTAATTCGGATTGTTTTAGTAATGAAATACTTTTAAAAAACCATTATAGATGTCATGAAGATATTATTAATTTTAATAATAAAAAGTTTTATAATAAAAAATTAGTCATTAAATCTAAAAAAGATGATAGTGATGCTTTAGTTTTAATTGATATGAAAAATAATGTACCAGATAAACGTAACACTTCTATTAATGAAGCTGAAGAAATAATTAAAATAGTAAAAGAGTTAGATGAAACTGAAAATACAATTGGAGTTATAACTCCATTTGTTAATCAAGCTAATTTAATCAGAGAATATTTAATTAAACATAATTTTAATAATGTAGAATGTGGAACAATCCATACATTTCAAGGTGATGAGAAAGATTCTATAATTTTTTCATCGGCTTTAACTTCCGAAACATCACAAAGAACGTATGACTGGTTAAGTTCTAATAAGGAATTAATTAATGTAGCAACTTCTAGAGCTAAAAGAAAACTGATTACTTTATGTTCTAAAGATGAATTAAATAGATTATCTAAATCAATAGAAGAAGATGATTTTAAAGAGTTAATTGAATATACTGAAACAAATGGTAAATCTAAGGTGTCTGAGATCAAAACTCATTCAAGAGCTTTAGGTTTAAAATCATTTTCTTCAGCTACTGAATCTGAGTTTATGGAGACATTAGCTCAAGCTTTATCTGTAGTAGAGCGTAAATGTATAATGAAAAAAGAAGTATCTATTAAATCTGTATTCCAAAAATTGAATGTAGATAATAGTTTATTTTATACAGGAGTTTTTGATTTTGTTATATTTGAAAAATATGGTTCAAAAGAATATCCCGTCCTAGCAATTGAATTAGATGGTAAAGAACATGAAACTGATGAAATTGTTAAAGAAAGAGATAGAAAGAAAGAAGAAATTTCTAAAAATCATAATTTAACTATTAAAAGAGTTAAAAATGAATATTCTAGAAGATATCATAATATTAAAGAGATATTAGAAGAATATTTTAAAGAAGAGAAACAAGTAGTTATACAAGAAAGTTTAGATATATAGGAGAAATTGATTTTGATTAAAAGAATTAAAGGATTATACTCGTCGATAACAGGAGTAACAGACATAGGTACCGGAAAGTTAACACAAATAAAAATATTCAGGTATGTTTTTATATTAATTTGTTTCGCTTTTCTATTGTTAAAAATTGATAGCTTAGTATCTGAATATTTTTTTGAAACAAATATTATGTTTTCACGTTTTTTTGGAATTAAAGGTTTGATATGTTCCATTGTTTTTATTATATTTTATTTCTTGAACATTAAAACTAATAAAAATGATAGAATAAGAATTAATCGCTTTATAACAATAACATTATTCTTACCAACAATATTTAAAACAATATCTATAATTTTCCCAAAACTATATTCAAGCATATGCACTTTCGTTTCTAATATAATATTAAGAATTTTCGGATTCATTGGTACTTTTATATTGCATACAATTTTAACATTTATATCTATTGTTATAATTGTATGGATATTATATATAGTTATCGATGCTATAAGTGATTATATACTATACACTACATATAAGAACAAACGTAAATAATAATTGAACAATATATACATTAACGTTTTTATTAAGTAAAAACGAACCTTGATATACTTATTTCATTAAAAAAGGCTGTTGTGATACGTGATCACGGATACTGTTATTAGGTGTAGGATCTAGAAGGGATTTTAGAGGAATTATATTGATCTTGTTGTCGATAAATTATATTTCATTGATTTGATAACTAAAGATGTAGAAAAATTTAATAAAGAAGATACAAAAGTATGGTTGAAAGAATTCGCTTCATTTTGTAATAAAGAATCTGTAGAAGAAACTTTATTTATTTAAGATTACTCCATTTTATCTGTCTATTAGATCATATGAAGAAGAAATAACTGTAGATTTATTTAGTAGTCTTTAAAAAATTCAATATGAACAATTTGATATTACTAAAATTTATGAAAGTGAATTCGATGTAGTAGACTTATTGAAAGATGTCGATTATAAATGTATTAATCCAAATGATGCTACTTTTTATACAGTAACAATTAACTATTTAAGTAAAACTATTACGGAAGATTTTGAATGGTTGGATACAGAATCAATAAAATTATTAAAATTAATAAAAAATGTAATATCAGAACTGGAATTTGAAAAAGGAAGAAGTATGTTAGAGTATTTTGAGGATTATAATAATAAAATACTAATAATACTGAAACTGTTGTTTAATCTAATAGCATCCAAAAAAGTAATATTATTGAAAATTTAGACCAAAATGAATATTTAATAGCTTCAGTTACTTTTAGTTCATATGGTAAGCATTATGATTATTTATGTGATGAAAGTTTTGAAGTTGGTGAACTAGCTTTAACGTATGATGAAAAAGAAGTGAAAATAGTAGATGTTAAGTATAAATCTAAAAGTGAATTAGTTTGTCCTGTTGAGTTAATGAAGAAGATCAAAAAATATAATTAATAAGAGTAGTAAATAAATACGTTATGTGCATTTAAGTTGCATTAATTAATATAAATATTTAAAGAAAGATAGTAAATACAGTTAATTTAAAAATAAACATTTTACTAGATATAGGTGAGAGAAATGAGTGAAAAAATATGGAATTTTCCTAATAATAATGGGACAATAACTAAAGGTATATCTGATGCTGGTATTGAAACATTTAAAGGGAATTTGCTAACAAGTTTAGCTAGAGAAATTTGTCAAAATTCTTTAGATGCAAAAAGAGTTGGTCAAAGTGTTGTAAAGGTTGAATTTAAAAATCATTATATTATTCCCTCAAAGTTTCCAGGGATTGAAGACTTTAAAGAAGTGTTTAATAATTTAGATAGATATTGGAGCAAAAATAGTCCACCTGCAAAAACATTTTTAAATAGAGCAAAGTTGTTACTAAAATCAAACTCTATTAGTGTTTTAAGAGTGAGTGATTATAATACTACTGGTCTTTCTGATCCATATGGAAATAGTAGTAATAGTTTGTGGCATAATATCACTAAAGTTGATGGTGGAAGTACTAAATCTAGTGATAAAGCCGGAGGTTTTGGGATTGGAAAAAATGCTCCTTTTGCAAATTCTTCATTTAGAACTGTTTTTTATAGAACATTAAACGAAAATAATGAAAAAGCAATTCAAGGTATTTCACGATTACCATCTTTTCCGATTGATTTTGATAGAGTAAATGAAACAATGACATTAGGATTAGGGTATTACGGTAATCCTGAAGGTAACTTAGCAATCGAAAATTTAGAAGTATTTGATAATATAAAT
>JAWXUE010000031.1:0-14050 GCA_044432925.1 bacterium | reverse complement strand
GCAATAAATTTTTCGAATAATTCATCATTATAATCACAAAGTTGAAAATATATATTATCATGTCTATACATATAATCATTATAATCTTCAATAACTTCATTAGCTACATCCCAAACATTTATAACTTCGCCATATCTATTAGTCATTGTAATATAATATTCTTTTACTAAATTAAACACTTTATCTATTTTTTCTTCTGTACTTAAATTACTATATTCAATATCTTCTATAAACTTAGGTACATTAGTTCTCCATATTAAAGTATGACCTCTAATTGTTTTATCATGTTCAATAGCGAAATTAACAATGCTATCACAATTAGTAAAATTATAAGTATCTTCTGTTAATTGAACTTGGTCCCACTTCATTTCATATTCAGCAGTAAAAGTATTATATTCATTTAATAAATCATTTTCTACTAAACTATTAATATTGTTTGCTGTTACAGCAACACCTATATCAAAATAATTTTTATAAGCATCACTTAAACTAGATGCTACTTTAGTATTTGATTCAATTACATTACTACATCCCGTTAGTAATAATAAATTAATTGTTATTAATAATATTTTTTTCATAATACAACTCCTTTTAATAAAAATAAAAAGTAATCATCGATTACTTTAATATTAATT
Source organism: bacterium (assembly GCA_044432925.1). Classification (GTDB taxonomy): domain Bacteria; phylum Bacillota_I; class Bacilli_A; order Acholeplasmatales; family Anaeroplasmataceae; genus JAWXUE01. Next base: position 13,415 of record JAWXUE010000031.1, on the reverse strand, counting down.
ATTTCATTGTTTTAATCATACTAGATAAACTTTTCTTTTTCAAGTGATTTACTATAGTTAATTTATAAATAAGTTATTAACAATTACCACAAGAACATGGTTTAATTAAATTTAATACTTGATCAACAGTTAATACAATACCTGAAGATACAACCTTACCATCAATTACTAATCCTGGAGTAGACATCACACCATATTTCATAATCTCGTTCATATCACTTATTAATTCTACATTAACATCTAATCCACTTTTAGCTACTGCTTCTAATACATTGTTATGATTTTTTGTAGATTTTTTACAACAATTTCCTAATACTTTAATTTCCATTTTAATTTCCTCTTTTCTTTTTATATAAATAAATAACCAAACAGGTTAAATAAATATCCTATTAATATAATACCAAATACAATTATTATAATAAACATTGTTAATAACTTAGGTTTACATACTTTCCTTAACATTATTAATGAAGGTAGTGATAAAGCTGTTACACTCATCATAAACGCTAATACTGTACCCAGCCCAGCACCTTTTAAGTATAATGACTCAGCAATAGGTATTGTACCAAAGATATCAGCATACATTGGTGTACCTAGTAGTGTAGCAAGTGGTACTCCATACCATGTGTTACTTCCTAATAAACTTTGTATAAATTCTTCTGGTATAAAATTATGTATTAAACATCCTATACCAACTCCTATTACTATATATATAAATACTTTTTTATAAGTTTCTAACATTTGGTCTTTAGCATAACTTAATCTATCTTTTACAGATAAATTAGGGTTTTCTATATCAATACTAGCTTCCCTTTTAACAATATCTTCTACTTGTTCTCCTATTTTAGTTTTTTCTATTATTGTACCACCTATAACAGCAAGTATTAACCCTACTATAATATAAGCAATTGCAATAGGCCAACCAAAGAAGCTTACTAATAACATTAAACTACCTAAATCAACTAATGGACTAGATATTAAAAAACTAAATGTTACTCCACTAGATAATCCTGCTCTAGTAAAACCTATAAATATAGGAATTGAAGAACAACTACAAAATGGTGTTACAGTACCTAATAAAGCACCTAATATATTTGCTTTTATCCCACTATATTTACTAAGTATTTTTTTTGTTCTTTCTGGTGGGAAATAACTTTGTATATAAGAAATCATAAATATAAGTGTACATAATAGTACTCCTATTTTAATCATATCATATATAAAAAATTGGATAGCATTTCCCCAGACACCATCACCAAATGTTTCACCAAATAAATTATTTATAATATTATTTAATAAATCATCAAGCCATTTCATTCCTAATATTTGACTACTAAAAAAATCCCAAGGTATTTTTGCAATATCCCAACCAAGGGTAAAACCAATTGTTATGTTAATAATAACAAAAATAATAACTATTAATAAAATTACTTTTTTCATAAATAATCCTTTCTAAAATCTATGAAATTAATTCACTAAGATCTTTTATTATTTCTTTGAATAAACTTTTATTTAATGTGTAATATGTCCATTTACCTTTTTTTTCACATGTAACTATATTTAATTCACAAAATAATTTCATATGATGTGATAAAGTTGGTTGTGTTATATCTAGTTGTTCTAAAATAGTACAACCACACAAAGTTCCATTTTTTAACATATTAATAATTCTTTGTCTTGTATCATCACCAAGCGCTTTAAATATTAAACTTTTATCACTATTACTCATTGTTTCACCTCACATAGACACTCATCTATATGTAGTATATGTTTTATTTGTTATTATGTCAACTAATATAATTTTTTATTTTTATTTTAACATCCCTATTTCTTTATTTTCGAACCACCGATAATTCCTTAGTATTTGAAATATTAAGTTTTTTTATAATAAAAAAGTTGCTAAATAGTATTTTCTATTTAACAACTTTCATTTTTGTATTAAGCGGTTACGTTCCAATTAACAGTATTATCACTATTAAATTTTTCAGACCATCCACTTGGTCTTTCTGATAATGATGTAGATATTGTAATATTACAATTTCCAAATATAGAACCATTAATCGTCTCTACACTTGATGGAATAAAAATTTCTTTTAATCTAATACATCCATCAAACGCTGAATGATTAATTGATGTTACAGTATCAGGAATAATTATTTCAGAAATTACTTTACATTGATAAAATGCTTGAGACCCAATTGATGTTACACCAGAAGGTATTTCGATGTCTAATAAACTATAACAATTATTAAATAAACCATCCCCTATAGAAGTGATGTTTTTTGGTAAATTAACAACTGCTAACTCAAAACACCCAGAGAATACCCATGAACCAATACTAACAACTGTTTCTGGTATTGAAATCATAATTAACTCACTTCTATAAAAAGCATAATTATCAATTTTTTCTAAAGTTGAAGGTAAAGTAATATTATACAGTTGTCCAAATGCAAATGCAAAATCATTAATAGTTGTTACTGTACTTGGTAATGAGAAAGCATAACTTGTGTTAGATACTACATATCTAAATATTGTAGTAACATCTATATCATATAAATTACCATTAATAAGTTTATACGCTTCATTACCTTCTTCTAAAATTATTTCACCTAATACATCACTACCGTGGAATGCATCAGAAGCAATAAATTTTATTGAATTAGGAATAGTTACTGATACTACATCTTCAGCTCTTAAAAAAGCATTTTCTCCAATTGCAGTAACCGCATACTCATCAATTGAGCTTGGAATTTTCAGTGTAGTTAAGTCACCATTAATCTCAGTTAATGTTAATTCACCACTTTTTAGTACATATTCATTTTCAAATTCATCAAAAATTGTTTTAGTACAACCTGTTAGTCCAACTAGTAATGCAATTGAACTTACAGCAAATATAACGCTTAAAATTTTTTTCATATTTTGTTCTCCTATCATTTTAAAACAACTCATTATATCACGACAAAATTATATAATCAATTAATTTACATACCTTAATTTTACATATTTTACAATTAAGTTACACAATGATAAATAAAACATAGCAATAGCGTTAAAAGCTTCACTACACTTTCGACATAGGCTGATTTTTGTAGAAAATAGTAGAGTTAAATATATCAATTTATTTGTAAACAATTCATAATAACGTTTATAATTACATCCATTTCATTAGATTTGGATTCAGCTACTAGCAAAGTTAATGCAACAAGTGTACTATTAGATATTCTCTGCTTATTATTAGTAAATAATAATTTATTTTTATTTAAAAATTCTAAAAATATCGCTGCGCCTATTCTTTTACAACCATCTACAAAGGGATGGTCTTTTACAATGAAATACAATAACTTTACAGCTTTTCTTCTATACTCGGATATAAATCAACATTAAATACTATTTGGTTTATTTGAAGTAATATACCTTCTAAAACACCATCAACTTTCTGTATTCCAAACACTTTAGAATCATGTTTATATTTCATACTATTTATTATTTTAATACATTCATTATAATTTAATATGTGTATAGATTTATTTCCTTTTGGCTTAGTTATTACTTGATGATCATACTCATCAAGTAATGTTAATGCACTAGTATAATTATCTATTACATCTTTTAAATCAAGTATATCTACATCTAAACTAGAAGATAACATTTTAGTTTGTATTTCTATTGTTTTCTCTAAATAGTTCATTCTTTTTTTGTTAATAACATACCCTGTTATCATATAATCTTTTAATATACTGCTTGTCCATTTACGAAATTGAATACCTCTTTTAGAATTAACTCTATACCCAACTGATAAAATCATATCTAAATTATAATTTTTAATTGTCCTTTTAACATTCCTGTTTCCTTCTTTTCGAACTACCGAGAATTCCTCGGTAGTTGAAACATTAAGTTCTCCATCATTTAAAATATTTTTTATATGAAAACCAATATTGTCAGTTGAAACATTGAATAGTTTTGACATTTCATTTTGTGATAACCAAACAGTCTCTTGATTTACATCAAGTTTTACTTCTAACGAAAAGTCTTCATTAGAGAAAGTTATTACTTCTATTTTATTTTTCACTTTTATCACTCCTCGTATATATTATTACGAAAAGTGATACTTTTTACTTAAATAAATTTTATTTTAGTATTTTTTTGATACATCAAATCTATAGAATGTATATAACAGCGATGGTAATACAATTATAATAAGTATAGCATTGTCATTACTTAAAGATGATAGTAGTCTACTTCTTAACAAAGTAATATCAAAATTATTAAAATAAAAATTCCACCTAGGATATTAAATCTTAGATGGAATTATTTTACTCTTTTATCATTATTATAATTTTAATATCCCCATACGATATTCTTATTATTAGTCCATTCAGAATCCCAAGTATCTGGCTTTTCATTTATTTCACAATATATATCTGTATCTTCATAAAATACGTTTTTACCTATTGTATAAACACCTTTAGGTATTACAATTTCCTTTAAAGAAAGACATTCTAAAAAAACATACGAACCAATGCTTTTCATACTATCAGGTAATGTTATAGAACTTAATTGTTTACACTCATAAAATGCATAATTATCAATTTGAGTTAGTGTTTGAGGTAACTCTAAATAAGTTATATTTCTACACCCATAGAAAGTTCTATGATTTATTTGAGTTATATTAGGTAAGACAACTCTTTCTAAACTTCTACAATTTTCAAATGCACTTTGCCCTATATAAGTAATATTTTCAGTAAATGAAAAATATGATAATAATACACAGTTTTGAAATGCTGATGCTTTGATCGTTTCTAAATATTTTGAAGAAGATATATTTGATAAATAAATACAGTTATAAAATGATTTATAACCAATACTAATAACTCCATCTGGTATTGTTACAGATGAAATATTTTGATAAGCAAATGCTTCATCAGAAATACTTGTAACATTAAATTCAATATTATTATGAGTTATTGAAGATGGAATAACAACTTTTTCAAATTCATCACTATCAAACTTACCTTTTGTTAAACTTGCTGTGTTAGACTCATAAGAACATAAAAAAGTAAGTTTATCAACTACTACTATTTCGTCTTTTAAAATTGGAACATCTAAATCTTCTTCATTACTACAACCAATTAAAATAAAACTAATTATAACTAAAATTCCTATAAATATTTTTTTCATCTTTTACTCCTTTATATAACCCCAGTTAATACTACTTTTATTAGTCCAAGCTAACTCCCAGCCTTCCGGCTTATTTTCTACTTCACAGTTAATAATTTGAGCACTATTTGTAAAAGCATAACTTTCAATAATAGTAACACTACTTGGTATAATTAAAGACTCAAGTTTAGATGTATAATAAAATGCATACTCTCCGATTTTAGTTAATGAATTAGATAAAATTAGTTCTGTTAAACTATAAGCATTATAAAATGCATATGATTTAATTTCTTTTACATCATTACCTAAATCAACATAAGCAAGTTTATCACATTCATAAAAAGCTTTTTTACCAATTGTTTCAACTCCACCTAAAATAATTACACTTTCTAACTTTGTACAATCTTGAAAAGCAAAATCACCAATGCTTTTTATATTACTTGGAATTTCAATACTAACTAAACTTCTACAATCAAGAAATGCTCCTTCTAAAATGTTTTCTAAAGTAGTAGGAAACTCTACTGATACTAATGATGTATTATATGTAAATGCATAAGTTCCTAAATAAGTAAGGTTTTGTGGTAATACAACATTTACTAAATCATTACTATTAAATGCAGAGTTCCCAATTGATTCTAAACTATTTGGAAAAATAATACTAGTTATATCAATACTTGAAAAACAAAAATCACCTATACTTAATAAATTTTCATTAAAAGTAATATTTTGTAATGTGTTACAATCACGAAATGCATAAGCTTTAAGTTCAATAATATTTTCTGGTAAAATCAATTCATTAATTGCATTACAATATTGAAATGAACCCTCACCTATACTAACAATATTATCACTTAACTCAAAATCAACTAATCTAGTACATCTACTAAATAAATAATCTGGAACATGAGTAAGATTGCTTGGTAATACTGCTTTTGTAAGTGAACTACATCCTTCAAATGATGAATTTCCTAAAGAAGTTACTGAATCTGGAATAGAAATTTCTTTTAATTTAGAACATGATTTAAAAGCTTCAATACCTATATATTCTAAATTATCTTCAAATGTTATAGATTCAAGATAATAACTATTTTTAAATGCATAAGCTTTAATTGTTTTCAAACTATTAGGGAAGATTATTTCTTCAAAATAAGAATACATAAATGCATATTTTTCAATTGTTTCTAATTTATTTGGAAGAGAAATACTTAATAAGTTACTACAACCTTCAAATGAAGATTCACCTATAGTAATCAATGTTTCTGGTAAAGATATATCACTTAAAGATCTGCAAGATTTAAATGTACCTTCAGCTATCTCTTCGATATTAGGTAATATTATTTTAGTTATAGAAGTACATGAACTAAATGCATATTCGCCTATTTCTTTTACAGCACTTCCTATTGTAACATTTACCAATGAACTATTTTTCAAAAATGCGTATTTACCTATGTGTGTAACATTATTAGGAATATTTACTGAATATAATCTATAACAATTCAAAAATGCACTATCGCCAATACTTTCAATACTACTTGGTATTGATACACTTCTCATAGTAAAATTTTCAAATACATTATCTCCTATTTTAGTTACAATAAAAACATCATCATTATAAGTAACTTGTGATTCAATTGTTACTGTAGAATCTGTCGATGTTGTAGAAATTAATGTTGCTGTATTCGTATCATAAGAACATAAATAAGTGAAATCACCTGAAACTACTTCTATATCTTCATTAGAGTTGTTTTCTTCATAATTATCATTATCTTCATTATCAATATTATCACCACTACATCCACTTAAAGAAAAAGCACATAAAACTAAAAACATTAAAAATAATTTTTTCATATTTAAATTCCTCCATTTTAATTAACTATTTAATTCAACTTGTACAACTTTTCACATATAAAGATTATAATTTATCCAATTTTTAACTACTATATATTTTAGAATATGTTATTAATAGAGATTTCTACATCACCAAAACGTTCAAATATAATTCTACAATCAGTATACATTAAGTCAAAGTAACTTGTTTTTCTTTATAAAAAAAATCAAGAATTAATAATGCACATTCAACAGGAATACCAGCTACATAAAAATGTAGTCCAATAATTATTTTTGATAATTTGTTTGTAGTTATTATACTAAAATCGTAATCTCCATCTTTGATATTTTCATTTTTATATGTCTTCCACCATATTCAAAAATTTCAATTACGTTTTCATTAGATTTAATATGTTCTAACATTTCTATAAAATTTTAAAGTTATTTTTTATGATAAATTAACCCCCAAGTATTTATTAGTATTATTTTATAATAAAACAAGCCGTATTACAATATTTTCATTATAATATGACTTGTTTTTACTTATTTTATCGTTGTTTTATTTGTGGATATGTTTGTTATTTAATTTATGCAGATTTTTTTGTTAATGCAGTAAATATATTTAACAAAATATGTTCACTTTATGATAGTAACCAATCTACAATGTCAAAAATGATTATTCCTTCATACATATATTTTTCCTGATTCGTCCTAGCAATAATATACTTAGGATAATTATCTTTAATTTTTAAAAGAGGGTCATACTCTCTTTTAAATGTCGCTTCATCTTCTATAAAGCTTGATACTTGAATATAAATTTGTTCATTACGTTTTGTTGCAACGAAATCTATTTCTTTTTCATATAGTTTACCAATATACACTGTATAACCTCGTCTTAGTAATTCTATGTATATAATATTTTCATATACTCTACCTAAATCTAAATTTCTATACCCTAATTTAGCATATCTGAAACTATGATCACTTAAGTAGTATTTTTCTGAAGTTGCTAGGTATTTCTTACCCTTTAAATCATATCTCTTAGCTTTGTAAAAAATATACGATTCACATAAGTATTTGATGTAATTACCTATTGTATTATGACTAGCTTCAAATTTATTATTTGCTAGTATATCACTTACTTTTCTGGGAGTAGTTAAATTAGAAATATTATCCATTAAAAATGAACTTAAATTTTCTAAGACCAAAAAATCTTTAACATTATGCCTTTCAACTAAATCTCTTAAAATAACTGTATCAAATATATCATTTAAATAGTTATATATTTGTTCTTCGTCTTTGTAAACATAAGAACCAGGCATTCCACCATATTTAATATAATTGTTAAATCCCACTTCTTTACTATCATTACTATATAATAAATACTCTTGAAATGAAAATGGATACATTTCAATCTTGCACGTTCTTCCGGTGAATAATGTTGCTAAATCACTACTTAATAAAAAAGCATTAGATCCAGTTAAGTAAATATCAAACATTTTTTTGGCATGTAGACTATTAATAGTTATTTCGAAATTCTTACATAGTTGAACCTCGTCAATAAATAAATAATTTTGTTTAGATTTATTATACTTTTCTAAAATGTAATCATTTAACTTATGATACTCTTTTAAATGCTCAAAGTCTAAATCAAAAAAATTTATAAATATAATATTAATATTTTTTTTGCATTTTAAATAATCAATATAATCAAGTAATAGTTCAGATTTTCCAGAACGTCTTATTCCGGTAATTATTTTAATATCAGGTGTATCTTTATATGAAATAATTTTGTTTAAATAATGTTCTCTTTTTATCTTTTTCATAGTATCATCTCCAAAACAATTATAACATTTTAATCAGTTAAAGTAAATGACCAAACTTTTAAAAAAATAAAGTTTGGTCAGTTGAAAGTTTGTTAATCAAATATTAATTTAAATATATTCTATTAGAATTAACTAATCCATTAGATAATGCTTCATACCAATTTATATAAATATCTTCTTCTAAATTCTCTTTAGTATAAATAACAGTTGATATTAAATCTGATATTGTTTCGGTATGAATATGTACAGATTTACTATCATCTATTTTATAGTTTTCTGATTCTTTTGTAATAAACTCACTTTTAACTAAATCAAGATTACTATCATATTCAATAATTTCTATATTTTTTGTTTCTTCAACACGTTCCACAACTACTAAAGAACTGTATGTAGAAAGATTTACTGGTATAGTTAAAGTACTAATACTATTAAGTAAAGATGATATACCTTTACTTAATATAAAGTTATCTTCTTCTTGGTATATTAAATATTGTACTAATAATCTAGGAGCGTTGTTCTTATTAATATACAATGTAGCATTCATAGCATTAACAGACCCTACAGATAGACTATTAAATGATAAAATATTACCATGATTTTCCAAATACTCAATATCATTCTCATTAACTGTATTAACTAAATGAAATGGTAAATTTAAGTTATATAATTCTTCTAAAGAATATTCTAAATTATCTTCTTCAAATAACTCTGTATTAAATAACACTCCTATTACATCATTATCTTTTGAATCAATAATATCTTTATTAAAAATATTAAATACAAGAAATAGTATTAAACATGTTAAAGTTAATATAGAAGTACAAATTAATATAATTCTATTAATTTTAGTTTTATTAGAAATCTTAATAACTTCTTCATTGTTTTTTAATGTTATTTCAGATATATCTTCATTAGTAATTAATTGATTTACATCAATATTATAATAGTTACATATTTGTTTTATCATTTCTATATTAGGTAAACTTCTATTTGTTTCCCATTTTGATACAGCTTGTCTAGATACAAATAAATCTTTTGCTAGTTGTTCTTGTGATAATCCTTTTTCTTTTCTAAGTTTAATTAATTTCTCTGATATACTTTCCATATTAATTACCTTCTTTCTTTAAGTCTATTATAAATTAAAATAGTATGTAATCAATACTTTAGACTGCTACTTTTAGTTGCATATAAAAAACACTCTAATATATTGCTATACTAGAGTGCTTGTTTTAGTTCTTTTCACTATAATTAATATTAATTGTATAAACAAAATAATTAAAGGCATTAAAGCAAATGATACATCAATATCTTTGAATTCCTTGTTTATACTACTTATTGCATAATAAGATATTTGTATTATTAATATTACAATCGATACTATAATAGGTAATAATTGTTTCTTTTTAATAAATGAATATATAAAAGTACCTATTAAAGACAATATTAATATTACTGATATAATATTCACTAATATAGTATCACCAAATAATAACGATAAATAATCAAAAATATCAGTTATTGATATAGATGAGCCTTCTAAATTTGGATATGAAAAATAAAATGTATAACTAAATAAACATCCATAAATTACAAGTAATAAACTGTATGCTATATTTATATATTCAAAAAATTTAAATTTATATATATTATTTAATACTATAAAAGGTATAGACAATGCTAGGGCGGCTACTATTATTTCATTATAATTCCAAAAGTCTATTATTGAAAATAACATTATACTAAATACTGCATTTACTCCACTTAAAATAAATATGTATCTTTTATATAAGTCACTTTTATTTGTTTTACATATATAACATACTATTATAGTTGGTACTAATAAAGCTAGAATATATATTACTATTCCTAAAGTGAAAATTGAAGGTGCTATAATACATCCTATCACCATAATCACAATACTTATAGAATTTAATAAGTTTATAATTGGATTTAAATCTTTTATCTTTTCTGTTTTAGTAGTTATATTAGTTTCTATTCCTAATAAATAATCTGTACTAACTTTAAATATTTTTGAAAGTTTTACTACTTTAGTTACTTCTGGTTCACAGTTACCACATTCCCATTTAGATATTGTTTGTCTAGATACATCAAGTAACTCAGCAAGATCAGTTTGTGATAAGTTACTCTCTTCTCTTAATTTGAATATTTTTTCTCCTATATTCATAATAATCATCCTTTCTTTACGGTTAGATTATATGTTATATATTATATCATATCTACCAATTAGAGTTGGATATTTAGCAACCACAGGTTGCAATTGAAAAATATGAGGAGTTTTAGTAAATATTTATCAATTAATTTTATAATAAAATAAAAATATATTACATTTATTTCACTAATTAGTTGTTAATCAAACTCTACATTGATCATACCCTTATCTGCTTTAATTTTTAATAAGTTAGCACCTGTCCCTCCAGATGATACATTACAAAATGTTTTTACATCAATTTCTAATGTATATTGGTTTTTGCTATATGGTAGTTCTACATTTAAAACACCATTTTCAATAGTAATTTCAATGCTTGGAGATTTTACATCTTCTAAATTCGTAACTCCATTTTCTAATGTTAAGTTAAGTGAATTACAAACTATATCTTCTATATTAACTACACCATCATCATTATTAATTACGATATTATTTGCTGTAATATCCTCTATATCTAATACACAGTCTTTTGATGTAATATTTATATCTATATTACTATTTTGTGGTAAATATATTTCAATACCTTTATTTATATTAAATCCGAAAGAAAATCCAAATGATTTATTACTACTTATATCTGCTAATATATTTAAGTTGTTTTCTTCATTAGTTATTGTATATTTAGAATTATCATTTGTATAATATACTACTAATATTTTATCCTCTGAATGTTTATCTATTTTAGTAATAATAGATTCATTTATTTCTAATGAATTTATATTTTCATAGTATTCTTCATTCTTTGTATAATTATTGAAATTAGTTAGTTCAAACATATCAAACCCACTAACAGCAAATGCACTTGTTATAAAAACTAAACTTATTGCGAAAAATATTCCACTAGCTATTAATATTTTTTTCATATTAGATTTTCTCCTTTATATAGTTTGTTGATTTTATACAACAGTCTTTAATAAATTTAAATGAATAATTACATGCTGGAATAAGTAATAATCCTAGAGATATTAATAAAAATGATAATCCTATATTAAGAAGGATAGTACCTATAGGGCTACTTAATATAGTAAATGTAGAGAATAGCATACCAACTCCTGTTATTATAAAAGTAATAGAAATAATAACTAATGCTAATAACAAACAAAATATTGTAACAATTAAAGGAAACCAAATAGGGAAACTACAAATTGCTATTATTATAAATATTATATAGTTATCATTTTTAGGGTTTTGATTAGTTGTAGTATTTATGTTTACTTGTTCTGTGACTACATTTTCTACTTCTACTTTATTTCCATAACCTTCTTTTATAAGAGTTACTATATCAGATATTGCTCCTAGATCTTTAACTGCTTCAAATTCATTCATTCCTTCATCTATACGATCATTTATCATTTCTTCATAAAAGTCTAAATGAACTTTTACTTCTTTAGGATTTAAGAAAGATAATCTTTTTTGTAATATTTGTAAAAATTCTTCTTTATTCATTTTCTATACCTCCACTTATGTAATCATATACTTTTGTTACTAAATTCCATTCTTTAATAAAATCATTTATTTTTTGTTTTCCGATTTGAGTTATTGAATAGTATTTTCTTAATCTACCATTATGTTCTACAGAATAAAATGTTACTGCATTAGCAGCTTCTAATCTTTTTAATATTGGATATAATGTTGATTCAGATATTTCTATATACTCTGAAACATCTTTTATTATTTTATATCCATATGAATCTTCTTTCATTAAAGAACGAAGTACACATATATCTAACATTCCTCTTTTTAATTGTATATCCACATTACCACCTCATGTAACATATTATACAACGCATAGTATAATGTGTCAATAGGTATACAATAAAAATCTCAAATAGAATATTTTCTAAATGAGATTTGTTTATTATTTTAATATTTTTCTATTTGCTAATAAGTGTGTAGATGTAAAATACAATAAATATATAAATATTATACCTAAAAAAGTTATTAAAGAAATATTAGTTACACTATTACTGAAGTTTTCTGTAGATAATAAACTACTACTTATATTAATTACTATATTAGTTATTGGAAAATAAAATATTATAAGTACTATTATAGGAATTGTACTAAAAAATAAATTAGTAATTAACAAAGATATTTTCATATCAAATGATGATGCACCTATTTTATATAACATGTTATATTTTCTTTTTTCATTTTCTAAATTAGTTAATAGTTTAATAGCTATAATTGTAAAAGAGAACATTACACCTATTACAGCAGCAAATATTAACCCTATACATAAAGTTGATTCATCAAGTAATAATATATATTTAATTATTTCTTTAGATCTAATAAATAAATAATATGGATATTCATCAAACATATTAAAATCTACTAGTTCAATATCTATTTGAGTATTAATATTATAAACTAATGAT
>JAWXUE010000030.1:0-15423 GCA_044432925.1 bacterium | reverse complement strand
TGTTAATTTAGTACCATCATATAAATAAAATCCTACCCAGTTAATGTTATCAAGAGTATTATTTAATAAACTTGATGCATTAGATAAATTAGCAATTACAGTAAATTCTTTATCTAAATAATGACTTGATGTTTCAATTAATTTTTTATATTTATTTTCCATTTTCTTCACCTAGAATTATTATACAATATATGTTAAAATAATATAAGTATATATTGTATATTTAAGGAGAATAATATGAATTATAATAAAATTTTAGTAAGATATGGTGATTTAACTTTAAAAGGAAAAAATAGAAAAGTATTTGTTGAAAGAGTTTTTAACTTAACTAAAGAAAAATTAGTAGGTTTAGATTGTAAAATAACAAAAACTTTTGATAGAATGTTTATTGAATTAAACAAAGATAACTATGATGATGTAGCAAAAGGATTAAGTTATGTATCAGGTATATTAAGTTATAGTCCTATTGTTGTTGCTAAAACGACACAAGACTTAGAAGAAATTAAACAAACAGCACTACAATTAGTAAAAGAACAATTAACAGAAGATACTACTTTTAAAGTAGAAACTAAAAGAAATGATAAAATGTTTCATTTAACTAGTATGGAAATAAGTAGAGATGTTGCTGGATACGTGTTATCACAAACTGATAATTTAACAGTAGATGTTAAAACTCCTAAAGATACTTTAACTTTAGAAGTAAGAAAAGATGAAACTTATTTATATTTAAAAGAAGTAAAAGCCTTAGGAGGATTTCCTGTTGGGGTGGGAGGTAAAGGTTTATTAATGCTATCTGGTGGAATTGATTCACCTGTTGCTGGGTTTATGACAATGAAACAAGGTATTAAAATAGAATGTATTCATTTTGAATCAACTCCTTTAACTTCTATTGAGTCAGCTCAAAAAGTAATTGATTTAACTAAGAAAATGGCTAAATTTGCTCCTCAAGATAGAATAAGAGTTCACATGGTACCTTTCAAAGAAATTCATATGCAAATTATTGAACATATTCCTGATAGTTATAATATTACTATTATGAGAAGAATGATGTACCGTTTAGCAGAATTAATTGCTAATAAAAATAAATGTGATATTTTAGTTAATGGTGAATCTATAGGTCAAGTAGCTTCTCAAACTCTTGGTTCTATGAAAGTTATTAACTCTGTTTGTAATTTACCTGTTATAAGACCTCTTGCGACTATTGATAAAAATGATATTATTACTATTGCTAGAAAAATAGATACATTCCAAACATCTATTAAACCTTTTGAAGATTGTTGTACTATTTATTTACCTAAATCTCCTAGTACAAATCCTAAAGCAGATAAATGTGAATATTATGAAACATTCTTTGATTTTGAAACTTTAGTACAAGAAACATTTAATAATACAAAACATATTGATATAACTGCTGATAGTGATTTAGAACTGTCATTTTTAGGATTAGAAGTTAGAGAAGTGTTGTAATTTGTTAAATTATTAAAAAAAGATTGAATAAGAATTTTATTTCCTGTTAATAATATATTTGGGAGGTGAATTCAAATGAAATCTCAAAACACAAAAAAAATGAATAATATGTATAAATATGAAGTGGCTGATGAATTAGGTGTTAATTTAGGTCCTGATGCAACTGCAAGAGAAAATGGTTCAGTTGGTGGTCAAATTACTAAAGAATTAGTAGCTAAAGGTCGTCAAGGATTAGATATTAACTCTATGAAATACGAAGTAGCTGATGAATTAGGTGTACATATGGGTCCTGATGCAACTGCAAGACAAAACGGATCAGTGGGTGGACGTATTACTAAAGAATTAGTTAAACGTGCTCAAGGAAAATATTAATAATAAAAATAAATCTTCTTAAAGAAATTTAAGGAGATTTTCTTTTTTCTATAAACAAAATATGTTATAATAGAACTAAATTATAGACATGAGGTAACTAGTATGAAAAATATTGATATAGCAAGAAAATTTAAAATAGATTTTAGAGATTTAGCATCACTACATTCTGTTTGTTTAGGAAGAACATATGTTGTTCAATCAAGATTAGAAAAAATTTCTACATCTAGTCCTAAAAGTAGAGTAGAGTTAAATAATTGTAGTATTTATTTTGAAGATAATAAATATGATGTTCAATTATTAGGATTTCAAAATTTACAAAAAGTATGGATATGGGGTTGGAATGAAACAACTGATCTACCTGAGGAATTATTCGATTTCGCTAATCAAATAAAAGATTTTTCTGAAGTTTATTTTGTTGATTATGCTAGAAGAACAAATTATGTTCCTAATGAAGAAGGATTTATTAGAGATATGACAGCTACTATGTGTAGTTTATTTGATGATTACGTAAGTATTAGAGTTCCTGCTGAAAAAGGTGGTTTATATTTAGCAGTTAAGGCGACTGAAGAATTACTTGCTAAAGCAGATTTAGAAACATTTATCGGAATATCTAATCATTGTGTTAAAAATGTTAAAATGAATCATAGATTATTTTTTGAAGGTTTTTTATTATGGAATGAAACTCCTTATGAATATGATGGAAATGCTATTATAGCAAAATTTGATAGAGATGTTAGAATTGAATTTGAAGTTAAAGATAAAGTGTTTTATGCTAAAAGATTAGAAATATTAAAAAAATAAATATAAACTCTCTTTAAGATTTTTCTTGAAGAGATATTTTATTAAAAGGAGTAAAATTATGATTACTAATAATAAATTAAAAGAATTAGTTAAATTAAATAAAGCTAAAACTAGAAAAGAAACTGGTTTATTTATTGTTGAGGGGGATCACTTAGTAAGTGAGGCTAAACAATTAAATTTATTAGTTGAAACATATACTATACTAGATGATTACGATGGGATTAAAATAACACCATCAGAGATGAAAAAAATATGTAATACTAATACTGTATGTCCTGTAATTGGTATTTGTAAAATGATAGAAAAAAATAATGTTTCAAATAAAGTTTTAATTTTAGATAGAATTAGTGATCCAGGAAATTTAGGTACTTTATTAAGAAGTGCTAAGGCTTTTGGTTTTGAAACAGTTTTTTGTAGTGATAATAGTGTTGATTTTTATAATGATAAAGTAATAAGATCATCTCAAGGTGCAATATTTAAATTAAATTTAATTACAGGTGATATTATTAAATTTATTACAAAATTAAAACAAACACATAAAGTATATGGAACTAATGTTGTTAATGGAGTTAATTTAAATGAAGTAGAAAAAGTAAATAATTTTGGATTAGTATTAGGTAATGAAAGTACTGGTATATGTAGTGAAGTATTTGATATTTTAGACAAAAATATTTATATTAATATGTTAGATACAGAAAGTTTGAACGTAGGAGTGTGTGGGAGTATTATAATGCACCACATATTTAATTAGTATGAAAAAGATATATATAATAATTTTATTATTAGTATCTATAGCTCTAAATCATTTAATTTCTTTTGAAGTTGATTTAAATCAATTATCTGTACAACAAAAAACTAGTCTTGATGATTTTAATAATCAAAATTATAAATTCTCTAATAATGATATTGTAGAAATTATTGTAGAGTTAGAAGAAGACTCTTTATATAAACAATTCTCTTTAAATCAAAATATTGAATTTAACGATTACTTATTATCTAGTGATGGTGTACAAGCATTAAAATATCTAGATAACATACAAAATTCATTTATTAATGATTTAATAGATAAAGAAATAGAAGTAGTGAAAATAGAAAGCTACACTACATTATTAAATGCTGTAAGTTTAAAAACAAAATATAGTAATATAGAAAAAATAGAAAATGAATTAAATGTTAAAAGTGTTTCTTTAGTAGAAGTATATAATACACAAATATCTAATACTTTTAATGTTGAAAGTGTAAGTGAAACAATTACAAATTCTTTTGAATATCAAGGGGAAGGAATGCTAGTTTCAGTTTTAGATTCAGGTTTTAATTTAAGTCATGAAATATTTAATACTCAATTATCTGATAGTAAAATTGAAGAAAGTGATATAAAAAGTTTATATAAAAATACTAATGCTTATCTAAATGATAATTCATATACAGTATCAGACTTTTATTTTAATAGTAAGGTTCCTTATAAATATGATTACTCACAATCGAGTGTTGATATATATTCAAATAGTTCTGATGGTATGATTACTTCAGGTATTATAGCAGGTAAAACAGGTATTGCACCTAACGCTCAGTTAGCTTTAATGAAAATTGCTGATGATAAAACAAATAATAATATTTTAATTAAAGCGTTAGAAGATGCTCTTTTAATTGGTTCTGATGTTATCAATATTAGTTATGGTGATGCAGCCGGCTTTGCAAATGAAGATACACTTCTAGAAGATATATTTAATACGCTTGAAGCTCAAGGTGTAAATGTTATAACTTCTGTAGGAAATGGCTATACATCAACGTTTAATGGCTCTGATAAAACTTTATCTAATACAAATAACCCTGATTATGGTATGGTTAATAGTCCTAGTAGTTATTTAGCAAATCTAAGTGTAGCAACAGCTATTTTAGAAGATGATGAAGTTGTTTTATCAGATGAATCAAGTTGGGGAGTACTACCTTCTTTAGAGTTCAAACCAGACATTACAGGACTAGGTTATATGTATACAAGTTTAAATGAAGGTTATGGGTATGTTAGTAGTACAAATGCATCATCAGCATACATAGCAGGAGCAACTACTATTACTAAACAATATATATTAAATAACTTTGATGATTTAAGTAATTATGAAGTAGGTGCTATGACTAATTCTTTAATGATGTCTACAACTACTATTTTAAATGATGAAAATAATAATCCTTATTCAATCAGAAAACAAGGCGCTGGGTTTGTTGATATACTAGCAAGTATTTCTACAGAAGCTTATTTAAGTGTAAAAGATAAAACTAAAAGTAAAATAGAGTTATATGATGATCCTAATAAAACAGGTATATATGAGTTTGAATTTATTGTTAATAATATAAGTGATGAAAGTAAAACCTATAATTTAAATTCTATTATTATGACACAAAGTGTCTCTCAAATTAATTCAAAAGATAATTATGAATTTTTAAATGAATGTTATATGTTATCTGGTAATACAGAGTTTAGTGTTTACGGAATAAATAAAACGCAATTAACTGTATCTTCAAATTCTAAGATGACTGTTAATGTAAAAATAACTTTAAGTGAAGAAGATAAAAAATATTTAGATAACAACTTCTTAAACGGAATGTTTGTTGAAGGGTATATTATATTATCTAGTGATTCAGGAGATTTATCTATTCCTTATTTAGGGTTTTATGGTGATTGGACTGATGCACCTATATTTGATAGTACTATTTATGATAATAATACAGCTGATATGTTTGATTCATATATTTTAGGTACTAAAGGACGTGATACCTATAAATTAGGTAGTTATATGTTTACTTATTCTTCATGGGTACATGGTGTAATAAGTCCTTCTGTTGATAAAATATCTTTAGGTTATTCAGAAGATAGCATTAATGAAATTGATGGTATTTATTTAAGTTTATTAAGAAACGCTAAATCAATAGAAGTACAAGTTATTGATACTATAACAAAAGAAGTTGTTTACACAGAATTTAATTATAACTGTAGAAAAACATATGTAGAATTTACTAATAATTCAAAATCATTTACTGAGTTTTCTTGTTTGAATAATTTTAGTCCTAAAGAGTTAGGGTTAAGCAATAATACAGAGTATGAAGTGCTCTTATCTGCTAAACTTGATTATAATAGTGAAACAACCGATAATTTATCTTTTAGTTTTACAGTAGATTTTGAACCACCTAAAATATTAGAACATAACTTTTATACAAAAGATTCAAGAACTTATTTAGAATTTGTTGTATCAGATAATCATTTTGCTCAAGCAGCATTTATAGGTAATTTAATTGATGGTGAGTTTTCAAAACTTTCTACAATTTCAACTCCGATATTTAATGAAAAAGGAGATAGTTGTAAAGTTACAATAGAAATATCTCATTATCTATCATCGCTTAATAATAAAATAGCAGTATTACTTTATGATTATGCATTAAATGAAAGTATTTATGAATTTGATATAGAAGATATTTCTAATCCAAATTTTGAATTAAATTTTACTGAGTATTATTTTAATATTCACGATAGAATTACTATTAGTCAATTAGTTAAATATTATGATATATTTATAGTTGATATAATATCGGTAGAATCAAATAACAGTGATGTTTGTTATGTAGATAGTTTTAATGGTTTACTAATTGCTTCTAGTAGTGGTGAGGCAATTGTTACTGTATATACAACTTATGGAGAATTTGAATTAAATGTTTATGTTTATTTTAGTGATGATGATAATTATCATGAAAGTGATATTGATGAAATAACTATTTATTCTGTAGCTAGTATTGCTAAAACAACACAAACTACATCTTATTACACTTCGTCAATAGGAAGTGTTGGGGCGTATAAAAATATTAATGAAAGTTTAACACTACATAATAGTGAATCTTTTACATTAGATATTTCATTATCTCTTTATTATATTTCTAATTTAACTACAACTATATCAATTATTGGGGAAAGTTGTATTAATAATGCTGGGGTTATTACAGCAGTAAAAGAAGGGGTATCAACTATTAACATTTTAGTAGAATCTCCTAATTATAAAAGTGCATCATTTCAATTTGATATAAATGTAACACCAGATATTTATGTAGTTGATAATGAATTGATTAGATACTTTGGTAATAGCAGTATAATTACTTTAAGTGATGAAATAACTAGAATTTCTAATTATGCATTTCTAGGAAATCAAACTGTTAACTATGTAATTGCAAATAACTTATTATCAATAGGTAAATATGCATTTTATAATTGTATTTCTTTAGTACAAATTGATTTATCAAAAGTAACAGAGATTGGACAATATGCATTTTATCAATGTTTTGAATTAAGTAGTGTAGATTTATCTAGTTTAAATAATGTTGAATCTAACACATTTTTTGGTTGTTCATCTTTAAGTTCAGTTGAATTTTCAGTAGTAGAAATCCAAAAACTAGCATTTGCTTTTTGTAGTTCATTAAAATATGTTGTTGGAGAGATAACTATTATTGAAGAACAAGCATTTTTAATGTGCGAAAAACTATCTATTATAGATTTATCAAAAACTATATATATAGGAAAGTCTTCTTTTGAACTTTGTACATCATTGAATTATGCTACATTTAACAATATAAATATAATAGATGAAGAAGCATTTTCCTCATCTAGTATAGAAGAAGTTTCATTTATAAATGAAGGATACATTGAAATAAATAACTCAGCTTTTAAAGATTCAAATGTATCACAAATTATCTTTTCTAATAATTCAAATTTTATAATAAAAGAAGAAGCATTTAGTAACACTAATTTAGTAACGTTAAATTTAACTAATAGTTTATTTGTATTAAGTGAATTATCATTTTCAAATACTAAAATTAGTACTATTAATTTATCTGAAAATACTATTTTATCTTGTGATTCATATTCTATATTTCAAAATACTAATTTTGAAAGTATTAATGTTAATGATAATATTTATTATACTTATACAAATAATATTTTATTTACTAAAGATTTATCAGAAGTAGTTTTAATACCATTAAATATTTCTAGTGAGTATTTCACTATTCCTAAAGAAATTGAAATATTAAAAGAAAATATGTTTGAGCACTTAGGTATTAAATATCTTGATTTTGAAGATGGAAGTAGATTACATACTATTGATACTAAAGCTTTTATTAACACACAGTTAGTTTCAATTGATTTATCTAATACAAATTTGAATAATATAAAATCTTATGCTTTTTACAATTGTACAAATTTAATAAATATAACATTACCTGATTCTCTTGAAGTAATAGGTAGTTATGCTTTTTACAATACTTCTTTAAGTGAAATTGATTTATCTAATACATCTATAGGTATTTTAAATAGTAATACATTTGCTTCTTCAAAACTTGAAGTTATAAAGTTGCCCAATAGTTTAGAATTAATAAGAGATAATGTATTTAACAATTCTTTATTAAAAACAATTGATTTATCAAACACAGTAGTAAATCAAATTGGTGAAAAAGCTTTTTATAATACTAATATAACAAAACTTACTTTTCCTAATAGTTTACAAATAATAGATGATTACGCATTTTACGGTAATTTATTAACTGATGTAGAAGGTTTAGATAATGTTATTTATTTTGGTAAATATTCATTTAGTAATACTTCAATTAATAATTTAGAATTTTCTGTAGATGCTTTAATAGATGAATATGCTTTTAGTAACAGTAGAATATCAAATATTTTATTTAATGACAATGTATTTGTATCTATAGGGGCATTTAGTAATACTTTATTAGAAAGTGTTAAATTTAAAAATAATTCTTTTATTGAAATAAGTGAATTATCTTTTGCTTATAATAAATACTTAGTAAATTTTGATTTTACTAAAATTAATTATATTCCATACAAAGCATTTTATGATAATACTTCATTAGAAAATGCTGATTTATCAAATATATTAATAATTGAAGATTATGGTTTATTTAATGCACCTATAACAAATATAAACTTATTAAGTATCACTTATATTGGTTATAAAGCTTTAAGTGGTAATAACAGTGAAATAATAACTTTAAATAATGATTTAGAATATATAAGTGATAGAGCATTCTATAATTCTTATAATACTAATAAATTTGTTATTGAAGATAATAAATATTATTTTGTACATAATGATGTTTTATATAAAGAAACAACTGAAGGATTAGTATTACTTAGTTATCCAAGTAATAAACAAGATGAATCTTATATTGTCTTAGAACAAACTTATTTTATAGCGCACTCAGCTATTGCTAATAATAAATATATTGAAGAAATTACATTACCTAGTACTTTAAAAATAATAGATGATTATGCACTAGATAATTGTGTTAATTTAAGCCATATTATATTTACTTCAAAAGAAGCCCCTATTTTAAGAGGAAGTTACAATGAAGATTATTTAAATAATGATTACAATTATTCTCATTTTAAAACAAATGTTTTATTAGTAGAAGACCTAATAGCAACAATTCCTACTAATAGTACTGGTTATGATAGTTTAATTTATTCTCTTTATTTTGATAATATTAATATAGGTAATGATGTAATAAGTAATTTAGTAAGTGAAATTATGTTTAGAGTAGATAAAATTACTAATATATCATTAAGTGATAAAGAAGAAGTAGTTTATATTAGAACATTAGTTAATTTAGTTAATTCTATTGAACTAGAATTATTAAAGCCATATGTAGAAAAACTTATTTGTTTTGAGGAGTATCTAGAAATAAAACAATTAACTTTAGATGTAATTACATCTATAGATTTAATACCACAAAATGTAACGTTATTACATGTAGAACTTGTTGTTAATGCAAGAGAGATTTTAAATAAAGTTACTAACGAAGAAGAATTAATAATATTAGTTTCTTATATAGAAAAATTAGAAAATGCAGAGTCTACTATAGAAGTAAAACAATTAACTTTAAGTGTTATGGATGCAATAGACTTAATTCCGGATATTGTTTCTTTTGAAGATGAAGAACTTATAATTAACGCTAGGGAGCTGCTTGATAAAGTAGAAAACGAAGAAGAATTAAAATCATTAAAATCATATATAGAAAAATTAGAAGATGCAGAAATGCAGTTTTTAAATCTAAAACCTTCTGATAATAAATATATTGTGTTAATAATAATATCAATTATTTCTCTATCATCTATTGGAATATTCTTTGTATTAAAATCTAAAAAATAAAAAAATGAAGGTGCTTAATTAGCATCTTCATTTTCTATTATTTCCCATAACGACAGGATATTTTTCTTAATTGCTTCTTGTTCATCCATTAATTTATCAGTGTATAAAATACCATCTAAATGATCAAACTCATGTTGAAATACTATTGCAAAATAATCTTTTAACATCATTTTCTTTTTTGTGAATACACCTTTTTCAAAATCAAATATTAACCCTTGAATTGTAATCTTACTATACCTAGGAGTAATACCTACTGTTTTTCTATTTACAGATAAACAACCCTCACCACCATTAAGATATACTTGTTCTTTGTTAGTACTTAAAATAACTGGATTAATAATAGCTAAAGAAAGTTCTTTATCATCTTCAAACGCATGAATAGCAAACATTCTTTTATTTACACCTATTTGTGGTGCAGCTATTCCTACACCTGGTCGTATATTATATTGTTCTGAAATTTCTTTATTTTGTGACTTAACAACATATTGAAATAATGTTAATAATAATCTTTTATCTTCCTCGCTTACAGGAGTAGATACTTCAATAGATTTTTCATGTAATGATTCAACAGATTCATCAATAACTTTAATTGTTCTAAACATTTCATCACCTCTAAATTAATTATACTATAAAACAACTATAAAAAAAAGACTCTAAAGGTCTTAACTTCTTTAGAATCTAGCAGCTCCGATAATTACTAATAAGATAAATAATACTAAGATTAAAGCATATCCGTATGATTTGCTTGATGTATCATTACAACATGTTTGATATGGTTGATATCCGTATCCATAACCAGGCATTCCTTGGTAATACATATAATCACCTCCTTCAATATAATATATGTTACAATAGTTTATATTGTTTGGGTTTTAGCCTTCATCATAAAATAAATCATCATCAAATTTATCATCCATTCTTAAACCTAGAAAATTTTCTACTCTTCTTAATCTATTATTTAAATTTTTTTGTTTCCTACTTGTTTCTTCTAATGTATACAATAGTCTTTGCATTTGATTATTTTCATAGAAGTTTGGGTCTCTATATTCGTAATTTTGATTATTATTTCTTTTAAACATTCTATCACCTATTAATAGTGTATGACAATAGTTTAGAAATGTGCTATAATTTTTAAAAAGAAGGTGTATGATTTTGAGAATAGATAAATTTTTAAGTAACTTAGATTATGGTAGTAGAAATGATATAAAAAAATATATAAAAGAAAAAAGAGTTAAAATAAATAATAAATTATGTCTTAATGCTAAAGAGTCTATTGATGTAGTTATAGATAAAGTATATTTTGATAATGAAGAAGTATTTTTTATTGAAGATATCGTAATTGCTTTAAATAAACCTAAAGGTTATATATGCTCTAATATAGATGAATTATATCCTTCTATTCTTAATTTATTACCTCATGATTTAGTAAGATTAGATTTAAAGATTTGTGGTAGATTAGATTATGATACAGAGGGACTAGTAATATTAACTTCTAGTGGTAATTATGTTCATCAAATTATTTCACCAAATAAAGATGTTTATAAAAAATATTATGTAGAATTAGAAAAAGAAATTATAAATGAAGAAAAGTTTTGTTCAGGCTTAGAAATATTAGATGGAAGAAATCAATTATATACTACTCAAAAAGCAGAATTAAATAAAATAGATAATAAAAAATGTATAGTAAGTATTAAAGAAGGTAAATTTCATCAAGTAAAAAGAATGTTTAATGAAATAGATAATGAAGTGACTTATTTAAAAAGATTAAGTGTAGGTAACTATGAATTAGGTGATTTAGAGTTAGGTGAATATAAAATAATAAATTTAGATGAAATTATTTAACATATTTCTACTTATAAACATATAATGTAATAGGTGATGTGTAATGGGACAAAATTTAGAAGAATTCAAAAGATTCGTTAAAATACATCCTGGTTTAAATAATGTAATTTTAACTAAACAACGTTCATGGCAAGATATATATGAAGAATGGACTTTTTATAAAGAAGACTCAAGATGGGATATTTATAAAGATTCTAGTATAAAAGAAACTATTTCACTTCCTGAAGTTAAAGAAGTAGTAAAAGAAGATATTAAAGAAGAAGTTAAAAGTGGTACATCTTATGAAGATATGATGAAAAATGCTTTAGCTTATGTTAAAAAAATTAACCCTGATACTGTGAGTAAAACAGTTACTAATGCACAAAAACTATTAGCGTTAGTAAGTGGTCTAGGAATAGGTACAGGAGCTGCTGTTGCTAAAAATTCTGCAACAGGAGACCCATTGTTTGATAAGAGGTTTGATGAATGGTACTAGGTGATACATCTTATATGAATTATATGTATAGTAATCCTATCTACCTTAATTATTTGCGTTATCATCCTAAATGGTATAAAATATTATATTATGATCCAACGAAAATGAAGGATTTTATTAATGAAGCACAAAAAAGTATGAATCTTACGACTAAAGATAGATTAACGAAGTTAAATAGTCAGTTAAGCTTTATATCAGGGATTGCTTCTATGTTGAAATAAGAGGGAATATATGGATAAATTTGAAGTGTTTAAAAAAGCAGAAGAGTATGCTTTTGAAATAACTAATACTAAATTATTTAATGACTTGTTGAAAGTTAAAGAACAAATCAATAATGAATTTAGTGATTTAATAAAAGAGTTTAAAGAAAAAAGAGATAAATACGAAAGTAATAAACAATATGAATCTTATAACGATAGTTTTAAAACAATGCAATTAGAATTCCAAAAAGTTAAAGAAGAATTATATAGTAAAGAAATAGTTAAAAAATATTTTGAAATAGAAAGGAAGATTCAATCTGAATTAAATGATGTTGCTACAAAGTTAGCAAGAAGTATTTCAGATAGATTCAAGTAAATAATATGAGAACAGCAATCGTAGTACATTACAATAATGAAGCTTTTTTAAATGATATAGATGATAGATTATTTTCTGTATATTACAATTCTAAAAGATTTAAATATGTTTATTTATATTTAAATAAAAGTAATAAAGATAGAGCTTTAGCATTTTTAAATAATACTGAATATGAATTACAAATAGAAGATTCATTATTAGAAGTAGAAGAAATTATAATATAAAGATATCGTTTGATATCTTTTTTTATTTCATAATTAAAAATAAATAAGTGAAAAACGCCTTAAATAAGCGTTTATTTGTTGACAAATATAAACAAAAAGTATATTATTGATTTAGTTTAGGAGGTATAATATGGAAAAATATTTAATAGCATTTGATTTAGATGGGACTCTATTAACAGATGATAAAACAATAACTGATACTTCAAAAAAATATATTAATAAATTAATTGATGATGGACACATGGTTTGTATAGCAACAGGTAGACCTTATGCTGGGATGTTACATTACTATAAAGAGTTAGGTTTAAAGACTCCTATTATTAATACAAATGGTGGGATGATACATAATCCTAATGATGATAATTTCAAAAAAATTCATTTAGGAATGGATAAAGAAATAGTAAAAGATATTTTCTCTAATAATAAAGATAGTATTTTAGATGCTTATTTTGGTTATGATCATAAAGTATATTTTACAAGTATGCATGAAAGACTTGCTCCTTTTATTCATATTGATGAAAATACTATATTAGTAGAAGGTCCTTTAGAAGAAACTATAGATGTAGAAACAAGTGGAGTAATTGTAGTAGTAGATGAGAATAAACATAAAAACTTTGAGGATTATGTAAATAAACATTATTCAGATAAATTAGCATTAAGAGAATTTAGAAGAATAGATGGTACTCATTTATATGAACTATATCATAAAGCTGTTTCTAAAAGAGAAGGGTTACAAGTAATACTAGATTATTATGGATTAACATCAAAAAACTTAATTGCTTTTGGTGATGGTGATAATGATTTAGAAATGTTAGAATTTGCTTATGTTGGGGTGGCGATGGTTAATGGCAGAGAAGAAGCTATCCAATCTGCTAAGTATATAACTAGAACAACAAATAATGAAGATGGAGCTATTTTATTCTTAGATCATTTCTTAGGATATAATACAATGGATTAATGAGAGAATTAGATCATATTAATATGAGTGTACCTAATTTAGAAGAAACAATTAATTATTATAAAATTTTCGGTTTTAAAATAATTGGTGATTTTCAATTAGGAAGAAGATTTGTTTATATATCAAATGGAGCAACTACTTATGAGTTATTTGAAGATAAAAATTTAACTCAAAGTGTAGTAGGTCATATTGCATATAAAAGTAATGACATTCAAAAAGATTATAATGAATTAAAAGGTAAGGTAGAATTTACTACAGGTATCAACTCAATTGATGAGTTATGGGATAATGGAGTAGAGTATTTCTTATTCAAAGGTATTAATAACGAAATAATAGAATATATAAAGAAGAGGTAATTAAAATGAACAGTATTTATACAAGAAGAAGTGTTAGACAATTTTCAGATAAAGAAGTAGAACATGAAAAAATTATACAATTATTAAAAGCGGGAATGCAAGCTCCTTCAGCTATGAACCAACAAGCACACCAATATTTTGTTTTAACAGATAAAGAAACACAAGTAGAATTATCTGTATTTAAACAAGGTGGGAAATTAGTTTCTGATGGTAATGTTACAATTATTATTTGTGGTAATGAAGAAATTATGAAGTCTCCACCTATGTGGCAACAAGATTTAGGTGCAGCAGCACAAAACATTTCATTAGAAGCTGTTAACTTAGGATTAGGTTCTGTATGGTTAGGTTGTGCTCCTCATGAAGATAGAATGTCAAAAGTTTCAGAAGTATTAAATTTACCAGCACATATTAAACCATATGCAGTTTTATCTATTGGTTATCCATTAAATGAAGATGCTAATAAATTTGTTGATAGATATAATGAATCAAAAGTTACTTTTGGTAAATATAAATAAATATAAGGCCCTAGTTTATCTAGGACCTTATTTTTTTTTATAGAAATCAGCAAATGGATCATCATCTTTTTTCTTAGTCATACTATTTTCGTAATTATATCTAGCTATATTATTTTCTTTAGTCTTAGAAGTCTCTAAAATATCATGTTTAAATTGATCTATACTATTAAATTGTTTAATAAATATTCTCCTGAATCCATTAAACTTATATCTTTAGTTGATAATTTATCCCAATTAGGTAATCCTATTTCATTTCCTTGTTTTAAATGTTTCTCTATTCTAGAAGGAGTGCCACTTATAGCGCCTGCTTGTATATGTTCAGTAACAATATAGTAAGATTTATGAATATCTTTGAAAAGAACTAATACTAATAATTTTATAAAAGAGTATGAAAAAACTAAACCTATTATAATAAAGATAGAACAAAATGCAATCATAATTATTAATTCAATCAAATAATCTTCTAAATTGTTTATCATAGCAATTAAAAAAGAAGTTCCCATTAATGTAAAAGGTAAACCAATCAATATATTTTCTTTTTTACTAAGTATTACATCAAACTTATTAGCTTTTCTAACATATTTCATAATAACCTCCTTAATGAAAAAAAGAAGAGCAGAGCTCTTCTT
>JAWXUE010000029.1:0-16311 GCA_044432925.1 bacterium | reverse complement strand
CCAGGTTCGAGTCCTGGTGTGGGCGCCACTTACGGCCAGGTGGTGAAATGGTTAACACACTGCCCTTTCACGGCAGCATCCGCGGGTTCGAACCCCGTCCTGGTCACCAATTGAACTATTATACTCCACTTTTTAGTGGAGTTTTTTCTTTATAAAAATATTTTTGCATTCATTTTACATAAAAAGTAAAAAATATGATTTTTTTAAACTTTTTTATAAAAAATAATACTTTATTGTATGTAATATGTTATAATAATAAACAATATATCAATCTATGGAGGTAAACATGAAAATAAAAAATTTACTAATTTACTGCGGTTTTATAAATGTACTAACTTATATTTTATTAATAATAAATTTTTTCTTATTAAAAGATAGGATGGGGGATGGAACATATTTTATAGCTACTGTTAATGTGTTAATTTTACTAACTTTAGTAGATATTTTTATATTTGTTATATATAAAATTCAAAAAAATAAAGATGATACACTTAATAAATTTATATCTAATTCTATACATACTTTAAGAACACCATTAAATGTTATTAATGCAAATGTAGAATTATTAGAAATGGATTCTAAAAATGAATTTTTAGATAATATTAAATTTGAAAGCGATAAAATGGATAGAATTACTACTAATCTTTTAAAGTATACTATTTTCAAAGAAAAAGATTTTCTAGATCCTGTTAAATTGAATATTAGTGAACCTATAACAAATGAGTGTAAAAATATGGATGTAGTTTTAAAAGCAAATAATAAAAAATTTTCTTATAGTGTAGAAGAGAATATATATTGGATGGTAAGTGAAATAAGATTAATGGTCATTTTAACAACATTACTAGATAATGCATCTAAATATTCAAAAAGAGAAGTAGATTGTAATTTAACAAGTGAATATTTAGAAATAATAAATGATACTATATTAGAAGATGGTGATTATTTTTATTTATTTGAAAGATTTGAGAGGAATCAACAAGAAACTAAAGGTTTTGGAATAGGCTTATCTATTGTAAAATTAATATGTGATGAAACAAAAATTAAATTAGAAGCATCTGTAAAAAACGGACAAATGATTATTAGATTAAATAAAAATAAAATGGATATCGATTGATATCCATTTTTCTATAATTTATTTTTTAATAAAAAGTTATAAGTAGTAATACTACTATGCTCTGCGGCTTTATCTTCAAATTCACTATAATTTGAAATTTGATTATTACTTCCGATAACATCAGAAATTATTCTAATTGAAAAGAATGAAATATTATAAAATTTACAAATATGTGCAATAGATGCTCCTTCCATATCTGTAGCTATTTTTAAATTTGAAAATTGAGAAACTTGATCTATCGTTTTTATAAATGAATCTTGAGTAACTATTAATCCATTTGTATACTTAATATTAGAATCCATTAAATATTTTTTAAAAATCGATGTATATTTTGTTTCTGAAACAAATCTAGGTTCATAACCTGGTACTTGTCCCATTTCATAATTAAACATCGTTAAATCGAAATCTCCGTACACAAATTCTTCCCCTATGAATAAATCATTTGTTTCTAATGGAGAAATCCCTCCAGCAATACCAGTATTTATAATTACAGTAGGTGCGAAATTATGAATAAGTAAAGAAGTATTAATAACAGAGTTAACTTTTCCTATACCACATTCTGTTAGAACAACTTCGTTATCACCTATAGTACCTTTAAAAAATTCCTTATTACAATGAGTTATAACTTCTAAATTTTTAATTACTGTTTTATAAAATGCGATTTCATTATTCATCGCACAAATAATTGCTATCATAAATAACCTCCATTAATAATAGATTTAATTTTAGTTATTATTATATCTACAGCAACATCGTGTTTATTATCATTAGGAATAATAATATCAGCGAATCTCTTACTTGGTTTAACATATTTATAATGCATTGGTTTAACAGTTTTTAAATATTGATTTATAACACTTTCTTGAGAACGTCCTCTAGTATTAGTATCTCTAACTAAACGTCTTATAAATCTAATATCATCATCAGATTCAACAAATATCTTAATGTGAGATAAATTACGAATATCAATGTTTTCTAAAACTAAAATACCTTCTAAAATAATAACTTTAGTTGGAACAACTCTCTCAGTAACTTTACTTCGATTATGCTCAATGAAATCATAAGTTGGTTTATCTATACTTTCATTTGATAATAGCTTTACTAAATGAGTTATTAACAAACTATTATCTAAAGCAGAAGGATGATCGTAATTTACAGCATATCTATCTTCTAATTTCATATGACTAAGATCACAGTAATAATCATCATGTTTTAATAAAGAAACATCTAATTGTGGTAATCTAGAAACAATCTTTTCTACTACAGTTGTTTTCCCTGAAGCACTACCTCCAGCTATTGTAATTAATATTGGTTTCATTTTTAAATCCTCCTATAAGCACATTAAATTTATTATATCATAATATATAATATTTTAGAATATTTTATTTTAATATAGCATATATTTAAATAGGTGATAATTTGTATAAAAGAATCAATTATAATTATTACATTAAACTAAAAGAAAAAATAATTTATATAAGTTTGATATTTTATAAAAATGAACTTACAATATTATCATATAACAATGGGGAAGTAGAAATAGAAGTATATAATAATATAAAAATGAAAAATGGAAAAATTATAATAAATGACATTGAGTTTTCAAATGAATTTATTAAATACAAATACTTATTCATTAAACTACAAAGAAGTAATAAAAGTAAGTTTAATGATAATATATTAATTTTAAAATTTAATGGTAACTATTATAAAGAGCATATTGAAGGTACTTTATATTTTGATGTAGAAAAATTTATTAATATACCATTAGAATATACTAAAATTTTATCAACAAACGTTAACAATTATGATGGTATATATTCATTTTCTAACTACGAATTTATAAATAAATCGAGAAGTTTAATTTACATAGATTACAATGAAATGAAAATTAAAGAAAAAGAAATATTATTCAAAAAGAAAAGAAATAATATTTATTTGATAAAAACATTTGATTACATTTATAACTTCAGTTATTTAACTAAAGAACTTATTAATACTAACTGTAAAAAAATTAAAATAGGTAAGTGTAATTTTAATTTAGAATTATCAAAACAATTATCAAATTACAAATTGAAATTCAAAGATGAAGAAGCTATCTTAATAACTTATAAACTATAATAAATCCTTTATTTACAACATTATTATCAAAAAAATATAATGTCATTAGTAATTTTTTTCAAGGACTAATTTAATAATTGTAATAAAGTAATATTTTACTTAATAAATATATAAAAAAATATTGACAATTGCGTTGTAAATTGCTATAATAAACAAGCACGAAGATAAACAGGGCCTTGTAGCCAAGTGGTAAGGCAGAGCACTGCAACTGCTCCACCATCGGTTCAAATCCGGTCGGGGCCTCCATTTCTTTTTGTAAAGTATTTCAATGCGGTTTGGTGGTGTAGTTGGTTAACATGTCAGTCTGTCACACTGGAGATCGCGGGTTCGAGTCCCGTCCATACCGCCATTTATGCATCCATAGATCAATTGGATAGATCGTTTGACTACGGATCAAAAGGTTAGGGGTTCGAGTCCTCTTGGATGCGCCACTTTTTAACTCGGGATGTAGCTTAGCTTGGTAGAGCGCCTGGTTTGGGACCAGGAGGTCGCAGGTTCAAATCCTGTCATCCCGACCATTTATAATATAGTTGACATATTATAAATCATTTGTTATAATAAACAAGCAATAATTAAACGCGAGTGTAGTTTAATGGTAGAACCTCAGCCTTCCAAGCTGATTGTGTGAGTTCGATTCTCATCACTCGCTCCATTATTTAAATTATTGCAAACTGCGAGTGTAGTTTAATGGTAGAACCTCAGCCTTCCAAGCTGATTGTGTGAGTTCGATTCTCATCACTCGCTCCATTAGAATTAATCCAATCTAGAAATAGATTGGTTTTTATTTTTTTATACTTAAATATTATGCGTTTTTATGGTATAATATTATCAAAATATACAAAGGTGGTAATTATATGAAAAATACAATCGAACTAGCAAATTTATTATTTCCTGATGTTAATATAACAAGAGATCAGTTAATAAAAAGTAACACTAAAAGAGAATATAAAACAACAGTAACAAGATTCGCACCAAGCCCTACTGGGTTTTTGCACATTGGTGGTGTTTATACAGCATTAATTGATTATTTCATTGCTAAACAAAGTGAAGATGGTGTATTTATTTTAAGAATAGAAGATACTGATAAGAAAAGAGAAGTAGAAAACTCAAAGCAAATTATATGTGATTGTTTTAAAGAGTTTGGTATTAAAATTGATGAAGGTGTAATTTCTGAGAATGAACAAATAGGAAATTATGGTTCTTATATCCAATCAGAAAGATTAGGATACTACCATATATTAGCTAAGTATTTAGTTGAACAAGGATTTGCATATCCATGTTTTGCCACTGAAGAAGAATTGCAAGATATCAGAGATAAACAAACATCACAAAATAAAACTCCTGGATATTATAAACAATATGCTATTTATAGAGATGCTAAATTAGATGTTATTAAAAATAAGTTAAAAGAAAATAATAATAAATTTGTATTAAGATTTAGAGTTCCTGATGATATTGAAGAACGTGTATCTTTTGATGATAGAATCAAAGGATTTGTTGAAATGGAAAACAACGTTAATGACTTTGTTTTATTAAAAGAAAATTCAATTCCTACTTATCACTTCGCACATGCATGTGATGACCATTTAATGGGTACTACAATCGTTATTAGAGGGGATGAATGGTTATCTAGTATTCCAGTTCATTTACAACTATTCTCTGCCTTAGAATTCGATTTACCAACATTTGCTCACGTTGCTCCGATTATGAAGTTAGATGGAGAATCTAGAAGAAAATTATCAAAAAGAAAAGACCCTGAATCAAGTGCAGAATTCTATTTAGAAAAAGGTTATCCAATTAGAGCTGTATATGCTTATATACTTACTTTAATTAATTCAAATTTTGAAGAATGGTATTTAAATAATATTGATAGAGATTTAATGGAATATAAAGTTGATTTTGATAATATGTCAAGAAGTGGTTCTTTATATGATATAGTTAAGTTAAACAGCATAAGTTCTGAAATTATCTATAATATTTCTCTAGAAGATAATTTTAATAATTTAGTTAAATGGGCAATGAAATATGATAAAGAAGTTTTAAATAGAATAAATTCTGATGTTGATTTTGTAAAAAGATTATTATCAACTCAAGGACCTTTATCAAATGAAAAAAGAAAAGATATGGTTTGTTATAGTGATTTCATGCATATGTTTGGACCTTTATATAATGATGTATTTGAAAGTAATATAAATAAAGAATTATTAAATGAAAATATTAAACTAGAACATCAAGAAGAAGTTATTTCTGAAATAATAAATTACTTCACTAATGATACAGAAGAAACATTAAAAGATATTTCAAAAAAATTAGGATATGTTGATAAAAAGAAATTTGCTAAAGACCCTGAGGCTTATAAAGGTGTTGTGTTTAATTTCTATAAAGGTTTAAGATTATTATTAACTAATCAAGAACATGGTATATCACTTGATGATATTATCTTAGTTTTATCTAAAGAAGAGAAATTAAGAAGAATTGGTATGTATAAATAATGAAAGAAT
Source organism: bacterium (assembly GCA_044432925.1). Lineage (GTDB taxonomy): Bacteria > Bacillota_I > Bacilli_A > Acholeplasmatales > Anaeroplasmataceae > JAWXUE01. The sequence continues at coordinate 10,575 of JAWXUE010000029.1, read as the reverse complement.
TATCACAAAAAGAAAAAGAATTATTAAAGAAGTATGAATCAAATACAAAGAAAAATACTAATTTAAAAGAAGAATACTTAAAACAAACAGATCGCAACTACAAAGATGGCGATAGAAACTAGGTGAATTTATGATTGAAGTAGGACGTACTCAAAAATTTAAGGTATTAAGAAAATCTGATTTAGGTTATATGTTAGGTCTTGATGAAGAAGAAGTTTTACTTCACTTCAGACAAACAAACCGCGAATTAGAAATTGATGAAGTAGTTGAAGCATTTTTATACTATGATTCAGAACAAAGAATTGCTGCTACTTTAGAAACTCCTTTTGTTACATTAGAAGATTCTGATTTTGTTGAAGTAGTTGAGATTAAAAAAGGTTTTGGTGTGTTTGTTGATAATAACTTACCTAAAGATATGTTGTTATCAAAGGATTATTTATCTGATGATCCTAAACAATGGCCACAAATTGGAGATAAAGTTTTAGTAAGATTAAAAATCAAACAAAATAGATTAAATGCTAAATTATTAAATAAAGTAGAGATACTAGAAAAGTATAATGAAGTAACTGAATATGCTGTTAAAGAAGTTGTTAAAGTAACTATTGTTAGGGCGACGCCAAAAGCTTATAATGCTATTACTGAAACAGGTACGTATATTTTTATTCCGATTAAACAAACAAGAGAAACTTATAGATTAGGGCAAGAAGTATCAGCAACTATTATTTCTAAACAAGAAAATGAATATGTAGCTACACTTAACCCTTTTAAAGAAGAGTTAATTGATTCTGATGCTCAAGTTATTATTGATTATATTGAACAAAATGATAGATTACCTCTAACAGCTAAATCACAAAGTGATGAAATTGCTAAATACTTTACAATGAGTAGAAAAGCATTTAAAAGAGCATTAGGTAACTTATATAAAGAAAAAAGAGTTTATTTCGATGAAATAAACACTTACTTAAATGAAGAAGAGTCTGAATAAGATTCTTCTTTTAATTTTTTCTTAACTTTAGGAATAGGGTCATAACCACCTTTAGAAAATGGATTGCATCTTAGAAGACGCCACACTGTTAATAAACTTGCATATATAAAATTATACTCAGTATAACATTCTTTTGCATATTGTGAACATGTTGGTAAATACTTACATGCTTTAGGTGTATATATTGTTATTTTTGTTTGATAAAAATTTATTAATTTTAAAACTATTTTTTTCATTTAAATCACCTAATTTATTATAACATAAAATTACTTTTTACATATACTAATTATGAATAAATATTTTTGATAAGAACATAATATAAATGGTGATTATATATGTATCTTATATTAATAATTTTAATTATATTAATATTCTTTACTGAAGTTAGATTTAAAATTATTAACATAATTGATGATACAGATGTATATATTAAAGTAGGAGTAATTAATATTCATATTGATTATGATATGTTTATAAAAGGATTAAATAAGATTAAAGAAGAAACTCGTTTTACTTATAATGATTTTAAAAAAACTGTTGGGTATTACAATGTAATAAAAAATATAGTAAATAAAAGTGAAGTACAAATTAATAAATTGAATATTGTAAAGAAAAATAATGACTATAATATATTTTCAATTTATAAAAATGCTGTTTATTATTCTATTTTTAATGTATTAGAAAGTTATTTAATAAGTAATACTAAAAAACAAAATAATTTATCTTTTTATATTATTCCTTCTTCAAAAGATGATATTGATTTAGAAATAGATTTTCAGTTTAGTTTAATTCTATTTTTAAAAAGTACAATCTTTAATATCAAAAATATAATAAAAATAAAAAAGGATATGATTTAATGGATCACAAAATTTCAACTTTATTAAAAGTTAGTATGGAAAGTATTAAAGATATGATTGATGTTAACACTATTATTGGTGAGGCAATTCATATATCTGATGATACAAAGGTTATTCCTATTTCAAGAGTAAGACTTGGATTTTTATCTGGAGGTAGTGAAATCAAACAAGAAGTAAAAGAGTTAGAGCATCCTTTTGGTGGAGGTACAGGTGGTACAATGAGTATTACTCCTATTGCATTTTTAATATGTAATAATAATGATATTCGCATTTTACACTTAGAACAACAAACTCATTTATATGAAAAAGTAATTGATTATATGCCTTCTATTACTTCTAAGATTACTGACTTATTTAAAGATATTTCAATAGAGAAAAAAATTTAGAGTATGTATTACTCTTTTTTTTTATATTAAATAGTGATATAATTAATTAGGTGATGAAAATGAATGATGTAGAAATTTTAGATTTATTATATGATATTTTTGATGAATCTATTAAAAAAATTTATGATATAAAAAAAGATACTTATTTAAATTTGATTTGCGCTACAGCAAAAAATTTAAGTGAAGGTGAAATAACTTTTGAGTGTAGTGAAGAAGATAGAACTTATTTAGAAGATTTATATTCTAAAGTTAGTGATATAGATTTTAGTGTTGAAGATATTAGAAAATGTTTTATGATTCATTTATTAAAAGCATTCAAAGAACAAAACATATCTTTTGCATATCATACACCTGATAAGATTGCACAAATCATGTCTTTTATTGGTGTTAAATTAATTAATCCTAATGAAAAATTTAATTTATTAGACCCATTTTGTGGTACAGGTAATTTAATATTTACATTTTTAAATAATTTAAACAATGAAAATGCTAATGTATTTGCTTGTGATATTGATACTAACTTAGCTAATGTATGTAGTGAATTAGCAAATTTATTAGATTATCAAGTAGACGTATATAATCAAGATTGTAAAACAAATTATTTTTCAAATATGGATTTATTAATTAGTGATTTAAATGATGATGAATTTTTAATTGAGAATATTGATTACAACTTAAATACACTTAAAGACAATGGATATATGGTTTTATTAACACCAGATAAACTTGTTAAAGAAGATAAGTTTAAAGAGTTATTAACAAAATGTAGTTTACTTGGAGTTATTACTTTTAATAAAGAATTATTTAAAAGTGATGCTAAAAATATAATAATCATAAAAAAAGAAGTAAATAATAAAAATTGTTTACTAATGGAAATACCGAGTTTCGACTCAAAAACAGAATTTACAAAAAAAATTCTAGAATTACAAGATTGGTTAGAGAGAAAGAGGTAAGTATTATGGGAAAAATTATAGCAGTTAACGCAGGGAGTTCATCAATTAAGTTTCAATTATTAGATATGCCTAATGAAGTTGTAATAGCATCAGGTATAATGGAACGTATCGGTTTAGAAAAAGGAATATTTACTATTAAGTATGATGGTAAAAAAGAAGAGACAGAACCAGTATTAAAAGATCATGCTGTAGGTGTTGAATTATTATTAACTAGTTTAGTTGAAAAAAATATTGTTGCTTCATTAAATGAAATAACAGGTATTGGACATAGAGTTGTACAAGGTGGAGAATTTTTTAAAGATGCAGTAGTTATTACTGAAAATGTAATTTCAAAAATTGATGAGTTAAAAGATTTAGCTCCTCTACATAATCCCGCACATATCGTTGGGATAAGAGCATTTCAAAAAGCTTTACCAGAAGTTTTACAAGTTGCTGTGTTTGATACAGTATTCCATCAAACAATGCCAGAAGATACTTATATGTATGCAACTCCATATAAATGGTATTCAGAATATGGTATAAGAAAATATGGAGCTCATGGTACATCTCATAACTTTGTATCTAACAGAGCTTTACAAATTTGTCGTAAAAATCCAGGTGGAACAAAAATTATTGTTTGTCACTTAGGTAATGGTGCTTCTTTATGTGCTGTTAAAGATGGGAAATGTATTGATACAACAATGGGATTAACTCCATTAGAAGGTATTCCGATGGGTACTAGATGTGGTAACTTAGATCCTACTGTTTTAGAAGTGGTAGCTAGAAAAGAAAATAAATCTATTGAAGAAGTATTATCAGACTTTAATAAAAAATCAGGTTATCTAGGTATTAGTGGTATTAGTAGTGATGCTAGGGATGTTACAGCTGCTATGGCAGAGGGTGATGCTCGCGCTAAATTAGCATTTGATATTCAAGCTAAACGTATTTGTGATGTTATAGGTTCATACTATGTATTAATGGGTGGTTTAAATGCTATTTGTTTTACAGCTGGTATGGGTGAAAATGTTTGTCACTTAAGAGCAAATATTTGTAATAGATTAGGTGTGTTAGGTGTAGAATTAGATCCAGTATTAAATGAAGTTAGAGGAGAAGAAGCTAAGATTTCTTCAACAAAATCTAAAGTAAATGTTTATGTTATCCCAACTAATGAAGAAGTTATGATAGCAAGAGATGTTGTTAGGTTACAATGTATAAAAGCTAATAAATAATCACATAATATAAAAGGTGATAGAATGCAAAATATTATAAACTTATATAAGAAAATATCTAATAAAAGTTATAGTACTTTAGCAGGTTCTATTGCCTTTTTTTTAATTATAAATGGAGGAAGTGTATTCTTCTTGTTAATTAATATTTGCAATAGTTTAGGATATGATATATTCAATTATCTAGAATTTGAATATCTTCCTAACCAATTTAATCAAATATTAAATATAGTATATACAGAATCTTCTAAAAGTAATTTTTCTTTTATTTATATCGCTACAACAGTTATAAGTGGTTCAACATTATTTTACCATTTAATTAAAACAACAGAGATACTTTATGAAACTAAAATAACCGAAATAAACTTGTTAAATCGCGCTTTTTCTATTTTTCTTGTTATTGTTTTCCTAGTTATTATAGTGTTAGCTTTTATTGTATTTTTATTTCTAAATTTTATTACTAAAGGTACAATGTTAAATACAATCTTAACATATTTAACAATGTTTTTTATTCCTTTTTTAATTATAGTATTTATTCAAAAGGTTACAACACCTATTTATAATAAAATAATCGATATAATACCTGGTGTACTTTTCTCAACAATATTTTGGTTTCTATCTACAATTGGATTTTCAATTTATTTAAGTATATTTTCTGATTATAAAAATTCTTTTGGTACAATAAGTTTTTTTATAGTATTTATGATTTGGATTTATTTACTTTCTCAAGGACTAATAATTGGATTTATTATTAACTATAACAGAAGTTTAAAAAAAGAAATTTCTCATAAAATATTATTAGGCACACAGAAAGGATAAATATGAAAAAAATAATTTTAATAGTTATTGTTGTGATATCACTAACTCCTATTACAGTATTTGGTTATGGATATGGAATACCAAAAGAATCTACTAATATAAGACCTTACCCTGGAGATGAATATCATAATACAATTACAAATAATAATGGAATATATCTTGCTGAAGATACTAATAAAGTTTATTTAACATTTGATAATGGTTATGAAAATGGATATACAAAAGATATGATTGATATCTTATATAATAATGATGTAGTAGGTGTATTTTTTATTACTGGTCATTATTTAAAAGAGAATAGTGAACTAGTAAAGTATATGTTAGAAAAAAATCAACTAGTTGCAAATCATTCATATTCACATAAAGATTTTCAAAAATTATCAAAAGAAGAAATACAAAGTGATATTAAAAAATTAGAAGACTTGTATAAAGAAGTAACTGATGAAGAATTTACAATGTTCTTTAGACCACCTGAGGGTACATTCAATAATGACTCATTAAAAATAGTAGATGATTTAGGATATACTAATTTATTTTGGTCAATAGCTTATAAAGATTGGGAACGTGATGTAACACGTGGAGTAGATTATACAATTAATTCTATAATACCAAGATTACATAATGGAGCTATAATTTTACTTCACACCGTAAGTAAGGATAATTGTTTAGCATTAGATACTTTAATAAAACAAATTAAATTAAATGATTATATAATAGATAACCCTATAAATTTAATTAATTAACATAATTACACATATTTTTTCAATACTATTGCTATAAATATTTCTTGGTGCTATAATATAGAGACTTTATGAAAGGAAGTAAAAATTATGGCAAAAAAGAAAAGTGTAAAAAGTGCTAGCATGGGTGGTTTATTAACTAAAATCGCATGTTTTGCTGCATTTATTGGTTTATTTTGTGCTGGTATAGCATGGATTTTTGGATTTATTCCATTCCTAAGTATTATATCTGGTCCACTTCAAATAATAGGAATGTTCCTTGTTTTAGTTTCAGTAGTAATTTCAGGTTGGAATTATTTACAAAAAACAAATTTACCTGGTCCTGACTTAGTATGGTTAATATTTTTTATAGTATTTGCTGTATTAGCATTCGTTGGTACAATAAACGTTTAAAAAAAATCTCTAGATTAATTTCTAGAGATTTTTTCTTTAATTTAATTCTAATAATGTAACTGATTCAATATGAGAAGTGAATGGGAACATATCAAATGGAGTTATAGATTTAACTTTATAATTACTTTTTAAATCTTTTAAATCTTTTGCTAAAGTAGCAGGGTTACATGATACATATACAATTCTTTTTGGTTTAGTTTTGTTAACTAAGTCTCTTATTTCAGAACTTAAACCTGTTCTAGGTGGATCAAAAACCATTATATCAGGAGTTAATCCTTCATTTATTAATTTAGGTATTTCTAATGTTGCATCTCCATTAATAAAACTAATATTTTTGATTTTATTTATTTTAGCATTATTAATTGCATTTGTTATTGCATCTTCATTAATTTCAATTCCGATAACTTCTTTAGCATTTTTTGCTAAATACATTCCTATTGTACCAACACCGCAATAAGCATCAATTACAGTTTCTTTAAAAGATAATTTACATAATTTTTTTACTGTTTCATACAACTTATTTGTTTGTACAGGATTTAACTGAAAGAAAGAAGTAGGTAATAAATTGAAACTAAAATTACCGATTTTTTCTGTAATAGTATCTTCACCCTCTAATTTTTCTAGAGTTCCAAACATTGATGTATCACTTTTGTTAATTGATTTATATACAGATACTACATTAGTAATATTGATTATTTCTTTAGCAACTTTACTTAAAACATCACTATCTTTTGCAACAATTATTGTTACTTGAGCATTACTTGTAGTAGTTGATACTCTTACAACTAAATTTTTAAGAATACCACCGTTATCAATTGATTTTACATCAAATACCTCTAATAATCTTAAAACTTTATTGTTAATAGTATTTATTATTTCATTTTGTACATCACAATAATCTATTGCTACACTATCTCTTGAATCACTTTGGAATAAAGAAGTACATAATTGTTCACCTTTACTACAAATAGCCATTTGAGATTTATTTCTATAGTTTTTAGCATCATCCATTATAACTGTTTGATTTACTTGAAATGTTCTAGGATTTAAATCTGAATATTTTGCTATAGCCTCCATTAACATGTCTCTTTTAACAACTTTAGAATGGTTATAATCTAAGTGTTGTAACTGACATCCCCCGCAAGTATTATAATATTTACAAAAAGGTCTTACTCTATGTTCAGATTGTTTCATGAATTTTACAACATCAGCCTCAAGATAATTAGAAGAATCTTTTGTTATTTTAATTTTTACTGTTTCATCAGGTAAAGCATTTTTAATAAATATAGTTTTTCTTAAATAATAAGCTATACCTTCACCATTAATTCCTAATCTTTTTACATCTACAATTATTTCATCATCTATTTTTAAATTGTTCATTATTAATCACCTTTTTTATTATAACATAAGTAGAAAAGTTATAAAATATAAACTGTATAAATTTGCAAAAAATGATAAAGTATTACAATATATTACTAACTTGCTCTTTTTTTACTCTAGAACATAGTGTATGTTGTTGAAAATAATTGAAAAAAGACATTAATTATGGTAAAATATCTAATGTATATAAATTAATTTTATGGAGGAATAAATATATGAACATAGCTTACGCAGGAAATAGAAAAGTTTTTAAAGGAATCTTATTATCATTATTAAGTATTATTAAACATTCAAGTGATGCTTTAAATGTATTCGTAGTAACAATGGATTTAAAAGATATGAATCCTGATTACACACCAATTACAGTTAAAGATTGCTCAATTTTAGAAGCAGTTGTAAAAAATAAAAATCCAGAAAGTAGAGTAATTTTATTAGATGCTACAAATATCTATTTAAACTCATTATCTGAAAACAAAAACAATGATACTAAATTCACACCTTATTCAATGATTAAATTATATTTAGATGAGGTTGATTCAATACCTGACAGATTAATCTATTTAGATTGTGATACAATGGCATTACAAGATTTAAAACAAATCGATAACTTAAATATTGAAGATTACGAAGTTGCTGCTGTAACAGATGCAACTTGTAAAAAACAATTTAATACAGGTGTTTTATTCTTAAATATGAAATTAATCAAACAATCAGGATTATTCAAAAGATGTAGACAATTAATTAACACTCAAAAATTAAATAAACCAGATCAAGATGCATTAAATGAAATTGCAATTTCTGTTTTATCAATGGATGGTGTATTTAATGATCAAGCTAAAGTAAGACAAAATACAGTTGTTAGACATTTCTGTAGTGGTAAAAAAATGATGGTTGCATCATTTTCAGTTAAATCATGGGAAGTTGAAAAAGTATATTCAACATTCAAATGTCATGATTTTGATGATATCTACGTTCAATATGAAAAAATTAACAGTAGATTTAGTTTAAATGAAAGTATTATGCCTAGATCAGTGCAATAATATTTTAGTTCTTTGAAAAATAAAGCGAGGTAAATTTATGATAAATAAATTTTTATATGATATTGATATAAAAGGTAAGAAAATTTTATATGGTATCGTTGAAGATGAGCATGAAGGCTCAATAGAATTAGGAAGTGAAATTGAATATAGTTTTATGGGGGATGTAAATCCTGATGAAATATCAAGAAATTTAGGTGGACAATGTTTTGTTGTATTTAATGACAATGGAGTAAAGAAATACTTAGATATTGATTTTTATAAAGATAGAGCAAAAATTCAATTAACAGAAAAAATAGCGTATGCATTACCATTGTCAGAAGACATAATTGATATTATATTAGATTATTTAGATATAAATTTAGAATACGAAGTTATCTATGGTTGTTTTTATGAACATCCAAAAAAAGGTACAGTAGATATACTAGAAAGACAATTTAAAGGTTTATTTGCTGATTCATACGTACAGATATTTAAAGAAGGTATATCATACTTTCTAGGTCAAAACGAAGAATATTTTTTAACTCGCAATTTAAGAGAAGCTAAAAAATTTCATAAAACTGAAATAAGAAAAATTTTAATAATAAATAAATTTGTTACTAGAGAAACACAATTAAAAGAATTATATTTCTCTCCTTACCAATTATTAAGGGGAGAAGATGAGTTCTTTATGTTGTATCCAAAACCTATGATGGTTTCAAAAATTGGTGATGACTTTATTGTTAATACAAAAGAAATTAAAATCACAAACAATCATTTATTGTGTAAAAGTGAACTTATTAATGGAAAAATGAAAGAAATACAAAGTTTATTAAATAAAGAAGAAGAGTTAGAAAAAGGATACGGATTATGTTATTCTAAATATTTAGAAGTAAAAGATAATATCTTTACTTTAAGTGATGACCCTTCAAAACTTTCTTTAGTTAGTAAATCTAGTATTTCTTTATTTGCTTCTATATATACTATTTTCTCAGAATCAGAGGTAACTTTCTTACCAGAACAAAACTTAGTATATGTATATGAAATAGAAGACAATAAATTTAAAGTTACATCATCATCAGTAGATGTTTTTGTTTCTTCTAATGTAATTAAAGATAGTGTTTATTACGATTTCTTAAAACATTTTGTGTCTAAAAGTTTATCAACTTTAGATAAAGGATTTATTTTATCTGTTGAAGATAAATTTTTAAGTATTGAAATGCTTGAAAATAATGAATTTAGAATAGAATATAATGATTCATCTTACGATGCTACAGTATTTTCAGATGAACAATGTAAAGTAATTAGAAAAATATTAAAATTTGATACAATAAGAAAAGAATTAACAAATTTATTAACTAATTCATCTAAATATAATATTACTAATAAAGAAGTTAAATTTGATATTGTTAAAGAATACAATACAATTTTAAATGATATTAAAAATAATAAATTTAAAATGTGTATGTATAATAAATCGGAGATTAAATTAGAAAGTGAAAAAGGATCTTTAGAATACTTAAGAAGATTCTACTTTAAAGCAATTAATGACTCTGAAATATTATTTAATAATGTATTAAATAAACAAGAAATTAATAATGTATTATTAGTTGATTCAGTTTTAAATTTAGATTTAATTGCACTAAATAATGTAGCTGTAAAGTTAAATAAAAAAATTAATGTTTCTTTAATCATTCAATCAAAAGCAGGATATTATCCTAAAGCTAATTTATCTAATTTAAATATAAATGGAATTTATAAAGTTGATTTTAGTTCAATGCCTAAAGTTTTCTTGAGTAAATTTGATTTAATATTATTTAGTAGAGCATTTGGTAAACAAG
>JAWXUE010000028.1:0-18285 GCA_044432925.1 bacterium | reverse complement strand
AATTTAAACTAAAGTCAGTTTTCAACATATTTATTATATCCTGTTTTTGATTAGTCATTTCACTAAAATCTTTTATTTTATGTCTATATAACCATTCAAATATTTGTGTACTTCTATATGGCTTTTCATTTTTTTCAATAAAATATTTCTTTAAATCATCTATACTATAACTAAAAATACTTTCCAAAATAACACCTACTTTTATAAAGTATTATATCATAAAATATAAAAATAGGATATACGTTTGTAAATATTTGAGTTATTACTAAATCGTAGCAATTAATAAAAAAAGTAATCATTTTAAATGATTACCTCTTTATAAACTTCTTTTTAAGATTGATATCTATTGATATGGATCGTGAAAATTAACACCTATTTTTTTACATTTTTCTTTTATTTCATCAGCTTCTCCATCATATCCACATAAAACTGATATTTCATTTAAGTCAGGAAATTGTGCTAACTCTCTATCTGTTAAATCATTAATATCAAAAACTTCTGTTTCTCCACCCCATTCTAAATCAATTTGTTCTAGAATGTCATCACCAGCTATCAAATCAATTTTTTCTAATCCAATAGCTGATTTTTTAAGTATCTTGCAACTTTTAATGTACTCAATTGCTTTATAGTTGCGTCCGTATTCTTCGGATTGAATATATTCTTCTTCTTCATCTTCATCCATATCAAAATCATAATGCTCATCATAAAATTCAGATGAAAGTTCCTCTAATTGTTCTTCTATGTCATAATCAATAGAATTTAAAACAGCAACTTTAAAATTAAATGTGTCAAATATTAAATACGGAGATAAATCTTCTACAGCCTCAACGTAACCTTTTTTCTTTTTAGAAGCGACTAATTTTAAAGCTTCACTTTCTGGGTCTTCGCACGTCGTAACTTTAACAGTACCTTTTGTTCCAATCTTACCATAAACAATTGTATAGCATTTTTCTGTATATGAAACTTGCCAAAATTTACTTGATTTTTCATCTTTCATTTCTAAATATATCATGTGAATTCTCCTCTTTATTTATATGAAATTTATTTTATCCTCTTAATTTTGCTTGATGAGTAAATTCTAATCTTTTTAAAATTTGTTCTACTGATTTATCAACAACAGTTGATTCTAATGTTTGTGTATTATCCATAAAAGTTAATTTATAAGCTAAAGATTTTTCATCTTCTGCTACATTTTCACCAATATAAACATCAAATAATTCAACATTAACTAATATTTTCTTACCAGTTTGTTTAATTAATTTAGTTATTTCATTAGCTGTAATATCTTTTTTACAAACAATAGCTAAATCTCTAGTTATAGAAGGGAATTTAGTAATTGGTTCATAATTTATTTTTGTATCAACAACACTTAATAATAAATTAAAGTCGATTTCAAAAACATAAGTTTCTTTGATATTTGCTTTTGCTTGATATTTAGGATGTACTTCCCCAACATAACCTAAAGTAACACCGTTACATGTAATTAATGCTGTTTTATAAGGATGCATATTTTTTAATTCAGCAGCTTCAAATTCTGCATTAACACCTAATTGTACAAATAATCCTTCTAGTAATCCTTTAACAAAATAGAAATCAACTAGTTCTTTTTGTCCTTGCCATAAAGAAGAATTCATACATCCACTTAAAGCACCACTTAACATAGTGTTAGAATCATTTAATGAATAAACATTAGAAATTTCAAATATATTAATATTATCATTTTTTCTTGCTAGGTTATAACTTACTACATCTAGTAAACTAGCAACTAAACTTTGTCTCATTGTTTTATGATCTAATGTGAAAGGTTTCATAACAGATAATAATTCTTTATCTTCTAAAGTAAAGTCATGTACTACTTCATCTTTAACTAAAGTATAAGTAACATTTTCATATAACCCACTATTAACAAAGTAATTTTTAATTTCTCTTACTTTTGTTTGAGTATATGTCAATTCCCCCTTATCAGATGTTTTACATAAAGTAGTAGGTATATTATTATAACCATAAATTCTTGCTATATCTTCAAATAAATCTTGTTCATTTGTATCATAATCAATTCTTCTTGAAGGGATATAAACTTGTAATTTTCTTGGTTTACCAGTTTTACTTAAATCAATTCCTTCATATTTAAAATCTAATTCATTTAAAATTTCTTCTACTTGGGGTAATTTTAATTTTAAACCTAAATTAGAATTTATTTTTCTTAAAGTAGTTGTGATAACAATATCTTTATGTTTTTTATTAACAACACCATTAACACCTGTATAAACACTACCATTTGCTAATTCACTAATCATTAATGCTGCTTTATCTAATGCAGCAACTACTCTATTAGAATCAATTTTTCTTTCAAATCTATGAGAAGATTCACTTCTTAATTGAAGTCTTGAACTAGTCTTTCTAATAGCAATATTATCAAACTGTGCAGCTTCTAAAATAATGTTTTTTGTAGTAGAGCTAACTTCTGTAGATTTACCACCCATTACACCACCTAAACATACAACTTCAGTTGGAGTAGCAATAACGATATCACCATTAATTACATCTCTAGATTCACCATCTAAAGTAACTAAATTACCTTGATAATTATCTTTAACAATAATCTCATTTCCTAATAAATCAGCATCAAAAGAATGTAGTGGTTGACCATACTCCATTAATACATAATTTGTTATATCTACGACATTATTTATAGGTCTAATACCTGATGCTACTAGTCTTAATTTTAACCATAAAGGAGATTCTTGTATAGTAACTCCTTCAATATATCTTGTGTGATATTGATAAGCATTTTTTGTTTCTAAATTAACTTTAACAGGATTGTTTTTATTTACTTCTTCTACCTTTAATTTAGGTAATGAAACTTTTTGTTTCAATGCTGCTCCTAAGTCATAAGCAACACCAATCATTGATAACATATCTGCTCTATTTGGTGTTAAAGATAACTCAAAACTAACATCATCTAAACCTAAATAAATTAATGGATTTTCACCTACTGGTGCATCTTCATTTAATACATAAATACCTCTATCAACTTCACCTAATAAAGCTTTAGCATCAACACCTAATTCATCTAATGCACAAATCATACCAAATGATTCAACACCTCTAATTTTAGATGCTTTAATTTTAAAATCACCAGGCAATACAGCCCCTACTAAAGCAACAATTACTTTTTGTCCTGCTTTAACATTCGGTGCCCCACAAACTATTTGTAACACTTCATTTTTAACATTAACTTTACAAACATTTAAATGATCACTATCAGGATGATTACTACATTCTTCTACATAACCAATTGTTAAATTAGTAGCATCAGCTAATTTTAATACTTGTTCTATTTCAACTAATTGTAAATTGAAAATAGTTTCTAATTCTTCTACAGTTTTATCTTCGAAACTTACATATTCTCTTAACCAATTTAATGATACTTTCATATTCTTCCACCTACTTCATTTTCTTGAATTGATCTAAGAATCTTATATCGTTTGTATAAAATGCTCTTATATCTTCAATTCTATTTTTTAAGATTGCAACTCTATCAATACCAATACCAAATGCAAATCCTTGAATTTTCTCTGGATCATAACCGCTCATTTTTAATACATTTTTATTAACCATACCAGCGCCTAAAACTTCAATGTAACCAGTATTTTTACACATGTTACAACCAACACCATCACATTTAGCACATGATACATCTACTTCTACTGAAGGTTCTGTAAATGGGAAATAAGAAGGTCTTAATCTAATATTTCTCCCTTCACCAAATAATTGATTAGCAAACGCTAATAATGCACCTTTTAAATCAGCAAAACTTATATCTTTACCTAATACTAATCCTTCACACTGCATAAATTGATGTGAATGTGTAGCATCATCAGCATCTCTTCTATAAACTTTACCTGGACAAATTATTTTTATAGGTTGTCCTTTTTTCTCTAACATGACTCTTGCTTGTACAGGAGATGTATGAGTTCTTAATAAAGTGTTAACATCAAAATAAAAACTATCTTGCATATCACGAGCCGGATGATCATGAGGTAAATTTAATAACTCAAAGTTATGATAATCATCTTCAACCTCAGGTCCTGTTGCTACTGTATATCCCATTGAAATAAATAAATCTTCTATTTCTTGAGTGATTTGAGTTAATGGATGTAAATTACCTTTTCTTACTGTTTTACCAGGTAATGTAACATCTATTCTTCCTTTTTCAATTTTTTCATTTATTGCTGCATTATTCATTTCTTCTTTTTTATCTTCAAATAATTGTTCTAAATCATTTCTTAAAGATGTTGATAACTGTCCTACTGTTTTCTTTTCTTCAATAGTTAAGTTTTTCATATTACTCATGATTTCAGCTAAGGGTCCTTTTTTACCTAAAAATTTTGCTTTTAACTGTTGTAAATCATTAGCATTTAACACGGATACTATTTCTTCTTTAGCATTTGTTAATATCAAATTTAATTTATTTTCCATAATTTTTCTCCTTTTTTTATAAAATAAAAAGCCCTTAGAATAATCTAAGGACGAATGATCGCGGTACCACCTTAGTTCTAGAAAATAAATTCTCTAGCACTTAATATCTTTAACGCAGAATATACGGATTTTTTTACAATCACTCCGAAGTGAATTCATATAATTTATAACAAAGACTTACACCATCCGTCTTCTCTCTATAGAAATAAAATTTATATTACTACTCTTCATCACCATTTTATTATATTATATACTATTTATTTAAATATCTCAATCTTTTTATTGTAACAGATATTATTTGAGTAAATATATAAATCAATACAACAATTGTTAAAATTGTATACTTCTCATTTATTGTTATTACTTCATCTAATTTAGGTATTAAAAATATAGCATAATAAATTATATTATAAGGCAAAACTAATGCATCTAATAACATCTCTAATTGTATTTCATTTAAAAATGATTTATGTCCTACTAACTCTAAACTTATAAAATAAATTACATAATTTAAAAATAAATAAGTGATTATCCCTTGAATAGAGTTATATAGTTTATAAATAACTACTCCACTTATTATTGGAATTATACTAATGATAAATACTATTAATAATTCTATATAGTTTAACTGCATAGTTACACATCCTTTATAATGTTATTTCTATTTCTTTAATTACTCCCTTAGAATAAACTTTTAATATTATATTATCTTCTTTATATACATCAAATAATAAGTCAGATAATGTATAGTTTCTTTCAATTTTATATTCTTTATCATTTATAATAACTGAAATTAATTCTAGATTAGCTTCTAATCCCGCTTTATATGCTGCTGAATTTGTTACAACACTCTCTATTACTACTTTATCTTTAATATAGTATTTTAAATCTTCTTCATCAAAATACATATAACTAGTTTCAATTTTAGTATATATTCCTAATTCAACTTTATCAACACTACTATTTATTTTTATAATATGTTTTGCAATTGTATCAACATACGATATAGGAAGTGCATAACCTATTCCTTCAACTTCCTCTGATACAACTTTTGCATCAATTATTCCAATCAATTCACCATACTTGTTAAATAACGCTCCACCACTATTTCCACCATTAATAGAAGCATCAATTCTAAGGACTCTTAAACTTTCTATTGTATCAACTGTTATATATTCAGACTCTACACTAATAATTCCTTTAGTAATTGATAAACCATATCCAAGTGGATTACCTATTACAAAAATGTTATCCCCAGCATAATTTCTATTACTTGATACCTTAACTTCTACTACATTATCTAATTTAACTTTTATAACAGCTAAATCATAACTACTCATACTCCCAACATAAACCCCCTGAACTTCTTTAGTAGAGTTATATGTACTAACTAATATTTCACTTGATATTATAGAATTATCTCCTGAAGATGAGATTACATGATGATTAGTAATTACATAAGAATATTCTTCATCAATTTTATATACAACACCAGACCCAGCATAATAAGAATTTTGACCTAATACATTTTTAAAAGAAACTTTTATATTTACTACACTTCTTAAATTATGATTCATTATTACTTCTTCATTAATTTCTTCTGATATATAACCATTTAAATAATCTTTAATAAATAGTGAATACTCATCACTATTATAATCACCTTTTTCTACAAGGTAATTGAATAAGTCATCGATAGTAATATCTAGTGCATCATTACCTTCTAAACTTTCTAAGTAATCTTCTACCGTCCCAACAAATCCATTTTCTACTGCTAAGTCATATGCACTTTTCCCACTACAAGAAGTTAGAAAAATAGTGCTAATAAACAACAATAATATTAATATCTTTTTCATTAAAATCATCCTTTATAATTTAAATTTAAACATAGTATATCATTTTCATATTTATTTTTTATCTATTTAAAAAGAAAAAACAATTTCTAATATAAAAAGAAATTGTTCTTAGAATTGATAAGGATTAAATATATTACCATTCGGCATAATTGGCGTATTTACAACATTATTTTGAATTGGTTGTGTTGGATATTGTTCCATAATAGGAGTTTGATAAGGTACTTGATATGGTGTATTTTGATATTCATCAATAAAAACTGTTTCCTCTGTAGTTGTATACTTAGGAATAGTTATATGTTTTTTTACACATTCATTTACTACATGAGTATTGTAATTTACAACATGAGGTACTTCTTCAACAAAACATTTTTTAACAATATTGTTATAGTACATTTCAGGCATAGGTTGGCATCCGCAACCGCAAGATCTAGAATTCATTTTTTCATCTCCTTCACTATATAATATGAAGTTAATTAAATAATGTTTGGGCAAAAATAAAAGTGTATCAAAATAGATACACTAATTATTTTATTTAATTATATAACCTAAAGATATTGCTCTAGGACCACAATGAGCACCTACTACAGGAGTTAAGAAAACATCAGTAATTTCTTTTATATCTTCTCTTGCAACAAATACCATTTCTTTTACTTCATCTACATACGCCCCAGCATTTGCATGTGAAATATAAACTATTACATCTTTACCTTCTACTTCTTTTAAGAATAATTCTACCATTAATTGTCTTGCTTTTTTAGAAGTTCTTGTTTTATCTAATGATACAACTTTCCCTTCATTATCAATATGTAATAAAGGTCTAATATTCATTAAATTAGCTACCGCTCCAGCAACCTTACTTAATCTTCCGTTTTTAATTAAAAACTCTAATGTATCAACTGAGAATATTAAATGATTATTATCTCTAATGAAATCTAATCTTGATAATACTTCTTCCATAGATTTACCTTCTTCAAACATTCTACAAGCTTCAAGTGCCATATAAGTTTGAGGATAAGCTAATGATCTTGAATCATAAGAAACAACATTAAAATCAGATACTTCTTCAGCTGCTAATAAAATAGCACCATTTAATCCACTCATTTGTTTTGATATTGTAATAACTACTACACCATCATAACCTTTTGATTTTAAATCGTTAAATGTATCAACCATTTTACCAATAGAAACATAAGCAGTTGTTGGGAAAACTGATTTATCTTCATCTAATAATTTATAAAAATCTTCTGCTTTTATTTCAGTGAAGTCATCATAAGATTTATCACCTAAGTTTATTACAGATCTAAATACAGGAATATCATATTTATGATTAATATAATCAATACCTGAGTTACTACATACAATTACAGCATTTTTCATAGAAAATACCTACTTTCTTATTTAACAACAATGTTAATTAGTTTTTTTGGTACAACAATCGTCTTAACAACAGTTAAACCTTCAATAGAAGCTTTTACTTTTTCATCTTTTAATGCTAATTCTATAACAACATCATTTGAATCATCTTTATTAACTTCTACTTTACCTTTTAATTTACCATTAACTTGTACCATTAAAGTAATATTACTATGTTCTAATTTACTTTCATCATAACTAGGGAATTTAGTAAATACTAAAGATTCTTTGTTTCCTAATAAATTATTTAACTCTTCAGTAATATGAGGTGCAATTGGATATAATAATTTTAATAAAACTTCATAATCACCTTTTGTAATACTATCTTTTTGATAATATTCATTTACTAAACTCATTAATGAAGCAATTGCAGTATTAAACTTAACTTCTTCATAATCAGTTCCTACTTTTTTAATTGTTTGATTAATTAAAATTTCTAAATCTTTAGAATATTGATTATTTTTAACATCAACATTATCAAATAATCTAAATACTCTTTCAACAAATCTTCTACAACCTTTTACTCCTTGATCACTCCATGGAGTTGCTTGTTCGTAATCACCAATAAACATTAAATATAATCTTAATGTATCAGCACCATGTTCATCAATAACAGTTGTTACATCAACAACATTACCTTTTGACTTACTCATTTTTTCACCATCTGGTCCAAGAATTAATCCTTGAGCAGTACGTTTTTTATATGGTTCTTTAGTAGGTACTAATCCAATATCAAATAAGAATCTATGCCAGAATCTAGAATAAATTAAATGTCTTGTAACATGTTCCATTCCACCATTATACCAATCAACTTGCCCCCAATATTTCATTTTATCCATATCAGCGAAATTTTTGTTATTATGAGCATCCATAAATCTTAAATAATACCAAGAAGACCCAGCCCATTGAGGCATAGTATCTGTTTCTCTTTTAGCTTTTTTACCACATTTAGGACAAGTACAATTAACAAATTCTTCAACATTTGCTAAAGGAGATTCTCCTGTATCAGTAGGAGCAATTAAGTCTGTTTGAGGTAGTGTTACAGGAAGTTGTTCGTAAGGTACTAAAACCTCACCACAATCATCACAATAAATAATAGGAATAGGTTCTCCCCAATATCTTTGTCTATTAAAAGCCCAATCTTTCATTTTATAATTGTTATTTTCTTTACCAATTTTATTTTTTTCTAAATATTTAATAACTTCTTTTTTAGCTTCTGCTACACTTTTACCATTTAAGAAATCACTATTAATTAATGTACCTTCACTTGTATTAGTAAATGCTTCTTTAGAGATATCTCCACCAGCTATAACCTCAATAATTTTACAGTCATATTTTTTAGCGAATTCATAATCTCTTGTATCATGAGCAGGCACTGCCATAATAGCTCCTGTACCATATCCATTCATTACATAATCAGCAACAAATATTTCAATTTTTCCTTTTGTTAAAGGATTAATTGCAAATAGTCCATCTAACTTAACACCAGATTTTTCTTTGTTCATATGAACTCTTTCAAACTCTGTTTTTAAGTGTGCTTTCTTTTTATAATCTTCTATTTCTTTTATATTTTTTATTCTATCTTTATACTTTTCTACTATGTCATGTTCTGGTGCAATAACCATAAAAGTAGCACCGAAAATCGTATCAGGTCTTGTAGTAAAAACATCTAATTTATCCTTTGAATTTTCAATATCAAAAGAAACTAAAGCACCACTACTTTTTCCAATCCAGTTTTCTTGTTCTGTTTTAATTCTAGGTAAGAAATCTAGTGTTGGTAATTCTTCTAATAATTTTTCTGCATATTCAGATATTTTTAAGAACCAAACATTTTTTTCCATTTGAACTACTTTAGAGTCACATCTATCACACTTACCACCCTGAGATTCTTCGTTTGCTAAAACTACTTTACACTCAGGACAAAAGTTAACAAACGTCTTACTTTTATATGCTAATTTATGTTCGTATAATTTAGCAAAAATAAATTGAGTCCATTTATAATAATCCTCTTGTGTAGTATCTGTTGTACGATCAAAATCAAAAGAGAAACCTGTTTGTTTTAATTGTTCTGTAAATACATCAATATTATTTTTAGTAACAATTTTAGGATGTATTTTATTTTTTAAAGCAAAGTTTTCTGTAGGTAAACCAAAAGCATCAAACCCTATAGGGAATAATACATTGTAACCTTCCATTCTTCTTTTTCTTGAGATTATCTCTAAAGATGTATATGCTCTGATATGCCCAACGTGCATCCCTGCTCCTGAAGGATAAGGGAATTCAACTAATGCAAAGTATTTTTCTTTATCATCAAAGTCATTAGCCTTAAACATTTTATTGTCATACCAAGTATCTTGCCATTTTTTTTCTATTAATTTGTGATTATATTCCATAATATTCAACTCCTCATATATTTCTATTTTATCATACCATAAGAAAAATTACACTTCTTATTTATGGTAGCTCTCATTATTTAATATTTTAAAACTTCTATAAATTTGTTCAAGTAAGATACCTTTCATAAATTGATGTGGAAAAGTCATTTTTGAAAATGATAATTTAAAATTACATTTATCTTTTAAACTTTGTAGTATTCCGTAAGAACCACCTATAACAAAAGTTATCTTATTACTATTATAAGTAAATATTTCATCTAATTTAGAAGCTAGTTGTTCACTAGTTATGTTTTTACCATCTATATCTAAAACTACAACATATTTAGCATTTTTTAGTACTTCTTCTAATTTAGCACCTTCTAATTCTAATACTCTATTCACACTATCTCTAAGAGGCTCGTCCTTTAATTCAATAAAATTTATCTTAGCAAACTTAGAAATTCTTTTTTTATAGTCATTTATTAATTCAACCATATATTTTTCTTTAACTTGTCCAAAAGTAACTATATCTAATTCCATCATAATTCAAACACCTCTGTTATTTCATATTGTTTAGAACAAACAAATCTAATATTACCAACTTCTTTTTTATATTCAAAAAAGATTCTTCTAAAAGTTTCTACAATTAATTCCTCAGAATTACATTCTAAAGATATATGAGCATGTATAACTAATTTTGTGTTTTCGCCCATTAAAGAACATAAATTAATGGCACAATCTTCATTTGACATGTGCCCGTAATCTCCTGAAATTCTATTTTTTGTTTTTCTTGGTCTATTAGAGTCTTGAAGTACTGCTGGGTCGTAGTTCGATTCAATAATATAACAAGTCGCATTTTCTATATGATGAAACAAAGAAGCATCCATATAACCTGTATCGGTTATTAAAACTAAACTTGTTTCTTTATCTACAATTTTAAATCCAACTGATTCAGCCGCATCATGATGAGTTGGAATTGCTTTTATTATACTATCATTTAAAATAATTTCTTCATATCCAGCAATTATTTTAAAGTTTTTCTTTGATAAAGTTTCATGTACATTATTTTTTAAATTATCATAAGTACCTTGAGTTAAATAAAAATCACAGTCTAAATTGTTTGAAAAAGTTCTTAATCCTAAGACATGATCTAAGTGTTCATGCGTAATAAAAACAGCATCAATTTCATTAATATCTACACCTATTTGTTTTAATTTTAAGTTCATTTGTTTGAATGTTATTCCAACGTCAATTAATATTTTTTTATCTCCTGTTTCAATGTAAGTACAGTTGCCTCTACTTCCACTTGCTAGCATACATATTTTCATATAATCACTTCAATTTCTTTATATTTTTCTCTATAATACCATAAAAAAGTCGATAATAAAAGAAAAAAGCTAGTTTTAAACTAACTATTTATTTTAAAAATTATACTAACCAAGCAGCTCCGATAATAACTAATAAGATGAATAGTACTAAGATTAATGCATAACCATTTTCATTAGTAGTTGAGTTGCATCCGCAAGAGTGTCCCATTGAAATTCCTCCTCTCTTGATTACACTATATAATATTCAAAAAAAAGACTTTTGACACAACTAATTAACTAATATTTTTAATTAAATATTCTTTTGTGATTTTTACACGAAATTTCTATATAAATAACATATTAAATCCTTGCATTTTACTAATAATAATGTTATTATATATGGGCGTATATACTAAATCTAGTCTATATAGAATATAATTTTTAAAGGAGAAATATTATGATAACAAACACTGTTCTTATGAAACGCTTCAAACGTACATTATCGGTAGTTACGGTTGCTGCGTTAATGATAACTTTAGCAGGTTGTTCTTCAACTGCTGACAAATACCCTACAGGAGGACTTAATAGTGATGCAGTTTACGCTACAAGTGGAAACTACAAAGTTACTCAAGGTGAATTATACACTGAGTTAAGACACAATGGGTTAGGTTACTTAAACCAACAAATTGAATTAGCTACTTTCGATGATTACATGAAAAATGTTGATATCACTGATAAAGATCAAAAAACATTAGTTGCTGAATATATCTTAGAAGATATTTACGGTACTTCTGATGAGGATGATATTAATGATATGAAAGCAACTGATAGAAAGTTAGCAGTAACAAAATATGTTGATACTGTTTACTTAGAAGGAATCATTGTTGCTACTTCTAATTTAGATGATGCATTAACTGTAGAACAAATTCTTGGTAATACACATTTTAATACTTTATTTGAAAATAAATATTCAATTCGTGTTGCACAATATTTATATGCTGTTGATTGCTTAAATAAAGAAATCGATGAACATAATGAAGAAGCTGCTGATGATGAAGATATGGATGTTTATTTCACTGATTCTAAAATAGCTAATTATTATGATTCTAATTATTCAAATGAAGAAGATGTTAATGCTGTTATCATTCGTTTTATTAATCAAACTGAAGCTACTAACGTTTTAAGAAAATTTGGTATTAAAACTTATAATGGTGAATGGTTCTTAATTCAACCTCCAAAAGATAAAGATGGTAACACTGATTTTTCTAAATGGTCTAATGAATCAGATTACAATAAATACTATGATGAATATACAATTAATCAAAATGCTGCTGAGAGTGCCGACTCTACTATTACAGCTGCAAGTGGTACTGATGCTACTATATTAAAATTATATGTTGAAATCTATAACTATATTTATACTTATAGATCTACATTAGCTTACAATGGTACAGCTGCTTCAAAAGTTACATTAAATTCTAGTTCTCCTAACTATAGAAGATATTATGATTTTACAGCTGAACTTATCCATGCTGATAATCAATTAAATTCTGAACAAAAAGCTGAGGAAAAAGATTTATTATTAAAATCTTTAACAAGTGAGGATAATACTAATAGTTCTAATTTAACATTTGGTAAAGAAAAATTAGATACTTTCTCTACAAGTTTAACTTCATACTTACATAATACATTAAGAACTTCTCCTGAATTAGATGATGATGGTGTTGAACAAGATTTCATTCAATATACTTCTTCTGCTAGAAGTTATGGAAGTAATTACTATTTAATTTATAAATTAAGTGATGCTGTGGAAAGAGAATTCTATACTATCGAAGAAGATGAAGATGGTGAAGAATATTACGATTTCAAAATCAAAGATGGTGATGAAAATCAAGAAGAAAATAAAAAAATATATGATGAAATTTTAGTTGAATTATTTGATGCTGAATTAACTTCTTCTTATATTTCTGGTGTTGTTAGTGAAAGAAATGATTATGTTACTGTTGCTATTTATGATTCAGTATTCGAATTTTATTACAAACAAGCAAACTCTTTATATACTTCAACTAAAAAATCAAGTGATGATTTAGTTGCATTAATTACTTTTAAAAATAAAGATTTAGATTTAGAATGGGAATATAAAGTAAGTGTAGAAAATGCATTTGCTTATTTAGAAAATAACAATGGTCCTGAAACTGCAGTAGCTTTATTATTCAATCAATATATTCAAGATTCAACTTATTACTCTGAGATTCAAAATGATGAAGAAAATTATGATTTATACAAAGATTCAATTAACTTTACATTAACAAACTTTGCTAATGATGCTTATTCTAGTTATGGATACCCTGCTTCTATTGGTAAATATTCATTTATGCAATCTTATTATAGAACTGCTAATGTTGATGAAGCAATTGATTACTTAATGTTACAAGATGCTAAAAGAGATTTCTTCTTAGAAAATACAACTACTGAAGCATTCTATAAAGAATTACAAGAATTTGCTTCTACTGCTTACGAGAACTTTTATTCATTAACATTAACTAGCATTGAAGTATATGTTGATATGGATGAAGATGGTGTTGCTGATGATGGTTGGTTCTATACTGATACAAATAATAGTGCTTTAGAATATGAATATGATTTAGATGCAAGTAGAAAACAAACTTTAGTTAATGAATTAATTATAGATATTATTAATTACGCTAAAACTTCTTCTACTAACTTAGAAACAAGTTTAGCTGATGCTGTAAATGAATTTAATTCTTCTTCAAGAATTGAACCAAGTACTGATGATGATAAATTAGCTGGTAATGTTGAAAATACATGGGCTAAATACCGTAAACATGGTTTATATATTAAAGTTAATGCTATTGGTGAACATAGTAATACAACTACATTAGATGCTACTACTCAAGAATTAGTTGAATCTATTTATAATAATAATGATTTAGAAGTAATGTTTAACAATACTTTTAGTGCTCCTTATTTAATAACTGACTCAAAAAACTTCATTGTTAATGAAGATCAATCTACAGTTAGCTTATTATTAGTAACTGGTGGTACTGGTAAAGTTGAAGTTGATGCTGAAGGTGAAGATGAAGATTTATATGGTGCAGTTCCTATTAGAATTGATGATTCATATAAAATTTTCGATTTAACTTCTAACCCTGAAAGTAAAGAAGCTACTTACACTCAATTAGAAGTATATTGTAGAGAGTATTTCAACTCTGGAAGTTCTACTTCTCTTCCTACAAGTGCTTCAAGTTATTTAAATACTTATTTAGATCCTGTTTTAACAAAATTTAATTCTGAAGTTGTTCAATTAATGGTTATGATTAACGCTTTAGAAGTAAACTCAACTGCTACTGATTTCAATAGTAGATTAGATTCACATATCGAATATTCTCAAAGAATTTCTGATAATTACGTAGATACAACTGATGTTAACAATAACTTCTATGGTTTCTGGACTTCAGATGTATTATTTAAAGGAGGTGCGAACTAATGTCAAAGTTTACAATGAAAAGAATTTTAGCTTTAGGGTTAGTCGCAACTCTAAGCTTCACATTATCTGCTTGTGGTAAAGCAGATTATAATACTAATGCTCCTTATGGAGATATTACTGGTAATTATGCTGTTAATGGTACTGATGCATTAACAAACAAACAATTATATGATTTATTAAGACCTAATGGTTATAATGTATTCTTTAATGAAGTTGAAGAAATACTTTTAAAAGAATACATTGATGAATTAGATTACAATGATGATAAAGCTGATTTAGCTGATTATTTAAATAAATTATTTTTTGAAACTGATGATATTGAAAAAATTAACTTAATGGCTCAAAATGAAATAGATTTAATATTAGAACAATTAGTTGATTCTTTATATGTATCTAACGTTCAATTTAACGCTGAGGATGTTAAAATCACTTCTGAGGGTGTTGAATACCCTGAAGTTTTATTTGATTATTTCAAATTAAATTTAGCTAAAGAACGTTATGCTGAAAAAAGATTACAAGAAGAAATTGCTAAAGGTGAAGAATATGAAGAGGAAGATGAAGATGGTGTTGAACAAACTATCGTAAATCCTTATTATATTACTGAAAAAAATATTGAAACTTATTATAATAATACTTATCGTAATACGCAAGACTTCAATGCTGTTATTGTTGGATTTAACACTTTAGCTGAGGCTGAAGCTACTTGGGATGATATTGAAATTACTGCTGGTCAAGGTAATTATAATGAAAGATTCTTTGCTGATTTATATAACGCAGCTTATCCTTATAAAACAGAATTAATTTACCCTGAATTAAATCAAGAAGGTAACTTCTTTGAAGAAACAATTTTTAATTCAACTATTTTAAGTGGTTATAATTCAGATTTAGCTGCTTTTGTTAACAAATTAGAAGAAGGTGAATTTACTGCTTTACCAAAAGAATTTGGTGAAAAATATTACTTTGTTTTAAGAGTTAATGAATACGCAGATACTGAATGGAAAGATTTAACTGATGAAGAATTACTTCCTTTCGGAAAAACAATTGAAGAAATTACTGAAGAAATTACTGAAGAACTTTTCGATGCTCAACTTACTGATTCATTTATTAATACTCAAATTACAAGTGATATCAATGATTTAATTGAAGCAGGAAAAATAAGCATTTATGATCCTTTACTTGCTTTAAACTTCTCAAGTAAATTCTCTGATTATGAATATACAACAAAAGAATTAGAAGATAATATGAATGTTGCTTCTATTGATGGTACTAAGATTTCTGTTGATTCTTATTTTGATACTTTAAAAGATTATTATGGTGTTAATGCAGCTTATAACTACTTTACAGGTAAAGCTATTGCTTCTTCTAGATATATGGATGAATTAACTGATGAAGATATTGAGACTGCTGAAGATTTATTAAGTGATGAATTAAAATCATTTAAAAAAGATGAATATGCTTCTAGTGGATTAACAAGTGAATTCACTGAAGAACAATATTTATCAATGATGTATGGTTATGATAATGAAGGTGATGTTTTAGACTACTATTTCAAACCAATGCAAGCTTTACAATATTTTGGTACAATTTATGATGAAAACTATTTTGAATTATTAGAATTAGTTTCTCGTAATAACTATTACAACTATTATAGTTTAAATATTAAACATGTTTTATTATATGTTGATTATGATTTAGATGGAAATATGGATAACCCTGCTGAATTTATGAATAAATTATCAGCTGATGATCAAAGAGATTTCGAACAAACTATTGTTAATATCTATACTGCTGTTTATAATGAAGTTACTTATTTAGAATTAGGTGAGTCTGCTGCGCTAGATTATGTAGCAAAAGCATTTAATCAAAATAAAGCTTTAGTTGCTCCTGAAAATAAAAATTTATCAACTGATGATGTAGCTGGGAATGATTGGGCAAATTGGAATGCTGTAAAAACTTCTGAAGGTAAAAACTTTAACATTCAAATTAAAGTTGAAGACTTAGGTACTGTTGATACTTCTACTGGTTCAAACTATGTTACTGAATTCTCAACTCATGTTCAAAATATGTATAATAACTTAAAAGCTGAATTCAAAGCTGAAGATGGTTTTGTTGAAGGTGAAGATACAGAAGATAAATACTTTATGGCTGATTTCGGTGATTTCTTAAATGAAAGTCACTTAGAAAAAATTCAAACTAATACTGAATTTGATACTTTATGTATGAGTACATTTGGTTTCCATATGTTATTATCTACTAAAGGTAGTACTGCTTCTTCATCTATATTCGCTTCTACAAGTGATTATAAAGCTGATAGTGATGATGAATATAAACAATATGAACATATTTTTGTTGAATTAAATGGTACTGAAGAATATATCAATGCATATAGTGAAACTCCATACCCAAGTTTAAATCAATTAAAAGTATACGTTTATGAAAAAGATACTGATGATGGTATTGAGAACTTAAAATCTTATACTGAAACATTAATATCAAGTTTCTATTCTGGATTTAACTCTACATTAACAAATCAAACAGTTATGAACTATTACTTATACCAAGAATTAAATATGAATATCGTATTTGATGAGTATAGTGATGTTGATAGTAATATGAATGAAAGATGGTTTGATATCAACTATAAAACAATGAATAATTATGCTGATGATTCAAATGGTTTATATGCTGGTATGTGGGACTTAATAAAAGAATTATATACTGAAGAAAATTAATAAACATTAAAGAGGACAATTGTCCTCTTTTCTTATATATAAAAAAAGATTAAAGAAAATAAATTCTTTAATCTTTTTTATTAATTTTTAGTTTTATAAAATTTTGCTCTATCTAATACATTAATATTATTAGTAAATGTACCTTCATCTGTTTTTTCTAATTCTTCTTCTAATACTCTTAGTTTAGAATCAATAGTATCTAAATACCATAATAATAAAGCTTCTTTAGTAGCAGGTTTAACTGGAGAACCAAATGCTTGTTGTCCATGATGAGATATTAACATATGTTTTAAAATTAATACTTCTTCAGTATTTAAAATTTTTAATTCTTCTGCTTTTTTATCTAATTTAATTACTCCCATTACAATATGCCCCAACAATTGTCCTTCTAAAGAATATGATGCATTTACAGGAGCTTCATACTCTTCAACTTTCATCATATCATGTACAATAACACCACATATTAAGTAATCTCTTTTTAAAGTAGGGTAAACTTCAATATATTTATCACATAGTTCTAACATTGAAACAGTATGATATAATAACCCACCAATATATGCATGATGCATTCTAGTAGCAGCAGGATAAATTACAAATTTAGATTCTATATCT
>JAWXUE010000027.1:14437-18692 GCA_044432925.1 bacterium | reverse complement strand
TAAGTGAAGATAATGAAATTAAAACAAGAGTAATGAGTGCTATTGATGAACAAACATGTGATTATAAAAAATTTAAAGATGTTAAAAAAATAAAAGAAGCACTACAAGCATCATTACTATTTAAATCTGTAGATATTATTTTAGAAGAT
Source organism: bacterium (assembly GCA_044432925.1). Lineage (GTDB taxonomy): Bacteria > Bacillota_I > Bacilli_A > Acholeplasmatales > Anaeroplasmataceae > JAWXUE01. Next base: position 18,543 of record JAWXUE010000027.1, on the reverse strand, counting down.
GCATCTACTTCATCAGCATCAATTGAATTAACGTTAGATGACAATTATTATGATGATATTATTTTATCTTTAATCGGTAAACCATTAGAAACAAAAGGTGATTTAATTTCTATACTTGCTGAGTATTCAAATTTAAAACAAGATTTTGCTCAAATAGGAGATGCATTAAAAAGTGTTAATGAAACAGGTTACGGAATAAGTTTACCTTCTGTTAGACAAATGAAATTACTTAAACCTGAGGTGATCAAACAATCAGGAAGATTTGGAGTTAAATTAAAAGCAGTAGCACCAAGTATTCATTTAATTAAAGTAGATGTTGAATCAACATTCGAACCTATAATAGGTAGTGAAGAACAATCTAAATCTTTAATTGATAATCTTCTAGCAGGTAATGATGAATTAACAGAAGTATGGGATAAAGAAATCTTCGGAAGAAAATTATCTGAGGTTGTTAATGATGGAATTAAAACTAAAATTCATATGATACCAGAAAATGCTAAAGTGAAATTACAAGATACATTAACTAGAATTGTTAATACAAAAACAACAGGGTTAATTGCAATAATTTTATAATAATAACTAAAGAATAGGAAACTATTCTTTTTTGTTTTTTCTCTTAGTTAAGCCATTCTTTAATTTAAATATATTATGTGTTATAATGATATAAAAGGATGTGATAATCTTGATATACAGTTTTATATTAGTTTTAGTTTTAGGGTATTTAGCAGGATTATTATTCTCTAAAATTAAGTTACCAAAAATTATAGGAATGATTTTAATAGGTGGAGTATTAGGATACTTCAGTATATTAAGTGAATCATTTTTAGATATATCTAGTTATTTAAGAAAAATAGCTTTAATAATAATATTAACTAGAGCAGGTTTATCTGTTAATTTTAAACAAATAAAACAAATAGGTAGACCGGCTATACTTATGTGTTTTATTCCTGCTTTATTTGAAATAATTGCAACAACTATATTTGCACCATTATTATTACCGATAAATTATTTAGAAGCTTTATTGTTAGGGAGTGTACTTGCAGCTGTATCACCAGCTATAATAGTACCTAGAATGATAAAATATAAAGAACAATATGAAAGTAATAAACCTAACTTAATGTTAGTAGGTTCATCTTTAGATGATATATTTGTAATGATAATATTTTATTCAGTTTTAGGGGCTTTTACCTCAGGAGGTATTAATGTAGTAGAAATACCTGTGTCTATTGTTTTAGGTGTAGTAATAGGCGTTATAATTGGTTTCTTGTTTAAAGTATTATTTAGTAAAGTAAAAGTTCATAGTATTGTAGTAGTAGGTATAACATTAATAACCTCAATACTTCTAACTTTATTAGAAGAGGTCATTTATTACAACTCTTTAATCTCTATTATTTTAATAGGAACTTTTTTAATTAGTAATATAGAAATTAATAATATAAAAAATAATTATAATAAATTATGGATTGTGTTTGAAATTATATTGTTTGTTTTAGTTGGTGCAGCAGTAGATTTCAATGTTGCTTTATCTTACGGACTACCTTCAGTAGTATTAATTATTATCATTTTATTCTTTAGATCATTAGGAGTATTTTGTTGTTTAATTAAAACTAATACATCAAAAAAAGAAACTTTATTTTGTATTATAAGTTATTTACCAAAAGCAACAGTTCAAGCATCTATAGGAGCAATTGCATTAGAGAACAACCTTTCTTGTGGACCTGTTATTTTATCTGTTGCTGTGCTTTCTATCTTAATAACGGCGCCATTAGGTGCGATTTTATTAGATACTCAAAATAAGAAATTATTACAATGATTTTCTAACAAAAATAGTAAAAATAAAAAATATATAAAAAAACATTGAAAAATGTCGAAAACGTTGATATAATATAATAGAAATTAGGTAAGAACCTGGGAGGAAATATTATATGAATAAAAATGAATTAGTTTCAATTGTATCTGATAAATTAGATATGACTAGATTACAAACTGAAGAAGTAATCGATACTTTCTTAGATACTATCCAAGAAACTTTATCAAAAGATGAAAAAGTTGTTATTTCTGGATTTGGTACTTTCGAAGTAAGAACTAGATTAGCAAGAGATGGTAGAAACCCTAGAACTGGTGAAATCATCCAAATTCCTGAGTTAAAAACTCCAGCTTTCAAAGCAGGAAAATCTTTAAAAGATAACGTAAGATAATTTATAAATAACTACAAATATTAATTTATTTGTAGTTATTTTATTTAAGAGGTATATTTATGGAAATTTTTGAACATGTAAAAAGAAATAACTTATTTGAATTAAAAAAGTATTTACAATTTGGAGATATTAATATTATAAATAGTAATTCTAAAAGTTTATTACATTACTCTGTTGAGTTTAAAGCTATTGATTGTATAAATTTATTAGTAGATAATTACATTAATTTAAATTTAAAAGATATTAAACAACAAACACCTATCTTTGATGCTGCTATAAAAGGTAATTTAGGTATTTTAAAACTTTTAATTAAAAGTGGATGTGATGTTAATGTTACTGACGAATATGGTAATATACCATTGTTTTATGCTATTAAAACTAATAATGTTGCTATTGTAGATTTATTAACCATACATAGTGATTTATCTATTAGAAATAATAAAAAAGAAGATGCTTTATTTATTGCAATAAAATTTAAATATAATAATATTGATAAGTTTATTAATAATAATTTAAATATAATGAATTATCAAAATGAAACAGCTTTATTTTATGCAGTTAAATACAACAATTTAACTTTATTAAAAGAATACTGTAATAGATATTTAATTAATCAAAAAAATTTAAATAAAGAAACTTTATTTTTTTATGCAGTTAAGTATTCTTCTAGAGATGTCATTCGTTTTTTATTAGAATTTATGCCTTGCTTAGATATAACTAATAGATATGGTGAGACGTTATTTGAGATAGTTAAATTGAATTGTTATAAAATTGAAGATTTAATTGATAATTATAAGTACTCTTTAGAATATATCAATTATAAATCTAATAATAAAATAATATACAATTATTTATCAAACAATGAAATTAATTTACCTATTAGTAAAATAATATTAAATAAAAAAGACAATTTTTCATTGTCTTTAATAGATTACTTAAATTTTTATAATGATAAAGAAAATATTAAGAAAGTAGCAAAAGTATTATAGCTAATAAATTAGAAAACATATGTATTAAAGTAACGTAATAAATATTATAGTTTGTTTTAATATATATAAAACCAAATAACGCCCCAGCGCTTACATAAGGGATTAGCATAACTAATAGTTGTATTAAGTTATAACCCATTCCAATAGATGATAAAATATGAATCACTGAAAAAGAGATAGTACTTACTACAAGTGCTATTTTTTTATTTTCAAATAATCCAAATATACTTTTTCTAAATATTAATTCTTCAACTAAAGGTCCTATTAATCCAGCTGATATAATCATAGGTATTGCTGAGTATTTTAGTGCTAACTCTATAATTATTTGATTTTGAGAACTATCAATCTTAAATAGATTGTTTAATATTAAAGTTACAACTCCTATTAGATAATTAAAGAAATAATATATTAAAAGCCATTTACCACAAGTCTTAATGAAATTAGAAGATTTATTTTCTACAACATCTATTTGAGTAAATACATCAAAATCATTTTTAAAATCTTTTAAATAAATAAAAATAAAAGTTATTAATAAAATTATATATGTTATTAAATTAATAATAGAAGACATCTTTAGAATAATAGTAGTAGTGTAATAATATTGTGTATCTAAAAATATATCTGATAAATAGTAAGAGTAATCAGTAGAAGATATAATTTCTTTAAATATATCTATATCTAAATTATAATATGAAATAAAAGATGTTTGAATTAATTGTGAAACAATTATATTAACAAAAAAGAATATTATTATATAACTTATTAAACCATTTAAATATCGTTTTTTATCATTTAAATTACTTGTAAACAAAATTAATCACCTCGACTAATTATATCATATTAAATTTATTATATACATATATTTAATAGGTGAGAAAATGAAATATAAATTATTAACTATAGCAGTATTTATTTTAGG
>JAWXUE010000027.1:0-14337 GCA_044432925.1 bacterium | reverse complement strand
AAAGAGTTTAATGAAATATTAAATAAATATAATATTAAATGTTTAGGATTAAATGATTTAAATTACAATGATGATATAATTGAAGATGGTACAACATTTAAAGAAAATGCCTTAATAAAGGCAAAAACTGTTTTTGAGATATATAATAAACCTGTATTATCAGATGACTCAGGCTTATGTGTAAAAGCCCTTGATAATGCTCCTGGAATATACTCAGCAAGATATATGAACTTAGATACTTTTGAAGAAAAAATGGATTATATTTTATCGAGATTAACAGAACAAAGAAATGCACATTTTAATTGTACTTTATGTTTATACACAAAAGACAATCAATATTATTTTGAAGGTATTCTAGACGGTAGCATTGATTATAAACAAACAGGTAGTAATGGATTTGGTTATGATCCTATCTTCATCCCAACAGGATATGATGTTTCTTTAGCAAATCTATCTTCAGAAACTAAAAATAAAATATCGCATAGAAATAATGCTATAGAAAAATTATTGGAATTTTTAAATGAAAACAATATTTTTTAGTGATGTACATAAAGATATAGATTCTTTAGAAAGATTATTAAAACAAGAACAAGGTAATTTTTATTGTTTAGGTGATAGTGAACTTTCTAAAGAAACTTTAGATAAATATAAAATAATAAGTGTTAAAGGTAATTGTGATATTAGCAATATACCTAATCATCTTATTATAACTTTAGATGATAAAAAAGTTTTATTATTACATGGACATACTGTAGATGTAAAATATGATTTAACAAAGCTTTATTATTTAACACAAAGTTTAGATTGTAGTATAGCTATATTCGGACATACACATATAGTATTAAAAATAGAAGAAGATATTTCTTTTTATAATCCTGGTTCATTAAGAGATGGACAAACATATATTGTTTATGAAAACAATGAATTTATATTTAAAAAATTGAGGTGAAGATAAATGATTAATGAGATACTAAAACTAGATGTATCAAATGATAGTATAGTTAAAATAGGTAAGTATTTAAATAAAACAGATATAAACGATGAAAATCATGCTATTGCTGTATCTCATTTATTATCCTTATACGCTGAGACTAAACAAATAAAAGAAATATTAAATATAGTTGATACTTATACAAAAAGATATTCAAATGATAATTCTATAATTATATTAGATAAGTTAATAGAATTAACTTTAGAAGATAATAAAGAAGAATGCTTAAAAGCTATAAATCAAAAAAAAGAGTTATTAGATTCATTTGATTTAATTCATTATTATAAAGATATGATTAATTTTAATAAAGATAATTTAGAAGAAAGAATAAGATATATCAATTTATATTTACAAGATGATACATCTAAAACTAATAGATTAAATGGGATGTACTTGCTTGCTAAAGCGTATATCGATAATGATCAGTTTGATAAATTTAACAAAAATTTAGAAATAACTAAAGAATTAGCATTAGAATTAGGTAAAATAGAAATATTTGAATCGTTAGTTTTTTTTGAAGCATCATCATTATATAATAAACAAAATTATGAGGCTGCATTAGAAATTATAAATGAAAGTACTGTAAGAAGTGAACACTTTGGTAATTTAACTAATCTTTTAAAATTTAAAATTTATTTTCAACAAGGTAAATATAGACAATGTATTATTTTAGAAGGTAAATGTGAAGAGTTAATGCAAACAGCTACAAAAGATATACAAAGAGAATTTTATAAGTTGTGTGTTGAATTATATGAATTAACAAATAATAAAATTTCTGTAGACTTATATAAAAATAAATTAATAGAACTTGAATATAAAAAAATAGTTAATACATTAGACTCATCAATAGAAGAAACAATTAAACCTATTAAAATTAAAAAAGAAAAAAAAGTAGAAGTTAAAGTAGATGCTCCAACATTCAAAAACTTTAAAAAAGCAAAACCAAGTTTAAATGAAATGAGTGATTTCTATCAAGAAACAACTTTTATTTATCAGCCTTTTTATACACCTAATTTATTTAGAGAACAATTAAGATTATCTTTAGTTAAACTAAATGAACAAGTAAATTTTAATGATTGTTATATTGTAACTAAAGATGAATCATTTCACTTTAAAAAAGAAAGGTTATATGACAAGAAAGATGTTGATTTAAAAGTACTAGATTCCTTTCATAATGTTAATACAGAAATTATTTCTTTTAATACACAAAGTGATAACATTACTAACCCTTTTACTAATGAAATATTAGAATATAATACAACTACTATATTCCCTTTATTTAAAGAAAAATGTTTTGGTGCTATATACTTTGCATCAGCTGATGATGATATGATTTCTGGTAAATTAAATTACGAAAAACTGCATAGTTTCGCGAAATTTTACAATTCAGTAGCATTGTTAAATTATGATAAAGAAGATGTTATAAGAGATAATAAAGCAAAAACTGAGATACTTGAGGCTAAGGCGTTTTATTATGGATATATAGAAAATGATTATTTTTATTGTGAAAAAGAAACTAAACAATTTTTAGGTACAACTAATAGAACAACATTAAATAGTTTTTTCTCGATAATATGTACACAAGATTACTATGAATTTCAAAAAAACTTTAATGAAATAAATGTTAATGAATCAATAGAACAATTAGCAAAATTAACAAATGATAAAAAAGTTTTATTTAAAATAACAAGAAATTCTGAATATAAATATTTATTAATTTTTGAAGATTATACTCAAATAGAAGAAAAAAAAGAATCACTAATTGTAACAGCTTATCATAACCCTATTACTAAATTAAAGAATAATGAATATTTAAATATAGAAATAGATAAATATTTTGATATGAAAAAATTTAGTGCAGTTTTAATCAATTTTAAAGACCTTAAAAAATACACTTATTTATATCAAGAAAAATTTAGTTTAGATATATTAAAATTTATTGGTAAAGTATTACCTGAGTTTAATAAAGATTATGATTACTATCACTTAAATTTTGATAAATTAATTGTATTAATAAAAGATGTTAATGATAAAAGAGTTTTAAAACAAATTATTACTAAAATAGATAAATATTTAATAGAACAACTAAGTTCAATAAATACTAGGTTAATACCTAAATTCACGTATGGTACTTATAGAAGTTTTGTAGATACAAAAGAAAAAACAGTTAAAAAAATGCTTGAAATATTAAGTGATTCAATATTAAATGTTGATGACTTGTATGATGAATTTATTGGGTTTTACGATATAGATTTATATAAGCAAAGATTCATGAAAGAACAATTAGTAACATACATAAGTGAAGCAATTGATTCAAGTTCGATAAAAGTATTATATTCACAATGTATTAGTATAAAAGAAAATTTAGTAGAATATTATGAGGCTAAATTAAATCTAAACCAATACACTGTAGAAGATGGATTATTAGAAGAAGTTATTAAAAGACGTAATTTAACTACTACTTTAGAACAATACTTAATAAATAGAACTTTTCATGAGATGAATTTAATATATGAAAAAACTGATTATAGTATAAATGTAGTTATTCATTTAGATGAATATAGTTTAATTAAAAAATCATTAGTAAATTATTTAGAAGAAAAAGTTAAACAATACAAAATAACTAGTCAAAGAGTAATATTTAAAGTAAATAAAATCTATCCAGCAGCTATAGATAATATTGCTTTATTAGTTCAAAAAGGATTTAGATTTGCTCTTAATGATATAGAAGATTTATCATTATTAAAACCTCATTACTTCTTATTAAATAATTTTAAAAATACAAACATATTTAATGATGAATATATAAAAAGTTTAGTTAATATATTTGATAAACAAAATGTTAAGTTTGTTTTAACTAATACAAAGAAAAATGAAGAAATAGAACATTATAAAGAAATAATTAATTATTTCATAGGTGATGTATATAAAGAGAAGTTAAGTTATTTAGATATAACAAATTTCTTTACAACAGGAATATAATTAATCACTCATACATATACTTTAGTGAAATAGGGGGATATGTAAAATGATTAAGAAAAATAAACTTTCAATTTTTTTATTAGCAGTAGTAATGATGTTATCGGTGTATTATATAAATATGCCAAATGAAACAACCACTCCAACGACATCGCCGAGTATAGTAACAAAACATCCAGAGTTTGCTACTAAAAGATTAGAAATATTAGAAACAAGAGAAGAGTTAGTAGTAGAATTTGAAAATGTATTAGCATCAGCAGATACATCAAATACTGATAAAAATGAAGCATATTTATCAATGCAAGAAGTATTACAATTAACTGAAAATGAAATATTACTAGAAACTTTTATTATGGATTTAGGATATTTAGATTGTTTAGTACAATATGAAGATGATTTATTATTAGTGTATGTATTAAATTATGTTCATACAACACAATCGTTTGTAGAGGTTAGTATGATTACATCAAGTGTCTTTGAAAATGACACACAAGTAAGAATTATAACAGTAAGCAATTAAGAACTAGAAATAGTTCTTTTTTTCTTTGTTTAAATCATATTTAATCGTTTTAAATATATATAAATTATGTTATAATAGATTTATTATCGGAGGATTTATATTATGCAAGTAAAAATGACAAAACAACAATTAAGAGAATCAAGAATATTAGCAATGCAAGTGTTATATCACTATGACTTAGTAGGAAGTGTAGAACTTAATACTGTAGAAGTTTTAGAACAAGACCAAAGTGATTTCACAAAAAAAATAGTTCAAGGAGTAATAGATGATTTAGTTAAAATAGATGAGATTATTGATAATAATTTAACTAATTATACACTAGATAGATTATCATATGTAGATAGAGCTTTATGTAGAGCTGCTACTTTTGAATTCTTAAGTAAAACTCCTGCTAATATTGTTATTAATGAAACATTAGAAATAGTAAAGGAATATTCGGATTTAGGTGATGGAAAAAATAAACGTTTCATCCACTCTTTAATCGATAAAATTAATAAATCGTTATAATGGATAATAAATATTTAACTGTATCAGCAGTTAGTAAATATATAAAATATAAATTCGATAATGATGTACACTTAAAAAATATATACTTAGAAGGTGAAGTCTCGAATTTCAAAAGAAATTCAAGAGGACACTTTTATTTTACCTTAAAAGACTCAGAGTCTCAGATAAGTGCAACTATGTTTGCTAATGACGCATCTAAGGTTGACTTTGATCCTAAAGATGGACAAACAGTTTTATTAAGAGGTACTATTAGTTCATACATTCCTTATGGTACTTATCAAATAAATGTGAATCAAATGCAACAACAAGGTTTAGGAGATTTATATTTAGCTTATGAAAAGTTAAAAAAAGAATTAGAAGATAAAGGATACTTTGATAATTCAAAGAAAAAAAGTATACCATTATATCCTAAAGCGATTGCTGTTATTACCTCCCCAACAGGAGCAGCAGTAAGAGATGTTATTAATACAATAAAAAGAAGATACCCTATTGCTCAAATTTATGTATATCCTTCAATTGTACAAGGAGAAACAGCGAAAACTTCTATAGTTAAAAATATTATTAAATGTAATGAAGATAACTTAGTAGATACAATAATTGTTGGGAGGGGTGGAGGCTCTATAGAAGATCTATGGTGCTTTAATGAAAAAGTAGTTGCAGAAGCTATTTTTAATTCAAAACTTCCTATTATATCTGCTGTAGGACATGAAACTGATTTTACTATATCAGACTTTGTAGCTGATGTTAGGGCGGCAACTCCAACGGCTGCTGCTGAAATAGCAACACCTGATATAAATGCTTTAGTTAATTCTATTAAAATTTATGAATCAAGAATTAATAATGCTTTTAATAATAAAATTAATAATATAAAACAAAATTTAGTTAATTTAGATAGAAGATTAGATAATTGTAGTCCTATTGTATTATTAGAACAATTAAATAATAAGAGATTACAATTAGACAAGTTATTACAAACTAATATGATAAACTTAGTAGAATATAAACAAAACATATTAAAATATAATATTGAGAAACTAAATGCTCTAAATCCATTATCAATTATGGATAAAGGTTTTAGTTTAGTACAAAATAAAGAAAAAATAGTTAGAAGTATTGATGATGTTAAAGTTGATGATACATTAACTGTAAGTTTAAAAGATGGAAAATTAAATGTAAAGGTAGTTGAGAAAAATGGCTAAAAAAGAAAGTTTCGAAGATAACTTAAAACAATTAGAAGAGTTAGTAAGTAAATTAGAATCAAGAGATATCCCTTTAGAAGATGCAATAGAAGCATATAAAAAAGGATTAGATTTATCAAAAAGATGTTATGAAATTTTTAAAACAACAGAAGATTTAATAGTAAAAAAAGTAGAAGAAGATATAGTAGACTTTAATCAGGAATAGGTGATTTGATGTTTGATTTATATAAAATTACAGACCCTAGTTTTATAAAAGATTTAAGTTACAATGAAATGAAAATACTCGCTGATGAGATTAGAGAGTTTTTAATTGAAAATGTAAGTAAAACTGGTGGACATTTAGCAAGTAATTTAGGAATCGTTGAAATAACAATAGCACTTCATTATGTATTTGATAGTCCTAATGATAAATTTTTATTTGATGTTGGGCATCAATCATACGTTCATAAAATACTAACAGGTAGAGCATCAGAGTTTCATTCGTTAAGAAAATTTGATGGTCTTAGTGGTTATATTAGTAGAGCAGAAAGTATCCATGATTGTTTTGAATCAGGACATTCATCTACAAGTATATCTACTCAATTAGGTATGTTATATGCTAATGAACATAACAGAAGTGTTGTATCAATTATAGGAGATTCAGCAATTGCAAATGGTGTTGCATTTGAAGCTCTAAATTGTACAAATGAAATAAATAAAAATCCAATAATTATCTTAAATGATAATAAAATGGGAATAAGTAAAAGTGTGGGTGGATTAAATAAAAATCTAAATAAAATTAGAGGCACTAAATTATGGAGAACTACAAAATGTTTCTTCCATAAAATATTACCTAGTTTCTTCACTTCGTATTTACATAAAATAAAGCGCGGTATTAAAGGGTTTTTACAATTTGATAATATATTTGAGGATATGGGATTTGATTATTTCGGACCTTATAATGGTAACAATATAAAAGAAGTAATTAAGTCACTTCAAAAAGCAAAAAAATTAAATAAACCTATACTTGTTCATTTATTAACTGAAAAAGGTAAAGGATATGATTTTGCTGTTAAAGATAAAGAAAATTTTCATGGAGTTGGTAGTTTTGATCCTGTTTTAGGTATTGATAAAACAATTCAAGATGGTTCTTTTAGTGAAGTTATTTCTCAAGCGTTAATAAATGCTAGAAAAGAAATTAATTTTAAAATTATTAATCCTGCTATGTTAGGTGGAACAAAACTAGATTTATTTTTAAAAGAATATCCAAATGATATAATAGACGTTGGGATAGCTGAAGAACATGCCGTTGCTATGGCATCAGGAATAGCATTAGAACATCAAAATGTAGTTGTGTCAATGTATTCAACATTTGCTCAAAGAGCGTATGATTATTTCTTAAATGATATAGCTAGACAAAATCTTAAAGTTTTAGTTTGTTTAGATAGAGCAGGTATAGTAGGACCAGATGGTTCAACTCATCAAGGTGTATATGATGTTTCTATGTTTACTTCAATGCCTAATTTTAAAATAGCTATGCCAATGAATGCTTCAGAATCAAATAAACTTATAAGATATTATTTTAATCAAAATAATCCTATGGTAATTAGATATCCTAAAGCAAAAGCATCTTTAGAAGATAGTATAGATATAAAAGATGAATCATGGTATTACATTTTAAATAATAATAGTGATACATGTGTTATATCTTATGGTCCTGATTTAGTTAGAATAAAACAAATAGTTGAAGATAATAATTTAAAAGTAGATATAATAAATGCATTATTTATTAAACCATTAGATTTAAAAACAATAAAAACATTTAATAAATATAAAAATATCTTAATATATGAACAAATTGTTAAACAAAATAGTTTAGGTAGTAATGTAGTTTATGAAATTAATCAATTAAACTATCAAATTAAAGTAAAACACATGTGTTTAAATGTAGATGATTATTTAGTTCATGGAGATATAACAAGTGTCTTAAATAAATATAACTTAGGAGATGAACATATTAAAAAGGAGATTAAAAAATTATGCGTTTAGATATATATTTAGTTACAAATAATTTATTTGAATCTCGTGAAAAAGCAACATTTGCTATTAAGAATGGTGCAATAAGTGTTGATAGTAAAATATGTTTAAAACCTAGTTTAGATATTACAATTCAAAATGTTAAAGTTATTGCTGAGGTTTTACCTTTTGTTAGTAGAGGTGGATTTAAATTAGATCATGCTATAAAGAAATTTAATTTAAAATTCAATAATAAAGTTGTTTTAGATATAGGAGCATCAACAGGCGGGTTTACTGATGTAGCATTACAAAATAATGCAGCTAAAGTAGTATGTGTTGATGTTGGGACGAACCAATTACATGAAAAAATAAGAAATAATGAAAAAGTAGTTTTTTATGAAAATTTAAATATATTAGATTTTAAAACAGAAGAAGTATTTGATTATTTAGTAATGGATGTTTCTTTTGTTTCTATCAAAACTATTATTCCTTCATTATTACAATTTATGACTGATACAAATTACTTAGTAGCTTTAATTAAACCTCAGTATGAAGTAGGTAAAATGAAAGTTAAAAATGGTATTGTTAGAGATAGTAAAGTTCATGAGAATGTAATAAATGAAGTAATTCAATTAGCTAGTACAATTGGTTTAAATACAATTCAACTTGAAGCTTCCCCAATAACAGGTAAAATGGGTAATAAGGAATATTTAATTTTATTAAGTAAAGTTAAAAGTAGTAATATAATAAATGTAAGAAAAATAATATAAAGAACCAAACAAAAAGTGGTTCTTTTCTTTATTTTATTCGTGTTGTTTATTGTAAAAAAACATAAATTCTTGTATAATAAATGTAATATATCTTAATAAGGAGATGACTTTAATGAAAAATAAAAAAATAATAATAGGAGCAATTTCTTCAGTTATAGCAATAGCTTTAATAGTAGTTTTAAGTATCGTAATAATAGATGCTAATAAAAAAATATATACTGTAGATTTTAATTCAAATGGTGGTAGTAGAGTACAATCAATTGAGGTTAAAGAGGGTAAAAAAATAGAAGAACCGCAATCTCCTACTAAAAAAGATTATGCATTTGCAGAATGGCAAACTAATGGTATTACTTTTGATTTTGATACTAAGATAGAGAAAAACCTAACATTACATGCTGTATGGAATGACTTTTATACTGTAGAATTCGATACTAACGGTGGTACTGAAGTAGATAGCCAAATAATAGAGTTTGGAAAATTCATTACTCCTACAAATACTCCTGTAAAAGAAAATTATACTTTTCATAGTTGGGAGTTAGATGGTGTTACTTTTACAGAATCAACACCTGTAACAAGTGATATCGTATTAACCGCTGTATATGATTATGATGTATCAGATATAAATACTTTTATTGATATGTTCAGTAGAGAATTAATAGAAGCTGAAATTTCTATAAATGGTACAAAAAGTACTTTAAGTGGTCAGCAATTGTTAAAAGGAAATACTACAAATGGTATGTATGCACAATTTGAAGAAGGTTCAGCGATGTATAGAGGTTCTTCATTTATAAATGGGTCTTATTGTTTTATTAGAGATACTAATGAATCTGTATTACCACTATATTTAACAGGATATACATCATCAAACTTTAATAGTGAAAATGGTGTTTATACTTATAACGGTATTGCAGTTACATATATATCAAAAAACAACTTTAAAATTGAATTTAATGATAATACATATCTAATTAATTTAAAAAGAGTAAATGAAATCGAAGTTGTATTAGACTTCCAAGCTATGTTATTTTTACTATTTAATAAATCAAATAACACTGCTATTGTTTTAGATACTGAAGAATGGGGATTAAATGAAGTTCAATATTTAAATAATGAATTTACATATGATGATGAAGTTTACATAGTTACTGAACTTGCTGATTTTGCTTTTCATAATTCTAAAATTACTTCTATAATGTTAAATGAAAACTTAGAAAAAATTGGAGCAAGTGCATTTGAATCTTGTGTTAATTTAACTAAAGTTGATACTTCAAAAACTGCACATTTACAAGTAATTGATAATGAAGCATTTCGTTCATGTAGTAGTTTATCTCAAATAACTCTTCCTAACACTATGAGAATTATAGGAGATTTCGCTTTTATGGATTGTAAACCAGGTTTTTATAGTTACCATAGACTATCACAAAGTGCTTATGAATCATTAGGTACAAATTGGGTTGGTTCATTTGGAGCAGATGGAGTTGAATTCAGTTATACAGGTCCTAATTTATAAAAAATATAAAATCATATAGTTTATTCTATATGATTTTTTGCATATTAAATGATTTATAAAGAAATGTATGTTATTATTAAAATATAAGGAGTGATTATTATGAATAAATTTATACATTATCCAAGATGTAGTACATGTGTTAAAGCTAAAAATGTTATTGAAGGAAAAATACCTTTTGAAGAAAGAGATATAAAATTAGATAAATTGTCTTTTGATGAATTAAAAGAAATTTATAATAAAAGTAATTTACCTATAAAAAGACTAATCAATACAAGTGGGTTATTATATAAAGAATATAAATTAAAAGATAAGATACCTAATATGACTGATGATGAAATATTAGAATTATTATCAACTGATGGAATGTTAGTAAAAAGACCTATATTAATAATAGAAGATAAAGTTTTAATAGGTTTCAAAGAAGAAGAATATTTAAAAGTTATATAAAATAAAAAATCCGTACTTTAAAAATAAGTACGGATTTTTATTTTAATGGTTATGCCAATCTATAAACTCTAGATCCTCTGTTATTTCATCATAAGCACAACATAGTATCTTTGCACCTAATCCATCATCACACTGAAAAGAAATATTACAATCAGATAAATACAAACTAGTAGGAATAATACTTTTTATAAACTTATCTAAATTAAAATGAGGATATGAATTTTTGAAAACTACTGTTAAGTCCTCATTATTTTCAAATAGATCATAAACTTTATCAATAGAAACTCTATTGTTATAATAATATTCTTCTAAATTTCCATCTGTTATTACATTATCTACTAGACCTTCAATTTCCCAATAAGGAAGAAGAGATTGATCTAAATCATTCATAATATTAAATAATAAATTATTATTAATAATTAAAATATTATCTGAAATTTTCTTTTGAAAATTGTTGAAATATTCATCTAATCTAGAAATATCAATTTTATGTAATTCATCATCTAATTCTAAATTATTATAAATCCCTAAGTAACCTAAATCAAAGCTACCTTCAATAGTAATTTTATTATCATTTTTTTTGAATTTAATCATTTTATTTTACCTCTAAATTATTTATTTAATAATTTTCTAATACCTATCCCAACACCACTATTATCATTTGATTCAGTAATCATTTGAGCATTCTGTTTAACTATATCAACAGCATTCTGCATAGCAACACCCGTACCTGCTGAAATAATCATAGATAAATCATTTTCATTATCACCAAAAGAAGCAGTATCTTTAATATCTACATTTAATAAAGCAGCAAGTTTTTCAAGAGCAAATCCTTTTTGTGCTTCTAAATTTAAAAATTCTAAGAAGATATCAGCACTCCTAACAACACTAAAATTTTCTTTCCAATAAGAATCTAATTTAGGAACAACCCCATCAACTATTTCTTCAGGATCAATTAACATAGCTTTAATAAATTTATCCTCATCTTTAATTAAATTAAAGTCTGTATAAGTAACTTCAATTTTATTAATACTAGCCTCTACATCAGTACACTCACTTTGTTTAGGAGCTATAAATTCTTGGTTTTCTTTAAATGCATGAATATTAATATTTAACTCTAATGACTCTTTATATAGACGCTTAACATCTTTACCAGAAATAGTAGAACTATAAACTATTTCATTTGTTAGTAAATGGTAAATAATCCCTCCGTTAAAGCATATTACGTATGTATCAGTATTAAATAATTCTAATTCTTTAATTACATGTTGAAAACCTAAATACGGTCTTCCTGTAGCAATTACAATTTTAACACCTAAATCTTTTGCTTCTTTAATTGCTTGTTTATTCGTCTCACTTATTACTTTATTTGAATCAAATAAAGTTCCATCTAAATCTATTGTTATAATTTTTATCATAATAAATCACCTCTTAATAATTATACATTATTTTTAAAATAAAAAAAGTTATTTTACAAAAAATGTGTAGTTTAATATCAAATAAATTTCTAAAAATAATTATGGAGGTGAAAATATGAAAAAAATCTTTTTAACTATAATTATTATATTTAGTATTGTTTTCCCAGTAAGTATATTTGCTAAAGACTTTGATTTAACAAATGACCAAGTTTATATATCAGGAGAAACAATAGGATTAAAATTAAATACAGGTGTACTAGTAACAAAACTATACAGTATTAATTCAGAAGGAGAAACTATAAAACCATGGGAAGATAGTGATATTCAAATAGATGATATAATACTTAAAATAAATGATGTTAATATAGTTAGTTCTGAAGGTTTAATAGGAGCGTTAAAAGTAAATGGTGAAAAACAATGTAATATCCAAATATTAAGAAATGATGAATTAATAAGTACTCACATAACACCTATAAAATATGAAGGTGATTTATCTTTAGGGATTTATGTTAAAGATAATATCATGGGTGTAGGTACAATGACATTTATAACAGAAGACGATTTAATGTATGCATCATTAGGACATCAAATAGCTACTAAAGTAAATACAGAATCAGGTTATATATATAAAGCAGAGGTTGTATCAATAGATAAATCATCAAAAGGTTATCCTGGTTCTAAAAAAGCATCAATAGGTAGTGAGATAGGTAGTATCAATAAAAACACTAATAAAGGTATATATGGTGAGTATACAGAGGATTTAAATGAATTAGATTTATGTTATGTTGCATCAAAAGAAGAAGTTAAATTAGGATATGCACAAATTCTTACATGTGTTGATAAAAATAATATAGAATTATATGATATAGAAATTACAAATATTTATTTAAATACAACCGATGATATAAAAGGTATAAAATTTAAAATAACAGATAAAGAGTTATTAACTATTACAGGTGGAGTTATTCAAGGTATGAGCGGTAGTCCTATTATTCAACAAGATAAATTAATAGGTGCTGTAACTCATGTTGTAGTAAATACACCAGAGTATGGTTATGGAGTATTTGCTGAGAATATGTTAAAAGAATTAAGTTATAATGTAATAAAATAATAAAAAATTAAATTAATCGTGTGCCAACAACAAATTAATCTAAATAACGAAAGGATACTTAAATTAACAAGTATTCCTTTTTCTTTTATTTCGACAAAATCGACATTTTAAAACAAACTTTTACAATTTTTTTACAAGTAAATTGTCGAATGCTCGTTTTTATATTAATCTTTTTATTGTATTAATTTTTTGCTGTTGATTAATAACTTTTTGTGTACTATTATTGTTTCATATAAAAGAAAAAGGGGATATACGCATGACAAAATTAATTATCGCTGATGATAACAAAGAGTTATTATCAATGTTAGATGAGTTTCTAAAAGTTCAACCAAATTTAGAAGTTCAATCAACATTCACTTCAGGAAAATCTGTATTAAATTTTTTAGAAACAAATAAAATAGATTTATTATTACTTGATATTTTTATGCCTGAGGTTGATGGAGTATCAGTATTACAAACTATTAAAGATAACCCAACTAAATATAATAAACCTAATAAAGTTATTATGTTTACAGCATTTAACAATGAAAGTTTAATGAGTAAAGCATCAGAATTTGGGGCTGATTATTTTATTATTAAACCTGTTGAATTAACTACAATTCTAAATGTAATTAACGATGTAATGAAACCACAAACAGTAAAAAAAGGAGAACTAATTTCTTTAAGTTCACCTGCTGAGATAGATCTTGATTCTGAGATTACAGCTATACTTCATGAAATAGGAGTACCTGCACACATTAAAGGGTATATGTATTTAAGAGAATCTATTTCAATGGTTTATTATAATATTGAAATATTAGGTTCAATTACAAAAGTTCTATATCCTGTTATAGCAAAAAAATATAAAACAACATCTTCAAGAGCAGAAAGAGCAATTAGACATGCAATAG
>JAWXUE010000026.1:0-18999 GCA_044432925.1 bacterium | reverse complement strand
TAGTCAAAGCTATAGAAAATATTAAAAGTTTTGTTTTGTGTCTATTCTATTATATAAAAAAAATAAAAGAAGGAGTAGTATGAGACTTGTATTTAAGTGTACAAGAATATCATACAAGAATTAATATGAAAGTAAAAGGTAGAGGATACGATATAGATGCTTCAGGATTAAGCATTTTATCAGCAGGGCATGTTTTAAGTTTTATGAAAGTTAAGTGGGATGATGTTTTATATATCAAACATGTAGAAGGTACAAGAGTATTTAATTGTCATTATTATGGTTTAAATGGTGAAATGAAATCTGTAAGAAGTGCTATGACAAGAGTTAATAAAAATCACCAATTTAAAGTTGATGAAAATCATGTAGAAACATTAAAAAAACTATGTCAACAATGTGTTCCTAGTGTTAAATATGAACAAAGAAAAAGAACTATTTTAGAATCACAATCATTATTTTTAGTTTTTTCAGCAGTATTAATTATTGCTGC
Organism: bacterium; assembly: GCA_044432925.1. Lineage (GTDB taxonomy): Bacteria > Bacillota_I > Bacilli_A > Acholeplasmatales > Anaeroplasmataceae > JAWXUE01. Next base: position 18,512 of record JAWXUE010000026.1, on the reverse strand, counting down.
TTTATTTATTGGATTTATAGTTTTACAAAATCCTTTCTTAGGATTAGGGATTGGATTAGGAGCAACAGTAGTATTAAATATTGTTGGGTTTATTGTTACAGATAGATCAAAACTTATAAATGTATATAGACCAGCACAAAAACCTCAAAGATATCAACTTCCATTCTAATATGTGATATTATGTCATTTATTGAAAAAAGTTGAAAAATATAGTATAATATAAGAAGTATATTAGTTAAATATACAAAATAATTTTTAAAAATAAGGAGAAAAAAATTATGGCAATTTTACAAAGATTTAAAGATATTATGGCTTCAAATGTTAACGCGTTATTAGATAAGGTTGAAAATCCAGAAAAATTAATTGATCAAACAATTAGAAATTTAGAAAAAGATTTAAGAGAAGTAAAAAGTGAAACAGCAACTGTTATGGCAGAAGAAACAAGAGCTCAAAGAGTTTATGATGAATGTCAAAATGAAGTAAATAAATTACAAGATTATGCTATCAAAGCATTACAAAATGGTAATGAAGCTGATGCTAAAACTTTCTTACAACAAAAAGTTGCTAGAGAAGAAGAGTTAAATGCATTACATCAAGCTGCTGAAGTAGCTGAATTAAATGCAAAAAGAATGTGTGCTATGCATACTAAATTAGCTCAAGATTTAGATGCTTTAAGAGCAAAACAATCAGAAATTAAAGCTAAATTTGCAGCTGCAGCAGCACAAGAAAAATTAAATAATAATAAAGGTGTTTCTGGTAAAGGGACAACTTCATTAGATACATTTAAAAGATTAGAAGAAAAAGCTAACAAAGCTTTAGATAAAGCTAATGCAATGGCAAAATTAAACGCACCTGAAGATGATCATGATTTAGAAGATTTAATGGCTAAATATGATAATGCATCTAAATCTTCTGTTGATGATGAATTAGAAAGATTAAAAGCTTCTTTAAAATAATAAATGAATAATCAAGAAACAAATCAAGATTTTGAGGAAGTTGTTTCTTATAAGTGTAAAAACTGTGGTAGTGATCTAAATTATGATGCTACCTCAGGAAAACTTATTTGTGGTAGTTGTAAAGGTGAATTTTATGTAAGTGAATTTCAAACTTTTGAAAACGCTGATTTTGAAAAAATTAAAGAAAAGACAACTATATCTTCTTTCAATGAATCAGAAGTACAAGAATTTAATTGTGATAATTGTGGTGCTGTATTAATTACAGATGCACATACAGCATCAACTAATTGCAACTTTTGTGGATCACCTATGGTTATATCTTCTAGATTATCTGGTAAGGTAGCACCTGCTTCAGTTTTACCATTTAAATTTACTAATCAAGATGCTCAAGCAGCATTTAAGAAATGGTGTAGAAATGGATTAGTAACACCAAATGATTTTTTAACAGAAAAAAGAATTAGAAATATTGAAGGTTTATATGTTCCATTTTGGTTATATAATTTGAATTCACAAGCTGAAGGAGAAGCATTATGTACTAGAGTTAGAAGATATAGAACATCTAAGCATAATGTAATAGAAACTAGACATTATATTTCATATAGAAGAGTTACTGCAGATTTTGAAAAAATTCCTGTAGATGCTTCAATTAAAATGGATGATAATGTTATGGATTTATTAGAACCATTTAATTACAATGAGTTAGAAACATTTAACGCTGCGTATTTATCAGGGTTTTCAACTGAAAAATATAATTATACAGATAAAGACTTATTTAGTAGAGTTGAAAATAGAAGTGATGCATTCATTAAAGAGTATTTAAGTGATACTATTCGTGGATATGACACTGTGAATATCGTTAGACTTAAAACAGATACTAAACAAAGAGATGCTGTTTATACTTTATTACCTGTTTATACAGTTAGTTATAAGTATAAAGGTAAAGAATATAATTTTGCAATGAATGGACAAACAGGGAAGATTGTTGGGAAACCACCTGTATGTATAAGTAAAGTTGTTAAATTTGCTTTAATTGCATTTTTTGGTGTCTTAGCAATATCAGAGTTAATTTATTTGATTGTAGGTGTTTTATTATGAAAAAAATAATAGTATTTTTAGGACTAATTTTATTACCTATATTCTTTATAAATAATGTTAATGCTAATGAAGTAGTTGGTAGAATAGAAGATAATGCGAATATTTTCTCTACTACACAAGTACAAAATTTAGATAATGTTATAACTGATATTTATAACGAATTTGATTTAGATGTTCATTTTATTACATTAGAAAAAAGTTATGTTGATGAAGTATCTTATGCACATAGTTATTTAAGAGAATATTATTACGATATATATACTGCTGAGGCATTAGTTATTGTATTTTCACTTCAAGAGTATAATTCTTCACAAAATAGAAGACTTGAATTTGTTAGGTTTGGAGATTATCCAGAAACTATATTAACAGATTTTGGTATTGATCAAATGACATTAGAATTTAGTAATACAGTTAAAAATAGACTTGATCCTAATGTTAATGAATCATACTATTCAGCTTCAATAAATTTATTAAATAATGTTTATAGTACAATTAGTAGTAAACTATTAATGAATAAAATAATGCCTCATATAATAATATTAGTAATATCTATTATTGTATCTGCATTAGTTGCAACTGTATTAGTATTTAATAGAGGTACTAAAAGTACAGTTTCAAGTAGAACTTATATGAATAGAGAATCTGCTAGGGTATTAGGTAGGTATGATAGATATATGAGATCAACACATGTAAGAATACCTATTGAAACAAATAGTAGTAGCTCTGGTGGAGGCCGCAGTGGTGGTAGCTCTAGTAGAGGAAGAAGTTTTTAATTAAGGAGAAAAATTATGATATTTAAAAAACAATTTTCAGACGTTGTTGAATGGCGTAATGATGACGCTGGTGCGATTTTTTGGAAATGGCCAAATGATGAAATAAAAAAAGGGTCTAAATTAATTTTAAGACCTGGACAAGATGCAATTTTCTTTAATGGTGGAAAAATTGAAGGTATTTTCAAAGATGACGGTGAATATGACATTGAATCTAAAATTATTCCTTTCTTATCAACATTAAAAGGGTTTAAATTCGGTTTTAATAGTGGAATGAGAGTTGAAGTATTATTTGTTAATACTAAACAATTTGAAGTTAAATGGGGTACAAAAAATCCTATTATGATTCAAACTCCACAATTACCAGGTGGTATGCCGATTAGAGCTAATGGTAATTTATATTTTTCTGTAAAAGATTATGTAAATTTAATTGATAACTTTTCTGGTGCAGAGGAATTCCATGTTGCTGATATTCAAACAAGAATTACTTCAGTATTAGATTCATTATTAATGAAATGGATTTCTAAAGAAGGTAAAGACATGTTTAACCTTCAAGCAAATGGAATGGAAATTGGTAATGGTATAAAAACTGATTTAGAAATGAATGTATTAAAAAATGGAATGGCAATTTCTGAGTTTAACATTATGAGTTTCAATTATCCAAAAGAAGTTCAAGATATGATAAACAAAGCTGCTTCTCATGCTATGGTTGGAGATGTTGATAAATATTCTCAAATTTCTATGGCTGATAGTTTCGGTAAAGGTGGAGGATCTGGATCTAACATGGCTGAAATGATGATGGGTATGAAAATGGCTGAAAAAATGATGGATGGTATGGATAATAAAAACCAACCAGCAAAAAGATTCTGTGGTGAATGTGGAACTCAAGTAACTAGTGCTAAGTTTTGCAGTAATTGTGGATGTAAATTATAATTTATAGGAGAGGTATTTTGCCTCTCTTTTATTTTTATGATATAATAAAATAAAGGATGTGATTGTTTGAAGTTTAATGAATTATTTATAAATGATAGAATTAAAAAAGCTTTAGTTGATTTAAATTATATTACATTAACAGAAGTACAAGAACAATCCATGCCAATTATTTTTGAAGAAAATGATATATTAGTTAAAGCTAAAACAGGTAGTGGTAAAACTGCCTCGTTTATGTTACCGATTATTAATAATATTTTAAAAGAAAAAGAACGTTTTGTAATTAGGGGATTAATAATAGTGCCTACTAGAGAACTTGCTATGCAAATTCACGATGCTACATTATCTTATTGTAAATATACTAATATTAGGTCACTTGCGTTAATTGGTGGAGTTAAAGATACTTATCATAAACAAAAAATTAATCAAGGTGTTGATTTATTAATAGCAACTCCTGGTAGATTACTTGATTTAATAAATCAAAAAGTATTAAACTTTAAAAGTCTTAACTATTTAGTAATTGATGAGGCTGATAAAATGCTTGATATGGGATTTATTAAAGATATTGAAAATATTATAAGTGTACTTCCTAGAAGACAGACATTAATGTTTAGTGCAACAATACCTGAACAAATAAAACAATTAAGTAATAATATCTTAAACTTTCCTGAAGAAGTATTTCTAAAAGAAGAAGATATTAATGTAACTCAAGAATATTATTTAATTAATCAAGTTGATAAATTATATTTACTTAAAGATATAATTAGAAAACAAAATATGAAGTCAGTGTTAGTATTTTGTAGAACTAAATTAGCAGCTGAAAAAACTTCTAACTTTTTAAGAGGGAATAATGTAACGTCCGATTTTATTAATAAAGATCGTTCTCAAATTGAGAGACAAAAAGCATTAAATAAATTTAAAGATAATAAAATACAAGCATTAGTTGCTACTGATATAGCATCAAGGGGAATTGATGTTGAGGACTTAAGTAATGTAATTAATTTTGATTTACCTAACGATTTAGAAACTTATATTCATAGAATAGGTAGAACAGCAAGAAAAGGTAAAAATGGCGTTGTTACAACTTTTTGTAGTAAACAAGAGGTTGTAATATTAGAGAAAATAAAAGAAAAATATGACTTAAAAAAATTAAGTCATAGATATAAAGAGGAGGATTAATATGTTTTGTGTAAAATGTGGAACTGAAGCTAGTTCAGAAGAAAAAATTTGTAGTAATTGTGGTTGTTTAGTAAGTGGGACTCCTGAGAAAAGAGTAATAAGTGTACCAGCTAAGTTAACTTTAGGTTATTTTGTTGGGTATATGATGCTAGGTGTAGGGATAGTAAGTTTCTTAGCAATATTTTATGCAATGTTAAAAGGTATTGATATATCAGACTCTGCTGCATTTGAAGCAGGTATTTTAAATTTTACATACGTAGCTCAAATATTTTTAGATGTAACATTTTTAGTTATATTTATTATAATAGGTAAATCTGTTTTAACTTTAGAACAATTTAAAGATAAAAGTATTCCAAAGACAATATTATTAACATTAGGTTTAAGTGTTGCCTTTTTAGCAGGTAATATGTTAATTGGTAATCTATTAGCTTTAATACCTGGTGCTGGAGAGAGTGCTAATCAAGAAGCTATAGCTGAAATGGTTAAAAGTGCTCCTTTAACAATTATTATAAGTGCTGTTATATTCGCACCAATTGTTGAAGAATTAGTTTTTAGAGCTGGAGTATATAAACTATTTGAAGGTAAATTTAATACTAAAATTGCTATATTAGGTAGTGGTGCAATATTTGGTTTATTACACGTTGTAATGGGTTTAATGACTGGAGATTTATTTGAATTAGTTTATTTTATAAATTATTTTGCTATGGGATGTGCATTTGGATTATTATATGCGAAAACAAAAAATATTTATATTTGTATGGGAGTACATTTCATAAATAACTTAGTTGGAGTTTTATTATTATTTTTAACATTATAAACAAAAAAGAGATTAACTAAAATTGTTAATCTCTTTTATTTATTTAAAATGATATTAAGATACCTTTTTCTAAAGCATAGAAGCATGCTAAACCACGCATCTTCATTATTCTTATTTTACCTACAGTATAACATTCACTTATTAAATCTTTAATAGCAAGTGCCGATTCTTCATCAAAACAATGAGAAATTACAATAGTTCTATCTTTTAAGTCAGTCACTCTCTCACCAATCATTTCAATCATACGTTTCACTGCAGCAACAGTAGTACGTTTCTTTTCAATTAATTTGATATCACCGTTAATAGGAGAACAGATAGGCTTAATCTTTAATACACCAGCGATAATACCGCTAAATTTACTCATACGACCATTTTTAATTAAGTTATCATATTTATCTAAGAAAATAAATAAAGTTAAACTTCTAATATATTCTTCAGTTTTTTTAGCAACTTCTTCAAATGATAATCCTTGTTTAATTAATTCATAACATTTCTCTACACCTAAACATAATACTCCATTTGTACTAAGAGAATCAATTACTACAACATTACAACCTTTTTCATTAGCTGAGTCAGCTGCAAGTCTTGCTGCATTATAAGTACCAGATACACCACTACTTAAAGTGATACAAATAGTATTTTCTGCTTGTAAAAACATTTCTTCAAATTTCCCTACAGGAGGACAAGAAGAAGTTGATTTAGCAGGATAAGCATGCATTGCATCTAACATTTCTTTTGTATCTAAATTTACATCATCAACAAATTCTTTATCCCCAACGTGTATTGTTAAAGGAACTAATTTTAATCCTATTTCTTCATCATTAAAGTGATCCTCAAAGATATCACTTGAACTGTCTACAACTATTTGAAATTTTTTCATAAAGCCACCATCTTTTCTTACTATTCATTATTTCATACTATATATTCATTGTCAAATTTAAAATGTCATTTTTTATAATAAAAAAGATTAGAGTTTAATTTCTCTAATCTTTAGTTTTATTATTTTGTTAAGAATACTTTGTAAGCTTTATAAGTTTCATGTAAATCTGCTTTTGAAATTACTTCCCAAGGAGCATGCATATTTAAAACAGGTACTCCAGCATCAATAACATTCATGTTATAATTACCTAAAATATAAGCGATAGTACCACCACCACCTTGGTCTACTTTACCAAGTTCAGCAGTTTGGAAATTAATATCATTTTCATCCATGATTTTTCTTAACCATGAAATGAATTCAGGATTTGCATCATTACATCCACTTTTCCCACGAGAACCAGTATATTTATTTAAAACTACACCTTTACCTAAGTAAGCGGCATTTTTAGGGTCATTTACTGAACCGTATAAAGGATCAACACCAGCACTAACATCACTACTTAACATAACAGAGTTAGCTAAAGCGTTTCTTAAATTAATTAAAGAATCCTCGTTATTAATATTTAATAATTGTAAAATTGTATTTTCAAAGTATAAAGAAGAAGCACCAGTTGCTCCAATAGAACCAACCTCCTCTTTATCAACTAAGATACAACAAGAAGTGTATTGAGGTGTATCGATATCTAATAAAGCTTTTAAAGATGCATAAGCACAAACTCTATCATCATGTCCGTATCCAGCAACCATACTTCTATCTAAACCAAAACATCTTGCTTTACCTTGAGGTAATGCTTGGATTTCAGCAGAAATAAAATCTTCATCTTCAATTCCATATTTTTCATTTAATAATTTTAAAATATAATCTTTAACAGGGTTTTTAGAAGGATTTTTTTCATCTTTCTTTAACGGAATACTACCAACTGTAATATCTAAATTTTCTCCTTCAATTACTTTTGAAGCAGGTTTAGACATTTGATCTGCTGATAAATGAACTAATAAATCATTAATACCAACAATAGGATCATTATCATCCTCACCAATACAAATATCAACAGTAGTACCATCTTTTTTACAAACAACACCATGTAATGCTAAAGGTAATGTAACCCATTGGTATTTTTTAATTCCACCATAATAGTGAGTATCTAATAAAGCAAATCCATCTTTTTCATATAAAGGATTTTGTTTTAAGTCAATTCTAGGTGAGTCAATATGAGCACCTAATATTCTTAATCCTTCTGTTAATGGTTTAGTACCTATTGTATAACAAACAACATTTTTACCCATATTTACTGAGTATAATTTTTCACCAGCTTTAAGTTTTCCACCTTTAGCCATTCTTTCCTCTAAAGAAGTAAATCCAGCTGCCTGTGCTAATTTAACTGTTTCTTTAACACAAGTACGTTCTGTTTTTCCTAAAGTGATATATTCTTTATACCCCTCAGCAAAGTCCATCACATCTTTTAAATCTTTTTCTGAATATTTATCCCAAACTAATTTTGCGTACATAATAAAAATCCTCCTTTTTGTAATTTATATTTATTATATATAATGTTGGCTAATAAAGCAATAATTATACCTTTAATATAATTCCTACAACAGCAGCTATAGCAATATAAAATAAAGGATGTGTTTTATATTTAAAAATAATTCCACCTAAAACAACAGCAATTAAACAATTTTTAAAATCAAATACATCTATTAAAGTATATGTATTAAATATTTTTTCAACATAAATTAAATTAGCAGCTTTTGTTAAAGTATATAAAGCAGCAGTTATCAAAGCAGTAGAAGCAGGTCTTAAACCATAAAATACATATTTAACATTTTGACTTGATTGAAACTTTGATAAAGACATAGAAATTAAAAGAATAATTATTACTGAAGGCGAAATTAATCCTAAAGTAGCAATAATTGCACCGATAATATCACCACTTGCTAAGTATCCAGCAAATGTAGACATATTTACACCAATAGCACCAGGAGTAGATTCACTTATTGCAATAAATCTTGATAAGTCAGAAGCACTAAACCAACCAGTATTAACTGATAAAGCTTCTAAAAATGGAATAGTTGCTTGACCTCCACCGATACTAAATAAACCTATTTTAAAAAATTCATAATATAATTGTAAATAAATTTTAATTTGTTCCATTATGCTTCCCTACCTTTTAAAAATAATATATTTATCACTACACCTAATACACCACAAATAATTACCGAGATAAAAGGAGAAACTATTCCTAAAACAGTTAAAACTAGTACTGTAATATACATTAATAAAGTATAAGTATCCATAACATTCTTTTTAAACATAGTAATAACAGCTTTTAATATTAAAATAACAACACAAATATTAATACCATTAAAAGCATGTTGTACTACTTCATATTCCATAAAATTTTGCATTACTGTTGCAATTAAAATAATAATAATTATTGAAGGAGTTACAAAACCTAAAGTAGAAACAATTCCACCAATTATACCTTTTAATTTATAACCAATAAAAGTAGAAACATTTACAGAGATAACACCTGGTGTACATTGCCCAACAGCATAATAATCAGTTATTTCCTCTTTAGTAGCCCATTCATTTTTTTCTACAATTTCTTTTTCTAATAATGGTAGAAGAGCATACCCACCACCAAAGTTAGTAACACCTAATTTCATAAAAGTTAAATATAACTTTAATAATAATTTCATAAAATAAACCTCCTAGAATAATACTAATAATTATATTACCATATTTCCATTAAAATTACGATAATTATTGATACAAAAAATATTATAATTTTTAACTTTTTGACTCATATAATCAGTTATTTTCTTGTATAAAGAATGAAATTTATAAAAAATCAATTAAAATATATATTTTTAGTTAAATTTATGATAAAATAATATTTGTAATTACTTGTTACAACTTTGAAATGATGCTTTGAAAATATTAAATTATTTTTACTATGAATTTGTTTAAAAGCATATTATTTGAATGGTTAAAAAAATTGTAGTATTATTAAGGTGTAAAGGCAGGTTTTAATAATGAAAGGTTACATACATTCGTTTGAAAGTTTTGGTACGGTCGATGGACCAGGGATAAGATTTATTGTATTTATGCAAGGATGTCCTTTAAGATGTTTATATTGTCATAACCCTGATACTTGGGAAACAAAGATTAATACTTTGTATGAAAGTGAAGAGGTTAAACAAAATATAATCAAATACAGAAGATATTTTGAAAAAGGTGGAGGAGTCACTATAAGTGGTGGTGAACCATTAATGCAAATAGATTTTGTAATTGAATTATGTAAACTATTAAAAAAAGAGAAGATTCATGTAGCAATAGATACTTCAGGAATAACATTTACTGAAGCAACAAAACCAAAATTTGATGAATTGATAAAGTATGTAGATTTATTTTTATTAGATTTAAAACATATTGATAACGAAAAACATTTAGAATTAACTAAAGTAAGTAATGTTAATATTCTTAATTTTGCTAGATACTTAAGTGATAATAAAAAAGATGTTTGGATTAGACATGTGTTAGTACCTGGTTATACAACTGATACTAAATATTTAACTGAATTAAAAAGTTTTATTAATCAATTAAATAATGTAAAGAAAATTGAAGTTTTACCATATCATACTATGGGTATAGTCAAATATAAGAATATGAATATTGATTATCCTCTAGAAGGTGTAGAAGCTCCAGACAAAGAAATTGTAGAAATAGCAAAAAAAATTTTAAAAGGATGATGAAAATGAATAATTTTAAAATGGTCTTATTAGATCAACTAAGTTGTGCTAATTGTTATGCTTTACAGCATGAATTAAAGCCTATTTGTGAAGAAAAAGGAATTGAATTTCAATTAATAACTGATTCAAATATAGATAGCGACTTTATAAAACAGTATGAAGTAGTTTCATATCCTACAGGTTTATTATTTAATGGTGATAAATTTTTAGGTAAATTTAAAGGTTATCAACCAAAAGAAATTTTAGAAATCTGGTTAGATACTAAATTAAACGAAAGAGGAAATAAAAGATGAAAGAATGGCAAGATTTCGTTCCTGGAAAATGGTGCGATGAAATTAACGTAAGAGATTTTATTCAAAAGAATTATACTCCTTATTTAGGGAATGACAAATTCTTAAAAAAACCAACTAAAGCTACTGAAAAATTATGGGAAATTGTTTCTGAATTAAACATAAAAGAAAAAGAAGCTGGTGGAGTTTTAGATGCTGATACTAAAGTTGTATCTTCATTAACTTCTCATAAAGCTGGTTATTTAAATAAAAGATTAGAAAAAATTGTTGGGTTTCAAACTGATAAACCTTTCAAACGTTCATTACAACCTTATGGTGGAATTAAAATGAGTGAAACAGCTCTTAAATCATATGGTTTTGAAATTGATCCTACTATCAAATTTATTTTTAATACATATAGAAAAACTCATAATCAAGGTGTATTTGATGCATATACTCCTGAAATGAGAGCTGCTAGAAGTGCTGCTGTAATCACTGGATTACCTGATGCTTATGGTAGAGGAAGAATCATCGGAGATTATAGACGTGTTGCATTATACGGTACTGATAAATTAATCGCTGATAAACAAGCATATTTAAATGATTTCAAAGGTGAATTAGATGCTGATATCATTAGAAACAGAGAAGAAATCTCTGAACAAATTAGAGCTTTAGCTGCTTTAAAAGAAATGGGATTAATTTATGGAATCGATATTTCTAAACCAGCAACTTCTGCTCAAGAAGCAATTCAATTTACTTATTTTGGTTATTTAGCTGCTGTTAAAGATCAAAATGGTGCTGCTATGTCTTTAGGTAGAACAACTACTTTCTTAGATATCTTTATTGAAAAAGATTTACAAAACAAAGTAATTAATGAAACTCAAGCTCAAGAAATGATTGATCATTTCGTAATGAAATTAAGATTAGTTAAATTCATGAGAACTCCTGAATATAATGATTTATTCTCTGGAGATCCAACTTGGGTAACTGAATCAATCGCTGGTATGGGATTAGATGGTAGACCTTTAGTAACTAAAACGTCTTTCCGCGTATTACATACATTAGTGAACTTAGGACCTGCTCCTGAACCAAATTTAACAGTTTTATGGAGTACTCAATTACCAATGAACTTCAAAAAATTCTGTGCTAAAATTTCAATCGAAACTTCATCTATTCAATATGAAAATGATGATCTAATGAGAGCTGAAATGGGTGATGATTATGCAATCGCTTGTTGTGTATCTGCAATGAGAGTTGGTAAAGATATGCAATTCTTCGGAGCAAGAGCAAACTTAGCTAAATCATTATTATATGCAATCAATGGTGGGGTAGATGAAAAATCTAAAAAACAAATTTCTCCAAGATTCGAACCAATTACAGGTGATTACTTAGAATATAACGAAGTTATGGCTAAATTCAACCAAATGAATGATTGGTTAGCTGGTTTATATGTTAATACATTAAATGTAATTCATTATATGCATGATAAATATTCTTATGAATCATTAGAAATGGCATTACATGATCATGAAGTAAGAAGATTCTTCGCAACTGGTATTGCTGGGTTATCTTGTGTTGCAGATAGTTTATCAGCAATTAAATATGCTAAAGTTAAAGTTATCAGAGATGAAGATGGTTTAGCTGTTGATTACGCTATTGAAGGAGATTATCCAAAATTCGGAAATAACGATGATAGAGTAGATATGATTGCTGCTGATTTAGTTAAATCATTTATGGGTAAAATTAAATCTCATAAAACTTATAGAGATTCAGTACCTTCAATGTCAATCTTAACTATTACTTCAAATGTAGTATATGGTAAAAAAACAGGTAATACACCTGATGGTAGAAAAGCTGGAGAACCATTTGCACCAGGTGGAAACCCAATGCATGGTAGAGATACTTCAGGAGCATTAGCTTCTTTAGAATCTGTAGCTAAAATTTCATATGATCACGCAAGAGATGGTATTTCTAATACATTCTCAATTGTACCTGAATCATTAGGAAAGGATGAATAATATGAGTAATAAAGTAGAAAACTTAGTAAACATGATTGATGGTTATGCAGCAGCTGGTGGACATCATTTAAACGTTAATGTTTTTAATAGAGAAACATTATTAGATGCACAAGCTCATCCTGAAAAATATCCTCAATTAACAATTAGAGTTTCTGGATATGCTGTTAATTTTAACAAATTATCTAAAGAACAACAAGATGACGTAATTAGTCGTACAATGCACGAAAAAATGTAATAAATTAAAGAGATAGTTCCCAGGAACTATCTCTTATTTTTTTCATATTATATTATAGGGGATGATTATATGATAGTAGTTATTGCTACTATAGAATGTAAAAAAGAAAGTGTTAATTTTATTAAAGGTGAGTTATGTAAATTAGTAGCTCCAACACTAAGAGAACCAGGTTGTATTACTTATAAATTTTATCAAGATGATAAAGAACCTACTTTTTTTCATTCGTATGAAATTTGGATAAATCAAGATTGTATTAATAGACATTTAAAAACAAAACCTTTAGTAGATTATTTTAATAATACTAAAAATGATATAACTAATTTTGTGATTAGAGAAATGAAGCAAATATGTTAAAAAAAATACCTAAATTTTAGGTATTTTTATTTTATATATTGATTATCTTTTATTCTAGTATAAATGAATTTTGCTAAGATAATACTTATTATATCTTTTATTATAAAAGGTATTACAGCAACTTCTAATACATAGATAAAAGTTACATCTCTACCTAAGTATAAAGTTAATATTAAAACCATATAAACAGCGCCTATTAAATATAATAGAATTAAACTACTTAATGATATTATAAAATTTTTAATTTTTATTAAGATGATACTAAAAGGAATAAATCCAATTATAAATCCGAAAGAAGGAGTAAGTATGTAACTAAATCCACCGCCAGTACTAAAAACAGGTATTCCTATTAATCCAATAATGATATAAGTAGAAATTGTTATTAAACTACGCTTTACACCTAATATGTAAGATAAAATTGCAACAGCAAAAGTTTGTAGTGTAACAGAAATTAAACCAATAGGGAAACTAATTTTAGAACAAACAATTAAAATTGCTAATAATATAGCCATTAAAGATAAGTCTTTAGTCGTTATTTTCATTTTTATTCCTTTCTAATTCTTTTTCCATTATCAATTGAGTTTCGTAATTAAGATTTTTTCCATGTCTAATATCATATACACTAGCACTCTTATTATACCCCATTCTAAGATTACCTTGTTGCATACGATTTATTCTATAAATTGTTAAAATAATTCCTATACCAATTATTGTGAAAGGAGTTATGATTAACATTTGTAATAAAAATTTTTCAAAACTAGTATAAGAAGCAACATATTCAACTCCTGTATTTATATCAATGATAAAGTAACGTTTATCACCAATATAATCTTTTAGTAAAATGGATTCTTCCTCTACTAAAACTGTATATGTTTGTCCTTTCCATACATACGTTACTGTTAAGTCATATTCATATGTAATCATCGAAAATCCTTCCTCAGTTGTAGCATCATATATACAATTTGTAATAGTACCCGTAACCTCAGTAGTAGAAGCATTCTTTTTAGACTTAGTAGATAGTAAATTAGCAAAAGGTATTATTGTAAGTATTATTAATAGAACAAGTAATATTGGTTTGAAATCTTTTTTCATAGTACCATCTCCTTAAATATATTATAACATATTTACTATTTATGTAAATGAGTTTTATATAATAGTAGTTATACAATAAAAATCAATATAATATAAATTCAAAAAAATCCCTTATTTAAAGCATTTTTTCTAAAAACAAACTTTATAGTTTGCCTTCATCTTGTAAATTAATAATACTTATTTAACAATTCATCAAATCTTTGATAGTGAACTATTTTCTTAAAAATGATAATACTTTTAAAACTCCTGGAGTATAGTCACTGTCATTAAGTGTTCATATGTTACTCTATCTTTAGATTCAGCAGCTAAATCTTCATTTAAATCAGCTATATAATCTCCTGTTACAGCAAATACACTTACGTTAAACGCAGTACCTTATGAATCTGTATGAATATCATTCAATATATTGTATAATATTAGTGAAGATGGTCTAACAATGTTAGTCATGCTATAAGAGTTTATAATAAAATATAAATAGTGATAGTGAAATAAATTAAAAAATAACAATTTAACCTCTTTTAAAAATAGGGAACTTATGATATAATAAAATTGTAAAAAGTTCCCTATTTTTATTTTGATGAAAGGAATGATAAAATGAATAACTTTGAAAAAATACAAGATTTCTTAAGACTTAAAGCAGAACTTAACTCTAAATTAAAACATCTTAGTTATAGTGGTACTGTTGAGATAAAAGAATCAAAAGGAAATAAGTATTTATATTTAAGAAATAGAGTTAATGGAAAACTTAATTCAAAATATATTGATACTTATACTGATGATTTATATTTATTACTTTTAAAAGTAACTAAAGAAGCTAAAGAAATAAAAAAAAATATAAAAAAAATAGAAAAAGAGTTAATTCAATTAGATTATTTTCAATCTGATTTACCTAAAGAAGTATTATTAAATCTAGATTTCGCTAGAGCGAATCTTAAGAATCTAATTTATGATCAAGCTATTTTAGAAGGTATAGCAACAACTTTTCCTGATACTGAAACTATAATAGAACGCGGTAAGATAAACAATATGAATGTTGAGGATGTATTAAAAATATTAAATTTAAAACATTCTTGGGATTTTATTTTAGACAAAGATGTTATTTCATCTAATTCACATTATCATATTTTATGTCATATAACTAAATTGATTAATGAAGGTTTATATCAAAATGGTGGTAAAATCAGAAATGTACCTGTTAGAATAGGTGGTACTACTTATGTACCGGATATTCCTTTAGAAGCAATTGTTATTGAAGAGATAAATGAAATATTATCAAGTGATGAAGAAGATATTTATATAGCAATTAAATTATGTTTATATTGTATGAAAAAGCAAATATTTATTGATGGAAATAAAAGAGCATCAATTATTTTTGCAAATCACTTTTTAATATCTAAAGGTATGGGTATTATAGTAGTACCATTTGACAAAGTACCTGACTTTAAAAAGTTGTTAGTTTTATATTATGAAGATAAAGAAAATTCTTTTAATAATATATCTAAATTTATGATTGATTATTGTTGGTCAAAATTCGAATAATTATTAAATTAATTTCTAAAAACCTCAAATTATGAAATGACCATGTAATGTTATGTATATAATAAATATGTAATAAAAGAATATATAAATAAAAAACAAACTTTATAGTTTGCCTTCATCTTGTAATTTATAATACTTATTTAACAATTCACCAAATCTTTGATAGTGAACTATTTCTCTTTCTCTTAAAAATGATAATACTTTTAAAACTCCTGGATCATCAGTCAATGTCATTAAATGTTCATATGTTACTCTAGCTTTAGATTCAGCTGCTAAATCTTCATTTAAATCAGCTATATAATCTCCCGTTACAGCAAATACACTTGCACTAAATGGTGTTCCTGCTGCGTCAGTTGGGAAGAAGTTCATACCGTGAGGGGTGAGTTTCATTTGCCTACACATTTTCTTCATAAAAGGACCGAAAAAACGGCTCTTTTTTTAATTTTAAGAGAAATTGAAATTATTTTAACATTTTTAGATATAGATTTTTAATAATTATAACTATATTATTATTAATGAATTTAATATAGTATTGTTGGAAAATTCTTCAATATATTGTATAATATTATTGAAGAGGGTCTAACAAAGTTAGTCGACTTACGAGTTTATAATAAAATATAAATATCATTATTAATAAGAATCAAATCGTATTAAATATTTGTAAAAAAAGACTAAGGAGTGATTCAAATGAAAAAATTATTTTCTATTATGTTATTAATAGCAACCGCCCTAACAATATCAGGTTGTAATTCAAGAGATCGTTACCCTGAATATGAAAGTGGCTATTATAAATATGCTGTTAAAACAGAAAAAGATGGAACTAAAAAAGCTTATCTATTAGAACTAACAGAATTAGGTAAAGAACAAACTACTTTAATATATCCAGAAGAAATAGATGGAATAACTGTTTATGGTATTGGATATAAAATTAATTGGTCCATGTGGTATACCGATTACGTTGGGGATTTCGGAAGTGATAATTTAGAAAAACTATTTTTTGTTAATTCCCCCAAAGAGGATCTTATGCGAGGAGAAGTAATAAACTTACAAACTACATTTAATGTATATTGGAATTTAAGTGCTTCCTTTAGAAGAGTATCAACATCAGAAGGCGTTATTTATGGATATAATTATTATAAAGAAAAAATTGAAAAACCTTATCAATATGATAGCCCAAATAAAATAGCTAATGTATCATATATGTATAATTATGATAATAGTGAAAATGAAGGATACTATTGGGTAGATAGTTATAATGAAAGTATAATAACATTTATACCACCAATACCACAAAGAGATGGTTACACATTTGAAGGTTGGTATAAAGAAGAACAGTGTTTAAATAAATGGGATTTTGAAAGTGACATTACTGGAAAAGAAATAATTATTAGTGATAAGGTTCATAATTCATATGAAGGACTTTATCTTTATGCTAAGTGGTCAAGAAATAATTTAAAATAAGAAATTTAATAGTAAAATAATTAGTACTTGTAATAATATAATTGAAGGTGAAATTTCATTACATAAAATTACAAGTATTTTTATTTATTCTTTATACAAACAAATGATAAAATTGTGGTGTAGATGTAAAGAGGTGGGAATATGGATAATAATTTATATATAAAAATGTATGAAAGTTTAATTAGTAATGAATTTTTGTGTTCTAATCAACTAAATTTAGAAATAGTACTAAAGAAAGTTATTAATGATGATACAGGTGGTATTGAAGAATTTATTAGAAAGAACGTAGATAATAAACAAGAATTTTATTTTAACTTTATTAATTTATTTACTAGTGTAAACAATGGCTACTTAATCGTAAAATATTTTAAAATTATTAATATACCAAGAACTTACATTAGTATCTATGTTAATAAGTTCAATTTTGAAAAAATAAGTAATGGAATTTATTTACATAAGAATTCGTTAAAAGATGATTTCTTTAATTTACAATTAAAATATAAAAAGTAATTTTTTCGCATTTCACAGCTTTATATTTTCATGGCTTAACTGAATTAATTCCTAATATGTATACTATAACAACACCTAGAGATTACAATGTCGAAATTAGAAAAAAATATAATGTATTTGTTTGTTCTAAGGATGTGTTTGAAGTAGGTGTTACACTAGTTGAAACAAATCTTGGAAATACTATAAAGATTTATGATGTAGAAAGATGTATATGTGATTTAATTAAGTTTAGAACTAAGTTAGATGAAGAACAAGTAAAAAAAACTCTAAGAGTTTATATTAAAAGGAAGGATAAAGATATTTCGAAACTAAGATTATATGCAAAAAAGTTAGGTGTATATGATAAAGTTTTTGATTACTTAAGTATTTTATTATGACAGATAACTTTTAAAAAAATTTAAAACTTTTAAAAATAGGGAACTTATGGTATAATAAAATTATAAAAAGTTCCCTATTTTTTGATGAAAGGAATGATAAAATGAATAACTTCGAAAAAATACAAGATTTGTTAAGACTTAAAGCAGAACTTAACTCTAAATTAAAACATCTTAGTTATAGTGGTACAGTTGAAATAAAAGAATCAAAAGGAAATAAGTATTTATATTTAAGAAATAGAGTTAATGGAAAACTTAATTCAAAATATATTGATACT